>NZ_JAIUIS010000020.1:0-117875 GCF_020165765.1 Mesorhizobium sp. B264B1B
CCAGCCTCCATCCGCTGGCGATAAAACCGGACAACTCACGTGCTACCTAATCCGGACAACTCATGTGCTTACGACATTGTGGGCATGCACATGTTGCGCGCCGCGCGCGGCGCCGCTATAGGCCGGGGCTGGTTTTCCCGAGGCACAAACATGTCCGTTGACGTCAAGACAGTGAAGCGCGTCGCGCGTCTCGCCCGCATTGCGGTGAGCGAGGAAGATGCCGAACGCATGACCGGCGAGCTGAATGCCATACTGGGCTTCGTCGAACAGCTGAACGAGGTCGATGTTTCCGGGGTCGAGCCGATGACTTCGGTAACTCCGATGGGGATGAAGAAGCGCCAGGACGTCGTCACCGACGGCAACAAGGCTGCCGACATCGTCGCCAACGCGCCTGCCACGGAAGAGAACTTCTTCCTCGTGCCGAAGGTCGTGGAGTAACAGGCCGATGGCCATCGAAATCGCCATCGAGACGCCGCTGCAGGACGATGTGCGCGGCTTGGTCGCGGAGCTCAACGAGACGCTGCTCGAACTGACGCCGCCGGAACACTGCTATCACCTGACCGTCGAGCAGATGGCCGGCCCGGACACCACGGTCTTCGTCGTCCGCGACGACGGTTTTGCAATCGGTTGCGGGGCGCTGAAGCGCCATGACGGCGCCGTCGGCGAGGTCAAGCGCATGTACACGCGGCCCACGCATCGCGGCCAGAAAATCGGCGCCAGGATCGTGGAGCGTGTCGAAGCGCTGGCGCGCGAGGAAGGATTGAAGCGTCTGGTGCTGGAGACGGGCGATCGCCATCCTGCCGCCTGGGCTGTCTATGAACGTTCCGGCTTCTCGCGTTGCGGTCCGGTGCTGGATTATCCCGATTCCGAGTGGTCGGTGTTTTACGAAAAGAGCCTTGCCTGATGAGCGACCTGACCCGACTGACGATTTCGCAGGCCCGCGCCAAGCTGCGCGCCAAGGAAATCACCGCGACCGAGATCGCCGACGCCTATCTTGCTGCGATCGAGCGCGCCAATCCGGCGCTCAACGCCTACGTCGTGGTGACCGGCGACAAGGCGCGCGACATGGCCAAGGCCTCCGACGCCAGGCTGGTCAAAGGCGAGGGCGGTGCGCTGGAAGGCATTCCGCTCGGCATTAAGGACCTGTTCGGCACCGAGGGCGTGCACACCCAGGCCTGCAGCCATGTGCTCGACGGTTTCAAGCCGCATTACGAATCGACCGTCACCTCCAATCTGTGGGCTGACGGGGCGGTCATGCTGGGCAAGCTCAACATGGACGAGTTCGCCATGGGCTCGTCCAACGAGACGTCCTATTACGGGCCGGTGGTCAACCCGTGGCGGCGTTCGCGCGTCGATACGATGGTGATGCCGACCACGCATCAGGGCGATGGCGGCTTCGTTTCGGCCGGCGGCACCAGGACCGCGCGCACCCTGGACAATGCGCAGCTGGTGCCGGGTGGCTCGTCGGGCGGCTCGGCCTCCGCCGTCTCGGCTTTCCTGTGCGCGGGCGCCACGGCCACCGACACTGGCGGCTCGATCCGCCAGCCGGCCGCGTTCACCGGCACGGTCGGCATCAAGCCGACCTATGGCCGCTGCTCGCGCTGGGGTATCGTCGCCTTCGCCTCGTCGCTCGACCAGGCCGGGCCGATCGCGCGCGACGTGCGCGATGCCGCGATCCTGCTCAGATCGATGGCCTCCGTCGATCCGAAGGATACGACCTCGGTGGACCGGCCGGTGCCGGACTACGAGGCGGCGATCGGCAAGCCGATCAAGGGCATGAAGGTTGGGATTCCCCGGGAATACCGCGTCGACGGCATGCCGGAGGAGATCGAGGCCCTTTGGCAGAAGGGCATTGCCTGGCTCAGGGATGCTGGCGCCGAGATCGTCGACATCTCCTTGCCGCACACCAAATACGCGCTACCGGCCTATTACATCGTGGCGCCCGCCGAAGCCTCGTCCAACCTTGCGCGCTATGACGGCGTCCGCTACGGCCTTCGCGTGCCGGGCAAGGACATCGTCGAGATGTATGAGAAGACCCGCGCCGCCGGCTTTGGCCGCGAGGTCAAGCGCCGGATCATGATCGGCACCTATGTGCTGTCGGCGGGCTATTACGACGCCTACTATCTGCAGGCGCAGAAGGTGCGCAATCTGATCAAGCGGGACTTCGAGAACGTCTTTGCCGCCGGCGTTGATGTCATCCTGACACCGGCGACGCCATCTGCCGCCTTCGGCATTGCAGACGAGGACATGGCTTCCGATCCGGTGAAGATGTACCTGAACGACATCTTCACCGTCACCGTGAACATGGCGGGCCTGCCGGGCATTGCGGTGCCCGCCGGCCTAGACCCCAAGGGCTTGCCGCTCGGCCTGCAACTGATCGGCAGGCCGTTCGAAGAAGAGACGCTGTTCCAGACCGCTGCCGTCATCGAGCAGGCGGCCGGAACGTTCCAGCCGGAGAAGTGGTGGTAGGATCGTTTCTCATCTAAGGGGTGAGGGATGTTCTTTTATCTTTCGAAAATCTTCTGGTTCTTTATCCAGCCGCTCAACCTGACGATCTTCCTGCTGCTGGCGGGGCTGGTCTCGGCATTTTTCGGCCGCCCGCGGCTGGCAGCCACCGGCGGCGTGCTGGCGTTTTTGGTTCTGGCGCTTTCGGCCTGGACCTCGCTCGGCGCATTGCTGCTCAACCCGCTGGAGGAACGCTTTCCGCGCCCGCCGCTGCCGCAAAAAGTCGATGGCATCGTCGTGCTCGGCGGCGGCTTCGAGGGCGGCATCAATCTGGTGCGCGGCGGTTATGAGCTGAACAGCGGCGGCGACCGGATGGTCGAGACGGCCGTGCTGGCGCGGCGCTTTCCCGACGCCAAGGTGGTCGTCTCCGGCGGCAATGGCGAATTGTTCCTCGACGGCGAGGGCGATGCCGCCACCGCGCCGCGCCTGCTTGGCGCGCTTGGCGTGACGCCGGAGCGCCTGATCCTCGAGGGCAAATCGCGCAACACCTATGAGAATGCCGTCTTCACCAAGGCCTTGATAGCGCCGAAGCCGGGCGAAACCTGGCTGCTGGTCACCTCTGCCTACCATATGCCGCGCGCCAAGGCGCTGTTCGACAAGGCCGGCTTCGCGACCGTCCCCTGGCCGGTCGACTATCGAACGTCGGGAGACGAAGGCATCGGCCTGTTCCGCGACAATCCGGCCGATGCGCTGCAGGCGGCCACCATGGCGATCCGCGAATGGATAGGGCTGTTCGCCTATTGGCTGTCCGGCCGCATCGATCGGCCTTTTTCCGCACCTGGCGGCTGACCGATCACGGCGCGGCGCGCCGCCGAGAAGAACTGGCGCCGCACCAGAACGGCCAGGAGCAGAAGCGTCGACAGCACGAACACCACCGGATCGACGAACCAGCCGAGATAGCCGATCGAAAAGAACACGCCGCGCAGGCCGGAGTTGAAATGCTTGCCTGCCAGCATGTTCATCTGCGCCGCCCTCCACACCGCCGTTTCGGTGACCGGGTTGCGCGAGGCTTCGCCATGTGGGATCGGCACAGCACCGATCAGGATCGAGCAATAGTTGAACAGACGGTAGGCCCAGCCGAACTTGAAGAACGAAAACGCCAGGATCAGCACCAGTCCCAGCACCTTGATCTGAAAAGCCGGGCGCGACGGGGCGCCGCCCAGAGGCAGGGTGCTCAACACCTCGAGGACGCGGTCGGAGGCACCGAGCAAGGCAAAGCAGCCGCCAAGCGCGATCAGGGAGCTGGAGGCGAAGAAGGCGGTGCCTTGCTGCAGGCCACCCATGATGGCTGTGTCGACGATGCGGATCTCACGCTCGGCCATCCGGTGCATCCAGGCTTGCCGCTGCGCATTCATCGCCGTTGTCAGGGACATGCGGCTGACCAGCACACCGTCCGAGGCGAGCGTATGCAAAACCCACGCAATGAGGAAGAACGCCAACGCCGCGAGATCGGCTGTCGAAAGATCGAGGGAATCGCCCATTGGCGAATCCTATCACATCCAGTGCGATTGCTTCGATCGTCCGCGGCAGCGACGGATATGTCGCTGCCGGAGCAAACAAGGTCGGCAGGCGCTGCGCCGCGCCGTTCAAAACAGCGGAAACATCGCAGGAGTTCCTATATGTAGTCCCAGAGCGGCTTCGGGAGATTGTGGCGCGTGTTCCTTTCGGTTTTCGACCTGTTCAAGATCGGCATCGGACCATCGAGTTCGCACACGATGGGACCGATGACGGCCGCCCGCCGTTTCCTCGACGAGATCGCCGGAGACGACTGGCCGCGTCCGGCCGGCGCCAAGGTTGCTCGCATCGGCGCCAGCCTGCACGGCTCGCTCGCCTATACCGGCATCGGCCATGGCAGTGACCGTGCCGTCATTCTCGGCCTTGCCGGGCAGACGCCGCAGACGGTCGACCCTGACCAGGCGGACGGCATTGTCGCTCGCATCACCGCCGACAAGCTGGTTTCACCGCCCGGCCACCCCTCCTACCGTTTCGATACGGCCGGCGACCTGGTGCTCGACCGCAAGACGCCGCTCACCGGCCACGCCAACGGCATGGCGTTTTATGCCTATGATGCCGGCGACCGCCTGCTGCTCAAGCGCATCTATTATTCGATCGGCGGCGGCTTCGTGGTTTCGGAAGAAGAGCTGCAGCGCATGAAAGCCAAGGGTTCGGTGACGACCGAAGGCAAAAAAGTCCCTTATCCCTTCAAGAACGCCCTCGAGATGCTGAAGATGGCTGGCAAGAGCGGCCTTTCCATTGCCGAGATGAAGCGGGTCAACGAGGAAACACAAATGTCGCGCGATGAGCTCGACGCCGGCCTCGACGCCATCTGGGGTGCCATGAAGAGTTGCATCGAGCGCGGCCTGTCGCAGGACGGCATCATGCCGGGCGGGCTGAAGGTGCGCCGCCGGGCCAGGCAATTGCACGACAAGCTGCAGGAGCAGTGGCAGCAGAACCGGCCCAATCCGCTGCTCGCCAATGACTGGCTGTCGATCTATGCCATGGCCGTCAACGAGGAGAATGCGGCCGGCGGGCGCGTCGTCACCGCGCCGACCAACGGCGCGGCCGGCACCTTGCCGGCGGTGCTGCGCTACTGGCTGCATTTCCATCCCGAGGCCGACCAGCCCAGCATTCGCGATTTCCTGCTCACGGCAGCCGCCGTCGGCGGCATCATCAAGTCCAATGCGTCCATCTCCGGCGCCGAGGTCGGCTGCCAGGGCGAAGTCGGCTCGGCTTCGGCCATGGCAGCGGCCGGCCTGTGCGCCGTCATGGGCGGCACGCCCGAACAGGTCGAGAACGCCGCCGAGATCGCGCTGGAGCACCATCTGGGCATGACCTGCGATCCGGTCGGCGGGCTGGTGCAGGTGCCTTGCATCGAGCGCAACGCGCTGGGCGCGGTCAAGGCGGTGACGGCCGCCTCGCTTGCCATCAAAGGTGACGGCACCCATTTCGTGCCGCTGGATGCGGCGATCGAGACGATGCGCCAGACCGGCCTCGACATGAACGAGAAGTACAAGGAGACCAGCCTCGGCGGACTGGCGGTAAATGTGGTGGAGTGTTGAGGGCTGGCGCACATTGGGCGCCGCAACTTAGATCAAACTTCGGCATCAGCATCTGCTTTTGATGATATACCACCTCGCGGTGCATGTTTTCGGTAGAGCGCGCTGTGTCATCACCGATTTATGGCCTGGGAGGGGTAAGTATGCGAGGCGCTCGCCGATTCATATTTGGTATCATGTTCGTTATGAACATCGCGATGTTCTTTTGTCTGGCGTACCTGTTCATCGGGCGCGGCTATTATGTAGTGTCGGGGTTTACGTCGGTTGAGGTCGTAACGATCGTCCTTGCCGCCTTGGGTGTGCTTCTGACGGCGCTTGGCATTTTCATCGCTATGCTGGCCGTTTGGGGCTATCAGTCACTCCACTCGTTGTCCGGCGAAATTGCACGCAAAACCGCGGAGAATCTGGTAAGATCGGAACTGCCCGCAATGGTAAGCCGCGAGATGGCAGACCAGTTGGCGTTGAAAAACTCTCTTGGAACTACAAGTAGGGTCACTGACGATGCTCAAGCTATTGTGAACAGTCTCGACGGAGACGAGCCATGATCAATTACGGAAATGTTAACGCGATCGTTCAAAAATACGCGCTAGTGGCGCCGGTGAATGTAAAGGCCATAATCGGCGAGATCGGGCTTACTTACGTTGAACGCGACATGCCGCCAGGCGAGTCCGGTTACATCGAGTATGACGGGTGGCATTGCACGATTGCTGTCAACATCAACGACGGACCACAACGTAAGCGCTTCACTGCCGCTCACGAACTCGGCCATTTCATGATGCACCGAGATCTCCTCAAGAAGCACAAGCACCTGGACCGTCTTTTTGACGAAGCGGCCAACCGCAATCCAGAGCGCCCCCTCGACTACAAGCATGAGGTTCAGGCCAACCAGTTTGCGTCCAGCCTTCTCATGCCGAAGGTTACGATCGAACGGCTTTTGAATGAAGGCGTGACGACAATCCACGACTTAGCATTGCGTTTTGATGTTTCCCGGCTAGCGATGGAGTATCGGCTGAAAACGCTTGGCCTCATCCGACTGGTGACAGACGCGACCCAATCCGTCCCTGCTGAATAGCTCCGCGCGCCTATGACACTCACTCCCATCCTGGCCATAGGCAGGAGCGTCAGGCACAGCTTCAGCCCGCTGGCACTGTGGAGAACTTGCTCAGGCCGTTGACGCATCCGTGCGACGGATTAAATCTTGGGCAATGGCTCTCAACCTCCTAAAGCTCTGCGTCGGCTGCGACAGCGTCGAGGATCTCGAAGAATGGATCGCGTTCCGCCTCGACGAGCGGCGCCGTGCCGGCGAACCGGCCGAGCATTGGCACACCACCCGCATGGTGCCGACGCGCGCCGATGAGGTTACCGACGGTGGCTCGCTCTACTGGGTGATCAAGGGAAGTGTGCAATGCCGGCAGTTGATCACCGAGATCCGGCCATTCACCGATGACGAGGGCATCGGCCGCTGCCATCTGATGCTGGATCCGCAAGTGGTGCGCACCGACTGGCAGCCGCGCCGCGCCTTTCAGGGCTGGCGCTATCTAAAGCCATCGGATGCACCCGCCGATCTCGGCAAGGGCAAGCCGGGGCAGGTCGAAATGCCGCCGAAACTCCGGCGCGAGCTCGCCGATCTCGGCCTGCTCTAAATCACTATCGGCTTGCTCCGAGCAGCCCATTGGCTTGCTCCGAGCAGCCAGTTGGCTTGCTCCGGGGCAATCTGGCGGCATGGTCGGCCCGTATAGGCGGACTGCGGTTGCTGGCCCTCAATGTTGCTGTCCGTTGGACTTGCAAGCGTCGCGACAACGCCACATCTTGAAAATCATGAGCGATAGGAACCATCCGGTTTCGATATCTGACGCACTCGCGCCGACCACATCGCGCCGCGGCGTGGTGGGATGCGGACCATGTGTCGCGCAAGGTCATGATTGCGGCGCAGAAATAACACCCGGTGGCGGCATGCTCGTGTTCAGGAATAGTCTGGAAAACCGGCCGATCGCCAGGCATTCACGGGGCAGTGGAATATGGTAGGCGCGATCATCGCTGTCGTCGCATTGCTGCTGGTGCTGATGGGCCTGGCAACGGCTTTCGTGCGGGCCGACCCGAGCAGGCTTGCAGGCGACATGAGGAAGGTTGGGCCGGTTTTGCTGGCGTTGGTCGGGGGCGCCGTGCTGCTGGTCGGGCGCGGCGGTCTCGGCGGCATCATCCTGCTCGCAGCGATCGCCTGGTACGGCTCGATGCGGCTGAACCGGCGAGCCGTGATGCCGGCGCGGAGACGCTCGACCGTACGCACAGCGGCGCTGGAAATGGACCTCGATCACGATACAGGAGGCCTTGAAGGCCTTGTCCTGGCAGGCCGCCATGAAGGCAAGATGCTTGGTGCGATGGGCAAAGCCGAATTGCTGCAGCTGTTTCGCGAACTCTCCGGTGACCCGGAGAGCCGGCAACTGCTAGAGACGTATCTTGACGGCAGATTTCCCGTCTGGCGCAAAAACGCTGAGGCGCACAGTGGCGAAGGGCTGGGTATTGCGCCAGGTCCGGGCGCCATGACTAAGGAGGAGGCCTACAAGGTCCTTGGTCTTGAAGCGGGGGCCGCCGCGGCGGATGTCCGCAAGGCGCACCGCCGCCTGATGCAACGCCTGCACCCCGATATCGGCGGCACGTCTTTCCTGGCGGCGCGGATCAACGAAGCCAAGGACGTCTTGCTCTCCAATCACAACTAGTCTCCTTCGACGCAGAAATTTTCCGGGAGATATCTTCTACGCCGTCCCTACTGCTGGACGGCGTAGCACTCGATTTTCTTCTTCTTGAGGGCGGTGCAGGCCTTCCAGGCCGCGGTCTTGGAACCGAAGCCGCCGAAGCGGGCGCGGTAGTACGTGACGCCGTCCTTGTCGAAGGCGACGGTGAAGCCGGAGGCATCTGCCAGCGCCTTGGGCGCCTGCTTGGTGGTCTTGTCGAGGAAGGCCTGGGCTTCGGACTGTTTCGGCGACGAGGCGACCTGAATGGCCCAACCCGACGGCACCGACGCGGTATTGACCGGGTCGACGGCCGGCGCGGGCTCGGCATAAGCGGACACCACCTGTGCCGTGGCGACCTTGGGGGCGGAGACGATAACCGTCTTCACCTTCTTTGCCGGAACAACCACTTTGGTTTCTTCTGCTGCGTTATCGTCGGCGTCCTCGCTGTCGCCCTGGGCTACCGTCGCGTCGTCGGCAACGGCCTCGTCCGCGTCATCGGCGCTGGCCACCGCCATCGGCTTCTCATCCGGAGTCGGTGCGTCGTGCTTGGGCAACAGCACCTTGGCCAATGCCGTCACCGGGTTGCCGCTATCGGCCTTGGCGACCAGATCGCCGCCGCCTCGGGTCGATGCCCGCGGCAGATAGGTGTTGATCAGGGCCGCCATCTGATTGTCGCGGCTGCTGCCCGAGGTGCCGCCCATGACTACGCCGACAATGCGACGGTTGCCGTCCGAAACCGATGAAACCAGGTTGAAGCCCGAAGCGCGGGTGTAACCGGTCTTGATGCCGTCGACGCCCTTGATGCGTCCAAGCAGGCGGTTGTGGCCGTTGATGCGCTGGCGGCCATAGAGAAAGGAGCGCTGCGAGAAATAGCCGTAATATTGCGGGAAATGTTCGCGCAGCGCGATGCCGAGCGTTGCCATGTCGCGCGCAGTGGTGAACTGGCCGGGATCGGGCAGGCCGTTGGCGTTGCGGAAGACGGTGCCGTTCATACCGAGCTGCCGCGCCTTGGCAGTCATCATGCGGGCGAAATTGGTCTCGTTGCCGCCGAGCATTTCGCCGAGCGCGGTCGCCGAATCATTGGCCGATTTGGTCACCATCGACAGGATGGCGATCTCGACCGCGACCGAACCGCCCGGCTTCACACCGAGCTTCGTCGGCGGCTCTGCCGCGGCATGAGCCGAGAAGACGACCGGCGAGTTCCGGCTGATCTTGCCCTTGGCCAGAGCCTCGAAAGTCAAATAAAGCGTCATCATCTTGGTGAGCGAGGCGGGGTAACGCCGGGCGTTGGCATCCGAGGAGTAGAGCACCTTGCCGGTCTTGGCGTCGACCACGATGGCTGCGGACTTCGCGGCGAGCGACGAGGCGGCACCTGCAACGACGATGGTCATCGCCACGGCGATGATCATGACCGTTTTGAAAGGGGACGCGGATTTGGAAACGATGCCCGACAACGCCTGACGCACTGATAGTTCCTTTGAATTTCTTGTTGCGCTGGAGGCGGCAAAGGGATCCTGCCTCACTTCCGGGCAAGCTATCGGGGCAGCGTTACCAATCCGTTTATGGTAACCGCCGCGTTCACCATTTTCTGGTGGTTTGAGCCTCTGTTTATTCGAATTTTAGCCATTGCCCACACCGGCTAGGACGGAAGCTGGCGATTTCTTGACTTTTGTGCGTCGCACAATATATTCGAGTGCATTGCACAAGGCGCTCGGGGCAGGGCGCATCAACCGTCCAGGGAGAATTGAAATGACGCAGACCTATGAGGACTTCAGCAAATACGGCAAAGAGTTCGCCGACACCGGCTTGAAGAGCTTCGCCTCTTTGTCCAAGGGCGCGCAGGCAATTGCGGCCGAGGCCGGCGAATACACCAAGAAGAGCTTCGAAGCCGGCAGCGCCGCTTTCGAGAAGATTGTCTCGGCCAAGTCGCTCGACAAGGCGATCGAGGTCCAGTCCGACTATGCCAAGCAGTCTTATGAGGCGTTCGTCGCCGAGGCCACCAAGATCGGCGACCTCTATGCCGAACTCGCCAAGGAAGCCTACAAGCCGTTCGAATCGATCGTTGCCAAGGCTAAGTAATTCGTCCGGCAGTACCGAGATCTGGGCCCATTGGGCCAAGACAGAGCCCGGCCGCGCCAGCGTGGCCGGGTTTTTTCATGTCTATTTCCGTTCAGCGGCCTGGCACCCCTTCACGATTGCGAAAATCGGCCAAGTTGGGCACCTAGCCATATTGTCAGCTAACCAGAAGGGCTTAAAATCGTCCATCGAACACCTACATGTCGAACTCGCATGAGGATTCGAAAGAGGCAGGATTACGTGACGATCGGTTTGACTGCCACCAAGGCACGGATGCAGAACGGCAGCGGCGACGGCAATGAGGCCGGCCGCGGCACGGCGGTCATCACGCGCACAAAGACCAAGACCAAGAAACCCAGCCTCTATCGGGTCCTCATCCTGAACGACGACTACACACCGATGGAGTTCGTGGTTCACGTGCTGGAGCGTTTTTTCCAGAAGGACCGCGAAGCCGCCACACGCATCATGCTTCATGTTCACAATCATGGAGTGGGCGAGTGCGGGGTCTATACATTCGAGGTGGCCGAGACCAAAGTGTCCCAGGTCATGGATTTCGCCCGACAGAATCAGCATCCGCTGCAATGCGTGATGGAGAAGAAGTGAGGTAACATGCCGGCTTTCTCCCAAGGCCTGGAAAAGGCGCTTCACCAAGCGCTGACGCTCGCCAACGAGCGGCACCATGAATATGCAACCCTTGAACATCTGCTGCTCGCCCTGATCGACGACACCGAGGCCGCCGCCGTCATGCGCGCCTGCAATGTCGACCTCGACGAGTTGAAGCACACTGTTCTCACCTATATCGACACCGAACTCGACAATCTGGTCACCGGCTATGACGAGGATTCCAAGCCGACCGCCGGCTTCCAGCGCGTCATTCAGCGCGCGGTGATCCATGTGCAGTCGTCCGGCCGCGAAGAGGTCTCCGGCGCCAACGTGCTCGTCGCCATCTTCGCCGAGCGCGAGAGCCATGCCGCCTATTTCCTGCAGGAACAGCAGATGACCCGTTACGACGCGGTCAACTACATCTCGCACGGCATCGCCAAGCGTCCCGGCGCGTCGGAGACGCGTTCGCCGCGTGGCGCCGATGACGAGCAGGGCGGCGCGAACGGCGCCGAGCCGCAAGAGGAAGGCGGCAAGAAAAAGCAGCAACAGGACGCGCTGACCGCTTATTGCGTCAATCTCAACAACAAGGCCAAGGCCGGCAAGATCGATCCGCTGATCGGGCGCGAGTCCGAGATCAACCGCACCATCCAGGTACTGTGCCGCCGTTCCAAGAACAATCCGCTCTATGTCGGCGATCCCGGCGTCGGCAAGACGGCGATCGCCGAGGGCCTCGCCAAGCGCATCGTCGAGGGTGATGTTCCGGAGGTGTTGCACAACGCCACCATCTTCGCGCTCGACATGGGCACGCTTTTGGCCGGCACGCGCTATCGCGGCGATTTCGAAGAGCGGCTGAAGCAGGTCGTCAAGGAGCTCGAGGATTATCCGGGCGCTGTGCTGTTCATCGACGAGATCCACACCGTCATTGGCGCCGGCGCGACGTCCGGCGGCGCCATGGATGCGTCCAACCTGTTGAAGCCGGCACTGTCTTCGGGTGCGATCCGCTGCATCGGTTCGACAACCTACAAGGAGTTTCGCCAGTTCTTTGAGAAGGACCGCGCGCTCGTACGTCGCTTCCAGAAGATCGACGTCAACGAGCCGACCATCGAGGACGCCATCGAGATCATGAAGGGCCTGAAGCCCTATTTCGAGGAGTTCCACAAGGTCCGCTACACGACGGAAGCCATCAAGGCTTCGGTTGAGCTGTCGGCGCGCTACATCAACGACCGCAAGCTGCCGGACAAGGCGATCGACGTGATCGACGAGACCGGCGCCTCGCAGATGCTGGTGCCGGAGGCCAAGCGCAAGAAGACCATCGGCATCAAGGAGATCGAAGCGACGATCGCCACCATGGCGCGCATCCCGCCGAAGACTGTTTCGGCCGATGACGAGAAGGTGCTGCAGGGTCTCGACATCGAGCTGAAGCGCGTCGTCTACGGCCAGGACACTGCGATCACCGCGCTGACCTCGGCGATCAAGCTGGCGCGTGCCGGCCTGCGGGAACCGGAGAAGCCGATCGGCTCCTATCTGTTCTCGGGTCCGACCGGCGTCGGCAAGACCGAAGTCGCCAAGCAATTGGCTGCGTCGCTCGGCGTCGAGCTGATCCGTTTCGACATGTCGGAATACATGGAACGCCACACGGTCTCTCGGTTGATCGGCGCGCCTCCCGGCTATGTCGGCTTCGATCAAGGCGGCCTTTTGACCGACGGCGTCGACCAGCATCCGCATTGCGTGCTGCTGCTGGACGAAGTCGAGAAGGCGCATCCGGACCTGTTCAACATCCTGTTGCAGGTGATGGACCATGGCAAGCTGACCGACCACAACGGCAAGCAGATCGACTTCCGCAATGTGATCCTGATCATGACCACCAATGCGGGCGCGTCGGATGCGCAGCGCGCGGCGATCGGTTTCGGGTCGACCAAGCGCGAAGGCGACGACGTCGAGGCGATCAACCGGCTGTTCACGCCGGAGTTCCGCAACCGTCTCGATGCGATCATCCCGTTCGGCTCGCTGCCGGTGCCGGTTATCCATCAGGTGGTGCAGAAGTTCGTCATGCAGCTGGAGGCCCAGCTCTCCGAGCGTGGCGTCACCTTCGACCTGTCGCCGGATGCGATCGCCTGGCTCGCCGACAAGGGCTATGACGAGCGCATGGGTGCGCGTCCGCTCGGCCGCGTCATCCAGGAGCACATCAAGAAGCCGCTGGCAGACGAAGTGCTGTTCGGCAAGCTCAAGAAGGGCGGCACGGTGCGCGTCAGCGTCGAGAAGAAGGAAACCGGCGAGACCGGCCTGAAGCTCGAATCGCTCGCCGACGAGGCACCGGTGAAGCCCAAGAAGGAAGAACCGGAAGACACCCCCAAGCAGCGCAAGGCAGTGGCCAAGAAGCCGGCGGTCAAGAAGGCCGTCGCGCAGAAGCCCGAGCCCAAGGGCAAGGACGGCGGCAAGCGCAGCCTGGTGCCGCAACTGCCGCGCAAGAGCTGATAGTCACTCCCTCGAAAAAGCCCCGGAAACGGGGCTTTTTTGTTGGCACAAAGGGACGATCACTGAAGCGTTGCCGGCGGCCCCTGGACAGCAAGCGGCGTCGGGCGGATTTTGGCTGATTTGTCCGTCCAGGACGGCGGTGCTCCCACCTTGGCGCCGACCATGCCGGACAGGCCGGGTGCCCGGCCGAAGGCCTCGCAGGCCGCGTATTTCGGCTTACCGCCGAGGAACGATTTTATATGTTGGCCCAACGGTATCGAGATATGCAATCCCGACGGCGCCTTGCCGGTAACGAGCATGCGCGAAAAGTCGTTTCCGAAAGTAGCGCCCAGACTGTACGCATCGCCGATCTCGGAGACCATGGCCTCGTTGGTGAAGGAGTTCGCTCCGCGGGACCAGACCATGGCGGCGCGTTGGATGCCGTTCCGGTCAAGTGCCTCCATGAGATGGGGAATTTTATGTCTGAACCAGGCCAGATCATCATCCTCAACGGCGCACCGCGATCGGGGAAATCGAGCATCGTCCAGGCAGTTCAGGAGAGCTTCGAGGGCCCATGGATGAACCTGGGGGTCGACACCTATGAGCAGGTCACGCCGCTGCGCTGTCGCC
The DNA here is from genome assembly GCF_020165765.1 of Mesorhizobium sp. B264B1B. Lineage (NCBI taxonomy): Bacteria > Pseudomonadati > Pseudomonadota > Alphaproteobacteria > Hyphomicrobiales > Phyllobacteriaceae > Mesorhizobium > Mesorhizobium sp. B264B1B. Next base: position 14,057 of record NZ_JAIUIS010000020.1, read on the forward strand.
CGGGGATAGGTTTGCGGCCCGGCGGCGAGCGCCCGGATATCGAGGGTCTCGTGCCGAGGTTCTACGCCGCGCTCTACGAATCGATCGCCGCCCACAGCCGAGTGGGGTTGAATGTCGTGGCCGATCTCGGTCATCACGACAGCTATTCGCGACCCCTTGATTGCCTTGTCGATTGCGCCCAGCGCCTCGCAGGCCTGCCGGTTCTGTTTGTCGGTGTCCGCTGCCCGATCGAAATCATCATGCAGAGGCGCGCCGACAGTCCGGCGGGGAGGGGATATGTGACGGGATCGCCTGACGACCCTGTACCGTTGGCGGTGCGTCTGTGGCAGGAGGAGGTACACCGGCCTGGCGTGTATGATCTGGAAGTGGACACATCGCTTCTGACGCCGGCACAATGTGCGGATGCGATCCGCGGGCGGCTCAGGCAAAATGTAGAGCCTCCGACGGCGTTTGAGAGGCTTTTGGCGTTCTCCGCAAACAAGCTGTCCTGATCGCGCGCTCAGCGGCGATGAGAATGAATCTCAGCCGCGCGGCCCGCTCCTCATCTACGGCGGGCATAATCTGATTGATGTGCTCGGCGGAATGGCGATCACGCTGATATGCTGGCGGCTCGGGTTCATCGTTTTCGATGCGCAACTTCCCCAGACGGCCGCAATGGGGGCAGCTGAAAGCCAGGCGTCAGGATAGCGGCATGGCCGCCTTTATCCGGCCGGCATTCTCGGCCAGCACCTCGGGTTTCTCCATCTGGCCCGTATGCGGCTTCAGCGCGATGCCTTCGAAGCGCGGAATGACGTGGACGTGAAGGTGATAGACGGTCTGCCCGGAAGCCGGCTCGTTGAACTGCATCACGGTGACGCCATCGGCCTTGAATGCCTCGCGGACGGCGAGCGCCACCTTCTGCACGACTGTGAAAAGCGGGCCGAACGTTGCCGGATCGGCGTCGAGCAGATTGCGCGAAGGCGTCTTCGGCACCACCAGCGTATGGCCTGGCCCCTGTGGCATCACATCCATGAAGGCAACGACCGCTTCGTCCTCGTAGACGCGGTGCGAGGGAATTTCACCGCGCAGGATCTTGGCAAAGATGTTGTCGGTGTCATAGGCGGTTTCGGCCATGGCGAACGCTCCGGATTGTGCCTCGCTGATTGGTGTAGCGAAGCCTCTCGTGAGCGGCAAGACGATCAGGCGAGATCGATGAAGCCGATCTCGACAGGCGTGCACTGCCAACCCAAGGGATGCCGAACCTGACATATGCTCCTGCCCCGCGGGATGGCCTACTCCTCCAGATCCTTGCGGAATGGTGTGTGCTCTTCGAGATATTCGCTCATGCGTTCCACCTCGCGCCGTTCGCGCCTGAGATAGTCGGCGACGGCGTTGCGCAGGCCGGGATGGGCGATGTAATGCGCGGAATGCATGGTCACCGGCCGGTAGCCGCGCGCCAGCTTGTGTTCGCCCTGTGCGCCCGCTTCGACCACCTTGAGCTTGCGCTCGATGGCGAAGTCGATGGCCTGGTGATAGCAGACCTCGAAATGCAGGAAGGGATGATCCTCGATGCAGCCCCAGTTGCGGCCGTAGAGCGCATCCGAGCCGATGAAGTTGATAGCGCCGGCAATGTAGCGGCCGTTGCGCCTGGCCATCACCAGCAGGATGTCCTCGGCCATGCGCTCGCCGATCAGCGAGAAGAATTCGCGGTTCAGATAGGGCCGGCCCCATTTGCGGCTGCCGGTGTCCATGTAGAAGGCGAAGAAATCGTCCCAGGCCCGTTCTGTAAGGTCCTTGCCGGTAAGCCAGTCGATGGAGATGCCGTCGGCAAGCGCCTCGCGGCGCTCCTTCTTCATGGCCTTGCGCTTGCGGGAGGCGAGCGTGGCGAGGAAATCGTCATAGGTCGAGAAGCCCTCGTTGACGAAGTGGAACTGCTGGTCGGTGCGATGCAGGAAGCCCGCCGCCTCCAGCACGTCCACGTCGCTCTCCTGCGCGAAGGTGACATGCGCGGAAGAGACGCCGAGCTTTTCCGCCACTGCCTTCAATCCCGCGGCGAGCCCGGCCTTGACGGTGCCGGAATGCTGGCCCCTGCTCACCAGCAGGCGAGGGCCGGTGACCGGCGTGAACGGTACCGAGCATTGCAGCTTGGGATAATAACGGCCGCCGGCGCGCTCGAAGGCATCCGACCAGCCGTGATCGAACACATATTCGCCCTGGCTGTGTGACTTGAGATAGCAAGGGACCGCGCCGAGCAGCGTGCCTTGACCATTCTCCAGCCTGAGATGATGACCTTGCCAGCCAGTGCGCCGCACGGCGCAGCCGGAATCCTCGAGTGCGCTCAGGAAAGCATATGAAACGAGGGGGTTATAACCGTTTTCGGCATCACTGCGCGTGGTCCCGGCGAAACCGTCCCACTCTTCGCAGGTGAAGGCGCCGATGCCCGCCGCAATGCGGATCGCATACTCCGCATCAACCGTTTGCCCGTCGCCGTCGTCGCCCTGATCCATGAGGCTTATTTAAGCTCCATCCGGACCGCTACAAGTCACGTTCTAGGCACCCATATCAAGCGACCTTGACCAGATCGGGCTCGAACCCTTCGAACGTCATCTGGTCCGCATATTTGAATGTAAGGTCGACCGCCGGCTGGTCATGCACCGTCCAGGTGATGACCGGCATTTTGAGCCGTTCACGGACAAAGCTGACGAATGGATTCGGCAGGTCGCCCGCTGCGTAGGAGGTGAAGGCGATCTGATGCGCCAGCATGGCGAAATGCGCTTCGATCAGCCTGTCGTCCTTGCCATAGGCGGTCAATCCAGCCGGGATGCCCGGCGCATCCCTGGCGAAATCGCGGATCAGCCAGTGGTCGAACGACATGATCGCCACCTTGCCCTTGTAGCGCTTGAGCAGCCTACCGACGCTCGCCACCAGGCCATTGTCGTATCCAGCCACGCCTTTCAGTTCGACCACCAGCGGCACCCGCCCGTCGATCAGATCGAGCGCCTCGCGCAGCGTCGGCACATGATCAGACGTGCCGCCGACCTTGAGCGCTGCCAGTTCGGCCGCCGTGCGCTGCCAGACGAAACCGTCGTGCCCAGTCAGCCGCTGCAAGTCGCCATCATGGATAATGACGGGAACTCCGTCCGACGACAGGTGCACGTCGCATTCGATGGCATAGCCGCGTTCGGCCGCGGCGGCAAAGGCGGAGAGGGTGTTTTCCCAGCGCGTCTTGTTCATGTCGTGAAAGCCGCGATGGGCGACAGGCCGGGCAATCAGCCAGGAAAGGTCGGTCATGTCAGGCTCGCTCACTCGACTTCGAAGATCGCTTCGATTTCCACCGCGGCATTAAGCGGCAGCGAAGCCGTGCCGACGGCGGAACGGGCATGCTTGCCGCGCTCGCCGAGCGCCGCCACCAGGAAATCGGAGGCGCCGTTTGCGACCAGATGCTGCTCGACGAAATCCGGCGCCGAGGCGACGAAGACGGTGATCTTGACCAGCCGGCGTATCTTCTCGAGATCGCCAAGTGCCGCCTTGGCCTGTGCCAGAATGTTGATCGCGCAGTATTTTGCCGCTTCCTTGCCGGTTGCTGTGTCGACGTCGCGGCCAAGCAGTCCGCTCGCCTGCAGCTTACCGTCCTTGAGCGGCAATTGTCCGGCGGTGAAAAGCAGGTTTCCGGTCCTGCAATGCGGCACGTAGTTGGCGGCAGGCGCCGCGGCCGCGGGAATGGTGACCCCGAGGTCGTTTAGCCGCTTTTCGATTGTTTCACTCATTGCTTTTCCCTATTGCTGGAAGGCGCCGCGTCAGCCGGGCCGAAATTGCTATTTTTGCCTCGCTTCCGCCACGACTTTTTTTAAGCTGGACCATCTTTCCCTGCGGCCTGCCATCAGCCGCGACGATCGGAGCCTCTCATGCGCGCAACGCGCCTTGCATTCCATGCCGTCCTGTTGCCGGCGGTCTTTTCGATAGGTCCCGCTTTCGCCGTGCCGGCGCTGCAGGCGCATCGCGCCGTCTACGACCTTACCCTCAAGAAGGCGGACGACCGCTCCGGCATCACCGGCATTACCGGTCGCATGGTCTATGAATTCAACGGCTCGGCCTGCGAAGGCTACACGGTGAAATTCCGCTTTGTCACTCAGATTGCCACCAGCGACAACACCAAGCTGACCGATCAGCAGACGACGACCTTCGAAGACGCCGAAGGCAAGACCTTCTCGTTCGTCACCAAATCCTTTGTCGACCAGAACCTCGACAAGGAGGTCAAGGGTGTCGCCACGAAGGAAACGCAAGGGCTGAAGGTCGACATCGACAAGCCCGAGAAGAGCAGCCTGGAACTTGCCGCCACCCAGTTTCCGACCCAGCATCTGGTCGAATTGATAGACAAGGCCGAGAAGGGTGAAAACTTCTATCAAACCAATCTGTTCGACGGTTCCGAGGACGCCAACAAGGTGATGTCCACCACCGTCGTCGTCGGCAAGAGGACCGATGCCGACAAGGCCGATCCGGAAGCGCCGGCGCTGGCCAAGCTTGCCACCGATAAATACTGGCCGGTCGACATCGCCTATTTCGACGACAGTGCCAAGAACGGAGAAGAGACGCCGGAATACCGGATCAGCTTCAAGCTGCACGAGAACGGCATCACCCGCGATCTAACCATGGACTATGGCGATTTCTCCATGACCGGCAAGCTGGTCAATCTGTCGCTTTTCGACCAGACGAAGGCCTGCCCGACGAAATAAACTTCGATTTGCCTCGACGCAGCGCCGTCGCGGTCCACGGCTTGAACGCGTCGCGGCGGCTTCTCATCTTCTCGAGGCCGCCGGCCGCTTCATCTTCTGTGCGAATCCCTTCTATCATCGCTCGTCGCGGGCACCGGTCGGCGAAAGAAGGAATGCGGCGAGCCTCATGGCGGTCTATGTCGACGCGGCGATCTGGAAATGGGTTGGCCATCGCTGGTGCCATCTGATGGCCGACGACACCGATGAACTGCATCGTTTCGCCGCGCAACTCGGCATCAAGCGCTCATCCTACCAGGGGCCGCCGAAGACATCGGCGCCGCATTATGACATAACCGGTTTCGAGCGCGACCGCGCGGTGCGGCTCGGTGCCATCGAGTGCAATCGTGAAGAGATCGTCGCGATCTTCCGGCGGGTGAGGGTGCCAAAGGGTAAGATAAAGCGTTGAGGGCACGCGCGGATCGCCGCAGGCGCGCCGCAATGCGTCGTTGCGCTTGCGTTTGGAGCACTTCCCCTCTATATGCGCGCTCATTCCACACACGGACTTTGGTGTCTGCCCGGGAGAAATCCGGCTGAAACCTCCGGTGGCATCGAGGACTTCGTCCGAAAATGCCTGTGTCCGTGGAGGCTAACCGGAAAGGAAAATGAGAATGGCTCTGCCTGATTTCAGCATGCGCCAGCTTTTGGAAGCTGGCATTCACTTCGGCCACCAGACCCACCGCTGGAACCCGAAGATGGCGCCCTATATCTACGGCGCCCGCAACAACATCCACATCATCGACCTCAGCCAAACGGTGCCGTTGCTGCACCAGGCGCTGAAGCAGGTTTCCGACACCGTCGCCAAGGGCGGCCGCGTGCTGTTCGTCGGCACCAAGCGCCAGGCGTCCGACATCGTCGCCGATGCCGCGCAGCGTTCGGCCCAGTACTATGTCAACTCGCGTTGGCTGGGCGGCATGCTGACCAACTGGAAGACGATCTCGAACTCGATCCAGCGCCTGCGCAAGCTCGACGAGATGCTGGCCGGCGAGGCGCAAGGGTTGACCAAGAAGGAGCGTCTCAATCTCGACCGCGAGCGCGAGAAGCTCGACAAGGCTCTCGGCGGCATCAAGGACATGGGCTCGACGCCCGACCTGATGTTCGTGATCGACACCAACAAGGAAGCGATCGCCATCCTCGAGGCCAAGCGCCTTGGCATTCCGGTCGTCGCCATCATCGACTCGAACTGCGATCCGGACAAGATCGACTTCCCGATCCCCGGCAATGACGACGCCGCGCGCGCCATCCAGCTCTATTGCGACCTCATCGCGAAGGCTGCCATCGACGGCATCGCCCGCCAGCAGGGCGCGCTGGGTGTCGACATCGGCGCTTCGGTGGAAGCTCCGGCCGAGCCGGTGCTCGGCGAAACTCCGGCGGCGGAAACTCCGGAAGCGTGATAGCGAGGGCCGGTCACGGCCTTCATCTTTCTAATATTTTGACGCGTTAAACGGACGCACCGTCGAGATTCGATGGTGCGTCGGCGCATTTGAACAAAGAGGCGACAATGAGCATTTCGGCTGCACAGGTCAAAGAACTCCGCGACTTGACCGGCGCGGGCATGATGGACTGCAAGGCGGCGTTGAACGAGACCAACGGCAACATGGAAGAAGCCGTCGACTGGCTGCGCAAGAAGGGTATCTCCAAGGCCGACAAGAAGGCAGGCCGCACCGCGGCCGAGGGCCTGATCGGCGTCGATTCCGGCGTGCGCGAGGCCGCGGTCGTCGAGGTCAATTCCGAGACCGACTTCGTAGCCCGCAACGCCGCCTTCCAGGAGATCGTCGCCAACGTCGCCAAGGTGGCGCTGGCCTATGGCACGAGCGAGGCCGTGGCTGCCGCGAAGTACCCGGGTTCGGACAAGTCGGTCACCGACACCATCAAGGACGCCGTCGGTACCATCGGCGAGAACATGGGCTTCCGCCGTTCGGCCAAGCTCACCGTTCCGCACGGCGCCGTCGCGACCTATGTTCACAACGCGGTTGCCGACGGCCTTGGCAAGCTGGGCGTCCTGGTCGCTATCGAGACCACGGGCAACGAGCACGCGGCCAATGCATTCGCCCGCCAGGTCGCCATGCATGTCGCCGCCACCAACCCGATGGCGCTGACCACCGAGGAACTCGATCCCGCGGCAGTCGAGCGCGAGAAGGCGATCTTCGCCGACCAGGCGCGCCAGTCCGGCAAGCCGGAGGCGATCATCGAGAAGATGGTCGAGGGTCGGCTGCGCAAGTTCTACGAGGAAGTCGTGCTTCTGAAGCAGGCCTTCGTGCTCAATCCCGACATTACCGTCGAGAAGGCGCTGAAGGATGCCGAGAAGGAGATCGGCGCTCCGGCCAAGATCTCGGCCTATCTGCGTTTCGCGCTCGGCGAAGGCATCGAGAAGGAAGCGACCGATTTCGCGGCGGAAGTCGCGGCGGCGGTCAAGAAATAGCCCGAAGAACAAGTAAGGCTAAACGGCTCAGGCAACTCGGCCGGGTGTCCGCATGGATGCCCGGCCGATTTCTTGTGCGGCGTCGATGAAGGCCCTCAGCTTCGGCGCCATCGAAGCCCGGCGCGGAAAGTAAAGGAAAAGGCCGGGCTCCTCGATTGCCGTCTTTGGCAGGACCTGGACGAGGCGTCCTGCGGCAAGATCGGCGCGTACAAGCGGCTCGAACACATAGGCGAGCCCGACCCCTGCAAGCGCAAGATCGATCGCCGCCAGCGAATCGGTCACGACGGCCGTGCCACGCGTCTCGACGACGACCTCCTTGCCATTGTCGTTCAGATCCCAGCGATAGAACGCGCCGGAGCGGAGAAGCCTGTAGCCTATGCAATTATGGTTCGCGAGGTCGGCCACGTCGCAGGGACGGCCGTGCCTTCCGATATAGTCCGGCGAGGCGACGAGCACGGCCTTGAAGGGCTGCGTCAGCCGTACGGCGGTCATGTCCTGCGCGATCATCTCGCCCAGCCTAATGCCGGCGTCAAAACCTTCCCCGACAATATCGACCAGGGCTTGATCGGCGAAAACCTCGACCGTCACATCCGGATAGCGATCGGCCATGGCTGCGATCACAGGCGTCACCGCCAAAGGGATCGCGATGTTGGAGGCATTGATCCTGAGCAGGCCAGAGGGCCGCCCCTTGACGCCGCGGATGCGGTCCATCCGCTCCGCGATGTCCTGGAGGGCAGGGCCCGTTGTCTCCACCAGTGCCTTGCCGGCTTCGGTCAGCGAGACGCTACGTGTCGTGCGCGCAAACAGCGGCTGGCCGATGCGCTCTTCCACCAGCCGCACAGCATGGCTGACCGCCGACGGGCTCATGCCGAGCTCGGCCGCGGCAAGCGCGAAGCCGCCGCGTCGCGCCACGGCAACGATGACGGGCAGGTGGGTAAGCAGGTCCCGGTCCATTCATGAATGATATCGCATAGTCTTTGCGAACAATGCAATCTTATCGACGGCGGCGCATTGATCCACATTGTCCCCGGTACAGCGGGCGGGCTGATTTCCAGGAGAAGAGACATGAACGCTTTGAAACATGTGACCTTCGCTGCGGGACTGGCGCTGGCGCCGATCGATGCCGGGGGAGCCGAACCGGCGGAGTGGCAGGCGCTTGCCGACGAGCGCGCGGTCATCCGCATCGCCGATGCCATCGACCGCGCCGTCGACGCGCAGGACTGGAAGCTTGTCCGCAGCTATTTCGCGGATCGGGTTACCGCTGATTTCAGCAGCCTGTCCGGACAGCCGGCGGCCAATATTGCCTCCGACGACCTGATCGGCGCCTGGGCCGGCAACCTCAAGGGCGGCAAGACCAGCCTGCATCTGCGCACCAATCACCAGGTCGTTCTCGAAGCGGACACGGCGACCGTCCTGTCGAACGGCTATGCCTGGAACCGGATGGAAGGCAATGGCGAGCCGCTTTGGGAAGTCAGGGGCACATATGAGCACCACCTGACCCGCTCCGGCGCGGGTTGGAAGGTCGACGGCTTCACCTTCCGCGTGACCCATGAGCGCGGCAATCCCTGGGTCAAGACGACACCCGGCCAATAACCCAACATCAAACTCGATCGGAGAATATCATGACCATGAACTACTACACGCTTGGCAACAGCGGCTTGCGCGTCAGCCGGTTGGCGCTGGGCACCATGACCTTCGGCACCGAATTGGGCTGGGGCACTGACAGGGATACAGCCCGCGCAATCTTCGACGAATATGTCGAGGCGGGCGGCAATTTCTTCGACACGGCCGATCTCTATACCGGCGGCACCGCCGAGACCTGGCTCGGCGAATTCGTCGCCGAGCGCGGATTGCGCGACAAGGCGGTGATCGCCACTAAATTCACCTTCAATTCAGAACCCGGCAATCCGAACGCCGGCGGCAATGGCCGCAAGAACATCATGCGCGCCGTGGACGCCTCTCTGAAGCGGCTCGGAACCGACTATATCGACCTCTATCTCATGCATGTGTGGGACAGGCTGACGCCGGCCGAGGAGGTGCTGCGCACGCTGGACGACCTGGTGCGCGCGGGCAAGGTGCGCCACGTCGGCCTTTCCGATGTGCCGGCCTGGTATGCGGGGCGGGCGCAGGCGATCGCAGAATTGCGCTGCTATGAGCCGATCTCGGCCCTGCAGCTCGAATATTCGCTGGCCGAACGCTCGATCGAGCATGAGTTCGTGCCTTTCGCCACGCATCATGGCGCCGGCGTCATGGTTTGGAGCCCGCTGGCCAGCGGCTTGCTCAGCGGCAAATATCGCCCGACGCAAGCCGGCAATGCCGGCCGGCTCGACGGTTTCCGCAACACCACGCATCCGAGCTTCCGGAAATTCAGCGACCGCAATTGGGCGATCGTGGCCGAGCTCGAAAAGGTGGCCGCCGAACTCGGCCGCAGCATGGCCCAGGTGGCACTCAACTGGGTGGCGACGCAGCCCGGCGTCGCAACCGTCATCCTGGGCGCGACCAAGCTCGCGCAACTGCAGGACAACCTCGCGGCGCTGGATTTTTCGATTGCCCCCGAACTCCGCAAGCGGCTGGATTCGGTGAGCAGCATGCCGGCGCCGTTCCCGCATTCCTATTTCGGGCCCGAGATCCAGGTCAGGGTGGCCGGCGGTGTCGTGACCGGCGACAAGCCCTCCGGCTATTCGCCGCAGGTTCTGGTGGAAGGCGAGGCGGTCAGCATCAGCAGCAACTGATCGAAAAAGCCTGGGATTTTGCGCAAGGGCGCGGCGTGACATCGCCGCGCCCTTCGTGTATCGGGTCGAACCATCATGCCAGCGCCGCCAGGCGAAGCGGGGCAGTTTCGCCTCCTGATTTGCCGCGCCGAGATTTTCGAGGACCAGATGACGGTGAAGCCCCTCTACCGACGTGTCTTGCTGAAAGCGTCTGGTGAAGCGTTGATGGGCGAACAGCATTTCGGCATCGACGTCTCGGTCGTCGACCGCATCGCCGGCGACATCGCCGAAGCCCGCGCGCTCGGCATCGAGGTTGGCGTCGTCATCGGCGGCGGCAATATCTTTCGCGGTGTGGCGGTTGCCTCCAAGGGTGGCGACCGCGTCACCGGCGACCATATGGGTATGCTCGCCACCGTCATCAATTCGCTGGCGCTGCGCACCTCGCTGAACAAGATCGGCGTCGATGCGGTGGTTCTTTCCGCGATCGCCATGCCTGAGCTTTGCGAGAGCTTTTCGCAGCGCCAGGCAACCGCCTACATGAACCAGGGCAAGGTGGTGATCTTTGCCGGCGGCACCGGCAATCCGTTCTTCACCACTGATTCGGCCGCGGCACTTCGCGCCGCTGAAATCGGCGCCGACGCGCTGTTCAAGGGCACACAGGTCGACGGCGTCTATTCTGCCGACCCGAAGAAGGACCCGAACGCGACGCGTTTCGAGCGCATCAGCCATGCCGAAGTGATAAATCGCGGCCTTTCCATCATGGATACGGCAGCGATTGCACTTGCGCGCGAAAACAACATTCCGATAATCGTCTATTCGATCCACGAAAAAGGTGGTTTCGGCGATATTCTAAGGGGCGGCGGCCGCTGCACGGTCGTCGCGGACGATTGATCCGGGGCCTGATCGCGGAAAAGGCGAAAACCGGTTTCGAAATCAGGCTCGAACACGGGGCCTTGCCCCGAAAGCAGTGAACCCGCGTCAGACGGGTCGAGGAGACTAAGATGAGTGGTGAGTACGACGATCTCAAGCGGCGCATGGATGGGGCAATCGCCGCGTTCAAGCATGACCTGGCTTCGCTGCGGACCGGTCGCGCTTCCAGCAACCTGCTCGACGCTATCCAGGTGCAGGCCTATGGCACCAGCATGCCGATCAACCAGGTGGCCAATGTCACGGTGCCTGAGCCGCGCATGATTTCGGTGTCGGTCTGGGACAAGTCGATGGTGGGCGCGGTCGATCGCGCCATTCGCGAATCCAATCTGGGCTTCAATCCTATCGTGGACGGCACCAATCTCAGGATTCCGCTTCCGGAACTCAACGAGCAGCGCCGTAAGGAACTCGTCAAGATCTCGCATGGCTACGCCGAGAACGCCCGTGTCGCAGCGCGCCATGTGCGCCGCGACGGCATGGACTTCCTGAAGAAGGCGGAGAAGGACGGCGTCATCAGCGAGGACGATCAGCGCAAGCGCTCCGACCAGGTCCAGAAGCTTACCGACGAAACGATCAGCACCATCGACCACCTGCTTTCCGACAAGGAAGCTGAAATCATGCAGGTTTAGGGTCTGGCCGGCGGCTGGCCCGAAAGCGAGATCATGGCAACGCCCGCGCATGTCGCGATCATCATGGATGGAAACGGACGCTGGGCCAAGGCGCGCGGCATGCCGCGGCTCGCCGGCCATCGCGCGGGCGTAGAAGCACTGCGCAAGACGGTGCGCGCCGCGCCCGATCTCGGCATTTCCTACCTGACTGTCTATGCCTTCTCTTCGGAAAACTGGTCGCGGCCGAAATCCGAAGTCAGCGACCTGATGGGTCTGTTGAAGCTGTTCATCCGCCGCGATCTCGCCGAACTGCACCGCAGCGGCGTGCGCGTGAGGATCATCGGTGACAGGGCTGGGCTGCAGCCGGATATCAGGCTCCTGCTGGAAGAAGCCGAAGCGCTGACCTCGGCCAACGAGGCGCTGACGCTGATCATCGCCTTCAACTACGGCGGACGCGACGAGATCGTGCGCACGGCGCGCAAGCTTGCCTCGGCCGTCGCGCGCGGCGAGCTCGACAGCGAGGCGATCACCGCCGAATCCTTTGCCGGCTGCCTCGACACGCAAGGCGTTCCCGATCCCGAACTGGTCATACGCACCAGCGGTGAGCTTCGCCTTTCCAATTTTCTTCTGTGGCAGGCTGCCTATAGCGAGCTTGTGTTCCTGCCCTGCTATTGGCCCGATTTCAGCCGAGAGCATCTAGCCGAGGCCTTGCGCGAGTTCGCCGGGCGCGAACGCCGTTTTGGCGGGCTGGATCCGCAAGATGTCGCTTCGCGGCCGGCCGCGGGATGAGCAATCTCCAGCTTCGCGTTCTTTCGGCGGTCGTGCTTGCCATCGCGACGCTTGGCCTGACCTGGTTCGGCGGCCTGCCGTTCCGGCTGCTTTCAGCCGCGATTTCGGCGGTGATCTTCTACGAATGGACGCGCATGTCTCGCCCTTCCGGGACGACCGGGCTCGGTTTTTTGCCGGAAGCGCTGCTGCTGGTGTTTCTCGGCGCCCTGATCGCCGGCCTGCCTGCCTTGTGGCTGCTGCTTCTGGTGGCTGCACTGGTCGCCGTCACGGCCATCGCCGCCCAACTGCGCGGGGCCGGGCAGTGGGATGCCTCCGGCCTTGCCTATGCAGCCGTCTCGGGTCTTTCCCTTGCGCTTCTGCGTGACGGCGACCATTCCGGCCTCGTCGCCATCCTGTTCCTGTTCGCGGTGGTCTGGGCGACCGACATCTTTGCCTATTTCGTCGGCCGGGCCGTCGGTGGCCCGAGGCTGGCGCCGTCCATCTCTCCCGGCAAGACGCGAAGTGGCGCGCTCGGCGGCGCCGTGGGCGGGGTCGTTGCGGGGCTCATCCTGGCCGTCGCCGCCGGTGCGGGCAACCTGCCAATGCTCGGTCTCGTCGCGCTCGCGCTTTCAATCGTCTCCCAGGCTGGCGACCTCCTGGAATCCTGGGTCAAGCGCCGCCACGGCCGCAAGGATTCGGGCACGCTCATTCCGGGCCATGGCGGCGTCATGGACCGTGTCGACGGGCTTGTCGCGGCGGCTTTCGCCCTATACGTCATCGGCTGGATTTCGGCGGGCGCCGATCAGCCGGCACAGGGGCTGTTTCCCATTTGAACGGCATCGTTCCACGATCGATGCGGGCGCGCCTTGGATTCGCCTGGATTGATGTCACAGTCGCGGCGCAACGGTGTCGCGGAAGAACTGAGGATTTGAGTTGAACGAGATTCTTCACGCGATCTTCGGCATGGAAGGCTTCCTTCTCGGCACGCTCGTGCCCTTCCTGTTCGTGCTGACCGTGGTCGTGTTCGTCCACGAGATGGGCCACTATCTCGTTGGCCGCTGGTGCGGCATCGGCGTCAGGGCCTTTTCGATCGGTTTCGGCCCGGAACTCTTCGGCTTCAACGACAGGCACGGCACGCGCTGGAAGCTCTGCGCCATACCGCTTGGCGGCTATGTCAAATTCGTCGGCGACATGAACGCCACCTCCAGCCAGCCGTCGACGGAAGAGATCGAAACGCTGACCGATGAGGAACGCAAGGTCGCCTTTCACACCCAGCCGATCTGGAAGCGGGCGGCGACGGTGGTGGCCGGGCCGCTGTTCAATTTCCTGCTGACGATCGTCGTCTTTTCGGTGCTGTTTTCAGCCTATGGCCGCTATGTCGCGGAACCCATGGTGGCCGAGGTGACCGCCGGCAGCCCGGCGGCGAAAGCCGGCATCCTGCCCGGCGACCGATTCGTCAGCGTCGACGGCAGCAAGATCGAAACCTTCGGTGACGTCCAACGCCTGGTTTCGGGCCGGGCCGGCGACAGCATCACCTTCGTCATGCTGCGCGACGGCAAGGAAGTGACCGTGACCGCCACGCCGCAGCTGATGGAGCAGCAGGACGCGCTTGGCAACAAGGTCAAGGTGGCCGTGATCGGCGTCGTCAACAACCAGGAACTCGGCCAGCCCAGGCTGATCACCTACAGCCCCGCCGGCGCGTTGACCGCGGCGGTGGAGGAAACCGGGCACGTCATCCAGCGCACCGGCCAGTTCCTGCAGCGTTTCGTCGTCGGGCGCGAGGACAAGTGCCAGCTCGGCGGCCCGGTGAAGATCGCGGACATGGCCGGCAAGGCGGCGAAGCTCGGCTTCGAATGGCTCGTGCAGCTCGTTGCGCTGCTGTCCGTGGGCATCGGCATCCTCAATCTTTTGCCGATTCCCCCCCTCGACGGCGGCCATCTCCTGTTCTACGGCGTGGAGGCCGTCATCCGCCGGCCGGTGTCGGAACGGATGATGGAAATGGCCTATCGGGCCGGTCTGCTTCTGGTTTTGGGCTTCATGGGTTTCGTATTCTGGAACGATCTGTTTGGATGCTGAAATCATGAAGAAATTTGGCTTCGGCATGGTCGATGTTGAGACGCCGTTTACCATGCACGGGGATATGAGTGACGCGAAAGCCACGCACCAGGGTTAAGTAAATACAAATTAACCAGAAGCCTTGCGTGTAGGGAAAATCCGGTTAATACGGTACGAGAAATTACCGCACGTCCGGTTTTCTCGCCGTGGGGACTACGAGAAAAGGTTATTAAGCCCGATGAAGGCAGCATCCAAGTTTTTGAGCGCCGCTTCCGCGGCAGCCCTGTCCGCGGCTTTAGTCGTGCCAGGTGCGCTCGCAGTGCAGTTCGTTGCCACATCGGCGGCCGAAGCCGCTGTCGTCAGCAGGGTGGAGGTGAGCGGCAACCAACGTGTCGACGCCGATACCATCCGCAACTACATCACCATCAAGCCGGGCAAATCCTTCTCAAGCTCCGACATCGACAGCGCGGTCAAGGCGCTGTTCGGAACCGGGTTGTTCTCGGATGTGCAGATCAATCAGGTCGGTTCGACGTTGGTGGTCAAGGTTTCCGAGTACCAGGTCGTCAACCAGGTGCTGTTCCAGGGCAACAAGAAGCTCAAGGACAACGCGCTTGCGGCTGCCGTGCAGTTGAAGCCGCGCGGCACGTTCTCGCAGGCGGCGCTCGACGCCGATGTAGAGTCGGTCAAGGCCGCCTACAGACGTATCGGCCGTGACGATGCCGCCGTGACCACCGAGGTCATGCAGCTCGGCGACAACCGCGTGAACGTGGTCTTCCATGTCAATGAAGGTGATCGCACGCAGATCGCGGCGATCAATTTCGTCGGCAACAGCGCTTATTCGAGCCGCCGCCTGTCAGATGTGATCACGACCAAGCGCTCGTCCTGGGTTTCGTTCATCCTGCGCGACGACGTCTATGACGACGACAAGCTGCGCGCCGACCAGGAGCTGCTGCGGCGCTTCTACTACAATCACGGCTATGCCGACTTCCAGGTCGTGTCCGCTGTCGGCGAACTCGACAACGCGACCAACAAGTACACGGTCACCATAACCGTCCAGGAAGGCGAGCGTTATACGTTCGGCGACATCAGCGTCGAAAGCACGATTCCGGAAGTCGACTCGAAGGCGCTGGAATCGGTGGTCGAGACCCACAAGGGCGACGTCTACAACGCCAAGAACGTCGAGGACACCATCATTGCCCTGACCGAGAAGGTGGCCGGCTCCGGCTACGCCTTCGCGCAGGTCACGCCGCGTGGCGACCGCAATTTCGAGAATCATACGATTTCGGTGGTCTACACCATCGACCAGGGCACCAAGGCCTATGTCGAGCGCATCGAGATCCGCGGCAATGACCGCACGCGCGACTATGTCATCCGCCGCGAGTTCGACGTCAGCGAAGGCGACGCGTTCAACCAGGTGCTGATCCAACGCGCGAAGAAGCGGCTGGAAGATCTCAATTACTTTGACAAAGTCGAGGTTTCGACGGTCCCCGGGTCGGCGCCGGACCAGGTCGTGCTGGTGGTCGACGTGGTCGAAAAGTCGACCGGTGAGTTCTCGGTCGGCGCCGGCTATTCGACCGGTGGCGATACCGCCGGTCCGTCCGTCGAAGGATCGATCACCGAGCGCAACTTCCTCGGCCGCGGCCAGTTCATCAAGGTGTCGGCGGGTGGCGGCAAGAACTCGCGCGATTACAGCCTTTCGTTCACCGAGCCCTATTTCCTCGGGCGCCGTATCGCCGCCGGCTTCGATATCTACAAGCGGACCAGGGAGTACGACGACTACGACAGCGATACGTTGGGTGCGACGGTGCGCTTCGGCCTGCCGATCACCGACAGCATCTCGACCCAGTTGGCGTATAATATCTCCCGGGAGAAGTATGAGGTAGACGACGGTTGCGGTCCCACGAGTAGTGCGGACCCCGATGGCACCTGCGACATTTCACCGGCTATCCTAGATGGTATCGCACAGAGTCCGTGGATCAAGTCGTCGGTCAGCCTGGGGCTGGTCTACAACACCATCGATGACATGAAGAACCCGCACGAGGGTATCTATGCCACCACGACGGTGGAAGTGGCCGGCCTCGGTGGCGACGCAAAGTTCGTGAAGGTCACGGGACGCGGCAGCATCTATCAGACGCTGTCCGAGCAGTTCGACTTGGTAGGCCTCCTTTCGGGCGGCGCCGGCCATGTCGAAGGCTACGGAAATGATGGCGGTCTGCGCATTTTCGATCAATTTCAGAGCACAGACCGCATGATCCGCGGTTTTGCGTACGGTGGCATTGGACCTGTGGATCCTAATACAGGCGACCATTTGGGTGGTACGACTTATTTCAATGCCTCGGCGGAAGCGCAGTTTCCGCTGCCGGTCGTTCCGGAGAGCTTCGGCTTGCGCGGCGCTGTCTTTGCGGATGCCGCCACACTCTACGGCAGCAAGATCGACACCACGGTCAACCAAGCCTCGGTCGATATGAATTGGCGCGCCTCGGTCGGTGTCGGCCTGATGTGGGCTTCGCCGTTCGGCCCGATCCGTATCGACTATGCGATCCCGGTCAAGAAAGAAGCGAGGGACGACGTGCAGGAATTCAACTTCGGCATATCGACCCGCTTCTGACCGGCGGATAACGATGCTCCCAGGTCGTTGAGGTCCGGGAGAAAATGTTCCGATCTAGCTGGATATAGCTTCTGGAATGACCGATCCGGTGTTCTTCGCGCCATCACGCCGGTATACGGCGGGCGAAGTCGCGAATCTGACCGGCTCGGTGCTTGTCGATTCCGGCCAGTCCGGCGTTTTCATCGACGCGCTGGCGCCGGCCAACGAAGGCGGCGAGAATGCACTCGTTTTCGTCGATGGCAAACGCAATTCCTCGCTGATGCCGTCGCTGCGGGCGGCTGCGGTGCTGTGTCCTGCGGAGTTCGCCGGCAAGGCGCCTGCCGCCATCGCCGTCCTTGTGCATCCCCGTCCGCAACAGGCATTCGCGCTGGTCGGACGACTGCTGTTTCCGACAGCGGCGACCCCGGGGCCGATGACCGGTGAAACCGGTATCTCGCCGCATGCCCATATCGATCCGAGCGCACATGTCGAGGAAGGTGCTGTCGTCGAAGCCGGCGCGGTGATCGGTCCTGCGGTGTCCATAGGCGCCGGCACCGTCATCGCGCCTCACGCCGTCGTCGGCCGTTCCTGCCAGATCGGGCGTGACGGCTATATCGGCCCGGGCGCCAGCGTCCAGTATGCCTTGATCGGCAACCGCGTCATCATCCATGGCGGCGCCCGGATCGGCCAGGACGGCTTTGGCTTCGTTGCCGGCGCCAAGGGGCCGGAACGTGTTCCGCAGATCGGCCGCGTCATCATCCAGGACGACGTCGAGATCGGTTCCAATTCCACGGTCGACCGCGGCGCCATGTCCGATACGATCATCGGCCAGGGCACCAAGATCGACAATCTCGTGCAGATCGCGCATAACGTCCGCATCGGCCGCAACTGCATCGTGGCCGGACTTTCGGGTATCTCCGGTTCCGTCGTCGTGGGCGACAATGTCACCATGGGCGGCGGCGTCGGGCTTGCGGATCACCTGACCATAGGGTCGGGCGCGAAGCTTGCCGCGAGAAGCGGATTCATGAGCAATGTGCCCGCGGGCGAGATCTGGGGCGGCTATCCGGCACAGCCGATGGCGGAAGCCATGCGCGAGATAGCCATGCTGCGCAAGCTCGCCAGGACCCGCAAACAGGGCGAGGGGAGCAATGGCTGACATCACCGGGACGACGCTGGAAGCAGTCGACATATTGGGGCTGATGAAGCTCCTGCCGCATCGCTATCCGTTCCTGATGATCGACCGCATCGTCGACATTGATGGCGACGAATCCGCCACCGGCATCAAGAACGTGACCATAAACGAGCCGCATTTTCAGGGTCACTTCCCCGAGCAGCCGGTCATGCCGGGCGTGCTCATCGTCGAGGCGATGGCACAGACTGCCGGGGCCATCTGCATCCGCAGTCTTCGCACTGAAAAGCCGTCGCTGGTCTATTTCCTGACCATCGACAACGCCAAGTTCCGCAAACCGGTCGTTCCCGGCGATCAGTTGAAGATCCATGTCAAGAAAATCAAGAAACGCGGCAACCTGCTCAAATTCGCCTGTGAAGCCCTGGTCGACGGCAACAAGGCCGCCGAGGCTGAGATCTCAGCCATGATGGTCACCGGCGACTGACAATCGAATGCTTATGAAAATCAAGACATCCATCCATCCTTCCTCCGTCGTGGAGGAAGGCGCTCAAATCGGCCAAGGCGTCCGCATAGGACCGCTCTGTTATGTCGGCGCAGATGCCGTGATTGGCGACGGCGTTGAACTGGTCAGCCATGTCTCGGTGATAGGCGCGACGACGATCGGCGCGTCGACCAAGGTCTATCCGATGGCGATACTGGGCGGGCCGCCGCAGAACACCAAGCACAAGGGCGGCCGCACCACGCTCGTCATCGGCGAGAACTGCACGATCCGCGAAGGCGTCACCATGCATGTCGGCACCGATACCAGCCGCGGCGAAACGACGGTCGGCGACAATGGGAATTTTCTCGCCTACGCCCACATCGCCCATGACTGCGTCGTCGGCAAGAACGCCACCTTCGCCAACGGCGCGACGCTGGGCGGACACTGCGAAATCGGCGACAACGTCTATATCGGCGGTCTCAGCGCCGTTCATCAATTCGTGCGGGTAGGCGACAACGCTTTTCTTGGCGGGTGCTCGGCTTTTGTGGGTGATGTCATTCCCTATGCCATGGCGGCGGGAAATCGGGCCAGCCTGCGCGGCCTCAACATCATCGGGCTCAAGCGCTCCGGTCTGCCAAGATCCGAGATCTATCTGCTGCGCAGGGTCTATAAGACAATATTCGACCGCTCGCGCACCGTTGGCGAGAACATCGAATTCGCCAAGGCGGAATTCGCCACGTCACCGACCGCCATGAAGATCATCGATTTCATCTCCAGTCGCGGCAAGCGGCACTATGCTGTGCCATCGCTCAAGGGGAGCGATGGCGATGACGGCGATGACGAAGACTGAGTCGGCGGCAGCGGATTTCGTTCTCTCGCCGGGGGCCAGGGTCGGCATCGTCGCCGGCGGTGGCAGCCTGCCGGTGGAAGTCGCGCAAGGCCTGGCCGCGCATGGCTACCCGCCCTTCATCCTCTTGATGGAAGGTGAGGCCGACCGCCGGCAGGAGTTGCTCCGATACGAACACGACAGCCTCGCCCTTGAGCAGATCGGTTCACTGGTGGCGACGCTGAAGCGCCACGGCATCACTCATGTGGTCCTTGCCGGCGAAATCAGACGCAGGCCCCGGCTGGCCGACATCCGTCCGAGCCTTGGCTTGCTGGCGATCGTACCATCGGTGATCATGGCGCTGGCGCGCGGCGATGATGGACTTTTGAAGGTGGTGACACGCGGCCTGGAGAAGCGGGGCATCAAAGTGGTCGGCGCGCATGAGGTCGTTCCCGAACTGGCCGCCGGCGAAGGCACACTGACCACGGCGAAACCAAAGCAATCGGACTGGCGCGACATCGAGGCGGCCAGGCTGGCCGCCAAGGCCATCGGCGCGCTTGATATCGGGCAGGCGGCGATTGCGATCGGAGGCCGGGCCATCGCGCTGGAAGGCATCGAAGGCACGAGCGGCCTGCTCGAAAGAGCGCGCGCGCTGCGCGGCCATGGCAGGCTTGCCGGAAAGACCCGCGGAGTGCTGGTCAAATGCGCCAAACCCGGCCAGGAGCTGCGGGCCGACCTGCCGTCGATCGGGCCGCAGACGGTGGAAGCAGCCCATGCGGCGGGGCTTGCCGGCATTGCCGTCGAAGCGGGGCGCTCTCTCATCCTGGAGGGGCCGGCGACGCTGTCGCGGGCGAATGCGCTCGGTCTGTTCATCGTCGGCCTGCCAGCGGCGGAGCCGGCGCATGGCTGACAAGGCGCTGAAGATCGCAATCGTGGCCGGCGAGGAATCCGGCGACCTGCTTGGCGCCGACATCGTGCGTTCGATCAAGCAGTCGACGGGGCGCGAGGTGCAGCTCGTCGGTCTCGGCGGCCGCCATCTGCAGGCGCTCGGGCTGGTCTCGCCGTTCGACGCCGGCGAGATCGCGCTCATGGGCTTCAGCGCCATCCTGAGTGACCTGCCGCGGCTGATGCGGCGGATCAGTCAGCTGGCCAGGACGGTCGCGGATGCGAAGCCCGACTGCCTCATAACCATCGACAGTCCCGATTTTTCCCTGCGCGTGGCCAGGAAAGTGCGCGCGGCCAACCCCACCATCCCGATCATCCACTATGTCTGTCCCAGCGTCTGGGCATGGCGGCCGGGCAGGGCGGTGGCGATGAAGCCCTATGTCGACCACATCCTCTGCATCCTGCCGTTCGAGGTGAAGGAGCTAGGCAGGCTCGGCGGACCGCCAGGGACCTATGTCGGACATCGCCTCACCCATGACGCGGGCGTGCTCTCGGCAGCCAGGACGCAGGCCCAACCGCGGGATCTTTCGCCGGATCGCCTGAAGACGCTGCTCGTCCTGCCCGGCTCGCGGCGCAGCGAAGTGCGGCGGCTGCTCGAGCCGTTTGGGGAGACCGTTTCGATGCTGCGGGCACGCGGGCATCGCCTGCGGCTGATGTTGCCGACCGTGCCGCATGTCGCCGATGTCGTGCGCTCGGCGGTCGCTCGCTGGGACGAGAAGCCCGAGATCATCCTCGACGCTGAGCGAAAGTGGCAGGCCTTCGGCAAGGCTGACGCGGCGCTGATCGCGTCCGGCACGGTTTCGCTTGAACTGGCGCTGTCCGATGTGCCGATGATCTCCTGCTACCGGCTTGACCCTGTTGCGCGCATCGTGGCGCCATATCTCGTTTCGGTCTGGTCGGCGCTGCTGCCCAATTTGATATCGGATCGGGCGCTGATCCCGGAATTCTACAACGAGTATGTCAAGCCGAACAATCTGGCCCGCCAACTCGAAGCGCTGTTCGCCGACACAGGCATGCGCAGATGGCAGAAGGACGGGTTCGCCGAGATCGCGCGGCGCATGACAACCGCCAAGCCGTCAGGCGACATCGCCGCGCAGGTGGTGATGGGGTATATCAAGAGAGTGAGTAGTGAGTAGTGAGTAGTGAGTAGTGAGTAGTGAGTAGGATTACCGCTCTTTCCCTACTGACTACTCACTTTTATTCACTTCTTCCTTTTTACCGCTTCGCGATCGGCACGTAGTCTCGCTCCGGCGCGCCGGTGTAGAGCTGGCGGGGGCGGCCGATCTTCTGGCGCGGATCCTCAATCATCTCCTTCCACTGCGCGATCCAGCCGACGGTGCGGGCGACGGCGAACAGCACGGTGAACATGGTGGTGGGGAAGCCCAGCGCCTTCAGCGTGATGCCGGAATAGAAGTCGACATTGGGGTAGAGCTTCTTCTCGATGAAATAGGGATCGGTGAGTGCGATCTTCTCCAGTTCCATGGCGATGTCGAGCAGCGGATCGTCCTTGATGCCGAGTTCGCCCAGCACCTCATGCGCGGTCTTCTGCATGATCTTGGCGCGCGGATCGTAGTTCTTGTAGACGCGGTGGCCAAAGCCCATCAGCCGGAACGGATCGTCCTTGTCCTTGGCGCGGGCGATGAATTCCGGAATATGATCGACATGGCCGATCTCGCCGAGCATGTTCAGCGCCGCTTCGTTGGCGCCGCCATGCGCCGGGCCCCACAGGCAGGCGATGCCGGCGGCGATGCAGGCGAACGGATTGGCGCCAGACGAGCCGGCGAGCCGAACGGTAGAGGTCGAAGCGTTCTGCTCGTGGTCGGCGTGCAGGATGAAGATGCGCTCCATGGCGCGCGCCAGGACCGGGTTGATCTTGTATTCCTCGCACGGCACGGCAAAGCACATGTGCAGGAAGTTGGCGGCGAAATTCAGTTCGTTCTTCGGGTAAATGAAGGGCTGGCCGATATGGTATTTGTAGGCCATGGCCGCGATCGTCGGCATCTTGGCGATCAGCCGCATCGACGCCACCATGCGCTGGTAAGGATCCGAGATGTCGGTGGAGTCGTGATAGAAGGCCGACAGCGCGCCGACCACGCCGCACATCACCGCCATCGGATGCGCGTCGCGGCGGAAGCCGGTGAAGAAGCGCGACATCTGCTCATGCACCATGGTGTGGCGCGTCACGCGGTAATCGAAATCGTCCTTCTGCGCCTTGGTCGGCAGTTCGCCGTAGAGCAGGAGATAGCAGACTTCCAGGAAGTCGCCATGTTCGGCCAACTGGTCGATCGGATAGCCGCGATGCAGGAGAATGCCGGCGTCGCCATCGATGAACGTGATCTCGGACTCGCAGCTTGCCGTCGAGGTGAAGCCGGGATCGTAGGTGAAGGCGCCGGTGGTGCTGTACAGCGTGGCGATGTCGATGACGTCAGGCCCGACTGAACCACTTCGCACCTTGAATTCGTGCGTCTTGCCGGCGAATTCCAGCTTTGCCGTGGCTTCCTGGGTCTTGCCGCCCAGTTCCCGTCTTGTCGCAGCTTCGGTCATTGCAAACTCCTTCTTGTTTCCTCATGCCGGCAAAGGCAAATTCTGCAAAGCGACACGTCGAAGTCACCGAATGCGCGTATTCGCGACCGCATTTTAGGAAGTGCGTGCCAGATTGGGCCAAGGCTCAATGTTGCACTGCGAAACGCGCCTTTCAATGCCAATCTTCTTGGGCCAGATTGCTCCTAATCGATTTGATCGGCGATGCGCGCCAGGCTCTCCTCGCGACCAAGCACGGCGAGAACGTCGAACACGCCGGGCGAGGTGCTCTTGCCTGTCAAGGCGGCGCGCAAGGGCTGGGCGACGGCGCCGAGCTTGTAGCCGCCGGCCGTCGCATAGTCGCGGATCGCGGCTTCAGCCGAGGCCGCCGTCCAGTCGCCTGAAACCGCCTCGAGCGCGTCGTGAGCGCCACGCAGGACCTTGCGCGCATCGTCATTGAGCAGCAGGGCTGCCTTCTCATCGATCGGCAACGGCCGCGCGGCAAACAGGAAGGCAGCGCCATCGACGAGTTCGACCATCGTCTTGGCGCGCTCCTTCAGGCCCGGCAGCGCTGCCAGCAACTGCGCCCTGTTCTTGTCGTCGAGGCGTGCGGCCATCGCCGGGCCGCCC
This sequence comes from Mesorhizobium sp. B264B1B, assembly GCF_020165765.1. Classification (NCBI taxonomy): domain Bacteria; kingdom Pseudomonadati; phylum Pseudomonadota; class Alphaproteobacteria; order Hyphomicrobiales; family Phyllobacteriaceae; genus Mesorhizobium; species Mesorhizobium sp. B264B1B. The sequence goes on from NZ_JAIUIS010000020.1 coordinate 37,414, forward strand.
TCGAGATAGGGCAAGGTGGCAATGAAGATATCGAACAGCTCGGCATCGCCCATGCGGCGCATATGGACGCCGTTCAGCGCCTCCAGCTTGGCGAAATCGAAGCGGGCGGCGCCCTTGTTCACATCGCCGATGTCGAACCATGCGATCATGTCCTGGATCGACATGATCTCATCGTCGCCGTGGCTCCAGCCGAGCCGAGCCAGATAGTTCAGCAGCGCTTCGGGCAGGTAGCCCATGGCGCGGTAGGCCTCCACGCCCAGCGCGCCGTGCCGCTTCGACAGCTTGGCGCCGTCGGCGCCGTGGATCAGCGGTATGTGCGACATTGAAGGCACATCCCAGCCCATGGCGTTGTAGATCACGGTCTGGCGGGCGGCATTGGTCAGGTGGTCGTCGCCACGGATGATGTGGGTGACGCCCATGTCGTGGTCGTCAACGACGACGGCATGCATGTAGGTCGGATTGCCGTCCGAGCGCAGGATGATGAAGTCGTCCAGATCCTTGTTGGGAAAGCGCACGTCGCCCTGGACACGGTCATGCACCACCGTCTCGCCTTTGGTCGGCGCCTTGATGCGGATCGCGCCCTTGACGCCAGGAGGCGCCTGCGAAGGGTCGCGGTCACGCCAGCTTCCGTCATAGCGCGGCGGCAGGCCCTTGGCCCGCGCCGCGTCGCGCATTGCCTCAAGCTCGGCAGGGGTCTCGTAGCTGTAGTAAGCCTTGCCCATGCGCACCAGCTCCTCGGCCACCTCGCGATGGCGCGGCGCGCGCTCGAACTGCGAGACGGCGTCGCCGTCCCAGGTGAGGCCGAGCCAAGTCAGTCCTTCGAGAATGGCTGCTGTCGCCGCATCGGTGGAGCGCTCGCGGTCGGTGTCCTCGATGCGCAGCAGCATCGTACCGCCGGTGTGCTTGGCGTAGAGCCAGTTGAAGAGCGCCGTACGCGCGCCGCCGATGTGCAGGTAGCCGGTGGGCGAGGGGGCAAAACGGGTGACAACCTTGTCGGACATACAACTCTCGGGAAACGTCTGGAGCGGGGTGCGGATCACACGCACTTTCGCGCGTCGCGCGTTCATGTAGCATAGGGTGTCGAGGGCGCAAGGGGCAGACCCGATGGCTGGAGCGGGCCGGGGCGCGGAGGAAGGCGAGGACGTCGTTGCCGGCGTCAGCGAACGCGCTCTTTTTGCCATGCCCGCGCCCGCCTCATTGCCGCTGGCGTTGCCGCCCCTACAGCAGCCGGGCAAGTCGCCGCCGGCGGATGTTTCCACGCCGCCCGGCATTCCCGCAGCCGGCGCGGCCGTGCGTCTGCGCCGTGAGTTCGGCCGTGCTTCATGGCCTCGTCTGCGCAACGGCGTGGCCAGAGCGTCCGAGCTCGAACTCGATCGGGGCATAGCCTTCCTGCTCGTGCCGGTGTTCCTGGCATGCGGATCGATCGCCTATTTTTCGCTGGCGGCGGAGCCGGGCTTTGCCAAGCCTGTCGCGGTCGCGATCCTGATGTCGCTGTGCGCGCTCGTTTCACGCTCATGGCCGAAAACGCATCTGTGCTTCATGGCGGCGCTGTTGTGCGCGCTCGGCATGCTCGCCGGCAAAGTCGAGACGTGGCGAGCGGGAACGCGGATGCTGGGCTCGGAAATCTCCACGCAAATCACCGGCCGCGTCGTTTCGGTCGACCAGATGGAGACCGGGCGCATCCGGCTGACCATCGATGTGACATCGACCGCGCGGCCGAAACTACTCTACGCGCCGGAGCGCGTTCGCCTTTCGGCACGCAAGGTGCCGGCTGAAGTGACGGCCGGTTCGCTCGTGACCGGCTATGCCAGGCTGTTGCCGCCGACCGGACCGGTGCGGCCGGACAGCTACGACTTTTCCTTCGACAGCTACTTCGCCGGCATAGGCGCCAGCGGCTTCTTTCTCGGCAACCCCAAAATCGTCTCAGCCGATGACAGGCCGGTGTGGGCCGCCCTTTCAGCCGCCATCGAGAGTGCTCGCGAAAGCATTGCCGACCATATCAGGGGCAGCATCGGCGGTGCCGAGGGCGAGATCGCCGCGGCGCTGATCGTGGGTGTGCGCGCCGGGATTCCCGACGAGATCAATGAAGCGATGCGACGCACCGGCATCTACCACATCATCTCAATTTCCGGGCTGCACATGGCGCTGGTCGCCGGCACGGTCATGGGTCTGCTGCGTGGCGGCTTCGCGCTGTTCCCGAATTTTTCCTCCCGCCGGCCGGTCAAGAAATACGCGGCCGCGGCGGCACTTTTCTCGATCGCAGCCTATCTCGTCATTTCGGGCGTCGTTGTCGCCGCCGAACGCAGCTTCATCATGCTGGCGGTGATGCTGATCGCCGTTCTGTTCGATCGGGCGGCACTCACCATGCGCAATCTGGCTATTTCGGCGATCGCCGTCATCGTGGTGTCGCCGCACGAGGTAGTAGGGCCGAGCTTCCAGATGTCGTTCGCCGCCACCGCGGCCCTGGTCGGCGCCTATGCCGGCTGGTCGGATCACAAAGCCGACAAAGCGCGGACCCCGCCGCCGCAACGGACCTTGCCTGGCCTGCTGACGCGAAAATTGCTGCTGGCGACAGGTGGGCTGGCGATGACCTCGATTATCGCGGGAAGCGCCACGGCGCTTTTCGCCATCTGGCATTTCCAGCGCGTGTCGCCGCTCAGCCTGTTCGCCAATCTTGCCGTCATGCCGATCGTTTCGGTCGTGATGTTCCTTGCGGTTGCCAGCGCGCTGCTGATGCCGTTCGGGTTCGATGGACCATCCCTTTATCTGATGGGCAAGGGACTGACCGCGATGATCGCCATATCAGGATGGATCTCGCAACGCTCGCCGGTCGACGCGGTCGGGTTGATTTCGCAGCAATCCGTCCTTCTGGTGGCGATCGCCCTGGTCATCGCGACGATGGCCACGACATGGCTGCGGCTGGCGGCACTTCCCTTCGCGCTCGCCGGCCTGTTGACCGTCTCGGACACGCGCACGCCGGACGTGCTGATTTCGGAGGATGCCCGCCTGGTGGCGTTGCCGATCGGCGGCGGCGAGCTCGCGATCAACCGGGCGCGCCCGAACGAATTCACCGTCGGTAATTGGAAACGCGCGCTGAAGTCCGAAACCATCGTTGCGCCGGAACTGTTCGACAGCGGAGACCGACAGTTCGACATCTTCGATCCCGCGCAACTTCCCGCGGGAGCGCCTTTCTATTGCTTCACGGGCCTGTGCATGGCCCGGCATACCTCGGGGGCGATCATCGCGCAGGTGGAGGATCGCAAGGACGCCTGGAGGGCCTGCTCCTATGCGGATCTGATCGTCATCAACGACCCCGCGGGCTACGATCCCTGCCACAATCCGCTGGTTCTCGTCATCACCAAGCGGCAGCTCGCTCGTAAGGGAAGTGCCGCCGTCTTCTTCGACCGGCAATCGGCGACGGCACCGGCACGGGTCAGCTTTGCCGTCGACAGGCCATATCGGCCTTGGCACGAACAGCGAAAATTCTCACGCGAGGCAAGGGGACTGCCGCCTTACCGTAAACCCGAAAAGCCCACCGCCGACCCCGCTCAGTAGCGCCTGATCAGGCCGACCAGCTTGCCCTGCACCTTGACCCTGTCCGGTCCGAAAATACGTGTTTCATAGGCCGGATTGGCAGCCTCGAGCGCAATCGAAGCACCCTTTCGGCGGAAGCGCTTAAGCGTTGCTTCCTCCTCGTCCACCAGGGCCACGATGATCTCGCCGGGACTTGCGGTGTCGGCATTGCGGATGATGACCGTGTCGCCGTCGAAAATGCCGGCCTCGATCATCGAATCGCCCTTGACCTCCAGCGCATAGTGTTCGCCGCCCATGATCATGTCAGGCGGCACTGAAATGGAATGCGTCTGATGCTGGATGGCGTCGATCGGCACACCCGCTGCGATGCGACCCATGACCGGGATCGACACCGCTGAAACCGCATCGTCGTCATTGCCGGCAGCGGGCAGACGCGAAGACGTCGCCGGCTTGATCTGCCGGCTAGGGCTGCTGCCCTGTCCGAGGCTGCCCTGGATGACGCTCGGGGAGAACTTCTTTGCCGCGTTAAGACCCGGCGCGATCGAGTCCGGCAGGCGCAGCACCTCCAGCGCGCGCGCCCGGTTGGGCAGGCGGCGAATGAAGCCGCGCTCCTCCAACGCCGTGATCAGCCGATGAATTCCCGACTTGGAGGCGAGGTCCAGCGCTTCCTTCATCTCGTCGAAGGACGGCGGAATGCCGCTTTCCTTCAGCCGTTCATGGATGAACATCAAGAGTTCATGTTGCTTGCGCGTGAGCATGGCGGCCCCCAAAGGCATTGCACGAAGGGTCTGGAACCAGAATCAGAAAACAAACCCAGAACAAACACTATCTGTTCCAGTTGTGTTCCGCAACCATTTAAAGTTTAATGAATTTGTTAAGGCGACGGAAACGAAATGCCCTCCCGCAGCCAGCATCCTGCCAGCGCGGTCCGTCGTCAATGCGCTCCCGGGCCCTTTGAAACTATTTTGGTTAATGGCCTGTGGCCCGACCGGTCTCCACTCTTGGCACAAGCCTGCAAGCTGGGTGACCGGCAGGTGCGGGGTGCGTTTGGGCGGATTAGAAACCCCTGCGGCTCGTGAACGAAACGAAACCAAAATGCCAACTTCCTGCCGGAAAACGACGAGGCACCACCACTGGTCGCGATGGGCTGCGTTCGCTCGCTCCTTGCTTCCCGTTCGCTTGACGAAACCGTATAATAATGTACGGTTTTTGAAGAGGAACACCAATGACCACGCCGAAGCAGGCCGCGCGACGCGAACGGATAGAGGAGGCCGCCTATGCGGTGCTCCGGGAAACCGGCTACAAGAGCGCCTCCCTGCTTGCTATCGCCAAGCGGGCATCGGCCTCGAACGAAACCCTCTACAACTGGTACGGCAACAAGCAGACCCTGTTTCGATCCTTGATCGAAGCCAATGCGGGAGAGGCAAGGAAGCTGCTGGAGGACGCCCTTCACCAGGCGCGCGATCCGCTCGAAACCCTGAACTTGCTCGGGCCAGTCCTGCTGACCCTCGTGACGGGCGACAAGGCGGTGGCGCTCAATCGCGCCGCGGCCGGCGACGTCAACGATACAGGCACGCTTGGCCAATCGATCGCGCAATTCGGCCGCAATACCATAATGCCGCTTGTTGGCGACCTGCTTCGAACCGCAAGTCGGGCCGGCCTGATCGCCTGTGACGATCCTGCCGAAGCCGCCGACATCTACATCAGTCTTTTGATCGGCGATCTCCAGGTTCGCCGGATCGTTGGGGTGCTCGAGGAACTGCCTCGGGCGGAAATCGAGCAAAGATCGAACCGGGCGTTCACCCTGTTCTTGCGCCTCTATGCGGCCAGCCCTTGCCCGGGCGGCAAAACAGCCGGCCCGTTTCCAGGGCGCTCTTCTCACCGAGGAACATCGCGACCATGAGCAAAATTCCCGATCTCGCAGCGATCGAGGCAATGGACACCGCGGATCCGCTGCGTGCCATGCGTGACCGCTTCACCTTGCCCCAGGGGGTGATCTATCTCGACGGCAATTCGCTGGGCGCCGCTTCGCCCGCCGTGTTCGGCGAGCTGCAGAAGGCCGCCACGCAGGAGTGGGCGCAGGATCTCATCCGCGCCTGGAACACCGCCGGCTGGTTCGACATGCCGGTCGAACTCGGCGACCAACTCGGGCGCCTGATCGGGGCCGCCGCCGGCCAGACGGTGGTCTGCGATACCACCTCGATCAACATCTACAAGGTGCTGCATGCGGCACTCGGGATGCGGCCGGACAGGTCAGTCATCATCGCCGAGGGGGACAGCTTTCCGACCGATCTCTATATGGCCGAAGGCGTTGCCTCGACGCGGCCGGGCACGGTGCTGCGGCTCGAGGGTGTCGATGCGCCGACCATAGAAGAACTGATCGACGAGCGGGTCGCGGTCATCCTGGTCAACCACGTCAACTACAAATCCGGGCAGTTACGCGACACGGCCGCGCTGACGCGGACGGCACATGATGCCGGCGCGCTGATTGTCTGGGATCTCTGCCATACCGCCGGCGCCTTGCCCGTCGAGCTCGACCGTTCGAATGCCGATTTCGCCGTTGGCTGCACCTACAAATATCTCAATGGCGGCCCGGGTGCCCCGGCCTTCATCTACGCGGCCGAGCGCCACCATGGCGATGTCCGCCAGCCGCTCAGCGGCTGGTGGGGCCATGCGCGGCCATTCGCCTTCGAACAGGGTTTTGCTGCCGGCACAGGCATCCGCCGGTTTCTCTGCGGCACGCAGCCTGTGCTGTCGATGCGCGCGCTCAAAGGGGCGCTCGATGTCTGGAACGACGTCGACATGGCAGAGGTGCGCAGGAAGAGCATGGCGTTGACCGATCTGTTCATCCAACTGGTCGAGGCAAAATGCGGCGCCTACGGCCTCGAACTCGAAAGCCCGCGCGATGGCAATGAGCGCGGCAGCCAGGTTTCGTTCCTCCACCCGCATGGCTATCAGGTGATGCGGGCCTTGATCGAGCGCGGCGTGATCGGCGATTTCCGCGCGCCATCCACGATTCGCTTCGGCTTTACGCCGCTTTATGTCGGCTATGTCGATGTCTGGCAGGCTGTCGAGGTGCTGGAAGACATTTTGCGCACGGACGCGTGGCAGGAGGCGCGTTTCGCCGTCACGGCGGCGGTGACTTAAGAGCCTGTCGCTCAGAAAAGCGCAGCGGGTTCGGGATAACGATATGCAGTCGGCAAAGCTACGTCAGAGCCGGGTGCGGACCTTCCACAGCTCCGGGAACAACTCCACCTCCAGCATCTTCTTCAGGTAGGACGCGCCCGATGTGCCGCCGGTGCCGCGCTTCATACCGATGATGCGCTCGACCGTGGTGACGTGGTTGAAGCGCCAACGGCGGAAATAATCCTCGAAATCGACCAGCTTCTCGGCGAGTTCGTAGAACATCCAGTAGCGCTGCGGGTCGCGGTAGATGATCTGCCAGGCGACAAGGACCTCTTCGTTCTCGGTCCGCGTTTCGCGCCAGTCCGTACGCCTTGCGTCGGCACCGATGTCGAAGCCGTTACGGGCGAGCAGCAGCAGCGCCTCGTCGTAGAGCGACGGTTGCGCCAGGATCGCCTCCAGTTTCTCGCTGAGGTCCGGCCGGTGCTTGTGCGGTCCGAGCATTGCGAGATTGCGGTTGCCGGCCATGAACTCGATGGCACGGTACTGCCACGACTGGAAGCCCGAGGACTGGCCAAGCGCGTCGCGGAACTCGGTGTATTCGCTGGGCGTCATCGTGCGCAGCACGTCCCAGGCATTGTTGAGCTGCTCGAAGATGCGGGCGACGCGCGAAAGCATCTTGAAGCTCGGTTCGAGACGGTCGGCGCGGATGGAGCGGATTGCGGCGCCGATTTCGTGCAGCGCGAGCTTCATCCAGAGTTCCGATGTCTGGTGCTGGATGATGAACAGCATCTCGTCATGGGCTGACGAAAGCGGCTCCTGCGCCTCGAGCACCTTTTCCAGATGCAGATAGTCGCTGTAGGACATGCGCTCCTTGAACGACATTTCCGCGCCCTCGGCGGACGGGTCGTAGGGCTTGCTCAATTGATCTTCTCCGCGCGCAGCCGGAAGCGCTGGATCTTGCCGGTCTGCGTCTTGGGCAAAGCGGCGATGAATTTTACCGAGCGCGGATATTTGTAGGGCGCGATCGTGGCCTTGACGTGATCCTGCAGACGCTTGACGGTCATTGCGTCTGGCGCCACGCCTTGCACGAGCACCACATGAGCCTCGACGATCTGGCCGCGCTCGGCATCCTCGGCGCCGACCACCGCGCATTCGGCGACATCGGCATGCGCCAGCAGCGCCGCTTCGACCTCTGGGCCGGCGATGTTGTAGCCGGCACTGACGATCATGTCGTCGGAGCGCGCTGCGAAGTGGAAAAAACCGTCCTCGTCCTGCCAGAACGTGTCGCCGGTGAGGTTCCACCCGTCGCGGACATAGTCGCTCTGCCTGGCATCGGCCATGTAGCGGCAGCCGGTCGGTCCCCGCACCGCGAGCCTGCCCGCGGTGCCGCGCGGCACTTCGCGCATTTCGTCGTCGACGACGCGCGCCTGATAGCCGCCAACGGCCTTGCCGGTGGAGGCAGGATTCATGTCATCGAAGCGGTTGGAGATGAAAATATGCAGCATTTCCGTGGCGCCGATGCCGTCAAGGATCGGCTTTCCGGTTTTCTCAGTCCATTCCTCGAACACCGGCGCCGGCAAGGTTTCGCCGGCCGAAACGGCGACGCGCAGCGACGATAAATCGGCCCCTTCGTCCATGGCCTTGAGCATTGCGCGATAGGCGGTGGGCGCGGTGAAGGAGATCGTCGCTTTGTAGGTTTCGATGATGTGGACCATGTTGGGCGGCGTTGCCTGTTCCAGCAGCGTCGCCGCGGCGCCGAAACGCAGCGGGAAGATGGCGAGCCCGCCAAGGCCAAAGGTGAAGGCCAGGGGCGGCGAGCCGACGAAGATGTCGTCAGGCGTCACCTGCAGGATCTCGCGGGCGTAGGCGTCGGCGATGATCAGGAGGTCGCGGTGAAAATGCATCGTCGCCTTCGGCACGCCTGTCGTGCCTGAGGTGAAGCCGAGCAGGGCGACGTCGTCACGCCCGGTCTGCACCGCGGTAAACGTCACGGGCTTGTCGAGGGCGGTGCGATCGAGTTCGGCGTCGTGGTTGGCGGTGCCGTCGAAGCCGATGACCTGCTTGAGGAACGCGCTGTCCTTGGCGCAGGCGGTCATCTCGTCCATCAGCCTGGTGTCGCACAGCGCTGTGGTGATTTCGGCCTTGTCGACGATCTTGGCGAGTTCGCCGGCGCGCAGCATCGGCATCGTGTTGACCACGACGGCGCCGACCTTGGTGGCGGCCAGCCAGCAGGCCACCATGGCGGGGTTGTTGGCCGAGCGGATCAGCACCCGATTGCCTGGCTTGACGCCGTAATTCTCGACCAGCGCATGCGCCAGCCTGTTCGTCCAGTCGGATAATTCCTTGTAGGTGCGGCGGCGGCCGTTGCCGATCAGCGCGGTGTGGTCGCCCAACCCTTTCTCGACCAGCCTGTCGGTCAGTTCGACGCCGGCATTGAGCCGTTCGGGATAGTCGAAGCCGTCGAGCAGGAAGTCCGGCCATTGATCCGGCGGCGGCAGGTTATCGCGCGTGAACGTGTCGATATGCGCTGATGGCCCAAGCATTTTCGGCTGCCCCTGTCTGCCTCACGCCCATCGCTGAACAAAGCACAGGATCGCACCAGTCGAAATTTGTTTCAAGCCTAAAATGTTTTGCCTTGGAGCATTGACGTTGCCGCTGTCGATCGCCATTGCTAGCGGCTGAAACGATGCCGTCCGGGGGAGGGTGCCGATGCTCGAACATCGCATTGCCGATTGGGACAATGCCTACGCCAACGGCGCCAACATCGCCGGCAGCGATCGCTGGCCGGCCGCATGGGTCGAACCGGCGCAGGCATTTCGTGATGCGCTTGCGGCAAAGGGCAGGGCTCAGCTCGACATCGCCTATGGCGACAGCCCGCGCAACCGGCTCGATCTCTTCCTTCCTGCCGCTACGCCCAAGGGGCTCGTCGTGTTCATCCATGGCGGCTACTGGCTGGAGTCCGACAAGGATAGCTGGTCGCATCTCGCCAAGGGCTCGGTTGACAGCGGCTTTGCCGTGGCGATGCCGTCCTATACGCTCTGCCCCGCCATACGCATCGCCGGCATCTCCCACGAGATCGGCGCGGCGATCGGCAAGGCGGCGGCGATGGTCGGGGGACCGCTTATGCTGACCGGGCATTCGGCCGGCGGCCATCTCGCCAGCCGCATGGCGACGACATCAACGCCCCTGTCGGCCGGCGTGGCAAGGCGCGTACGCCACGTCGTTTCGATTTCGGGCCTGCATGACCTGCGTCCGCTTATGCGCACCGGCATGAACGCGGCACTGAAAATCGATGAAGCCGAGGCGCTGACGGAAAGCCCAGCGCTGCTGCGGCCCATGGATGGCGCGCGCATCACGTGCTGGGCCGGAGGCGGCGAGCGGTCCGAGTTCTTGCGCCAGAACGCCTTGCTGGCCAATATCTGGACAGGGCTTGGTGCCATCACGAGCGCGGTGGTCGAGCCGGACCGACATCATTACGACATTGTCGAAGGCCTGGCCGATCCGGCGCATCCGCTGACACGAGTTTTGCTAGCGGAGTCAACAATCTGATTTGTCGCTAGAATCAGCTGGTTATACGGTGAATATTCACCTCAACATGAGAACGCTGCAAGCGTCTCCCACAGCCGCGGCGGACGCAAACGGCTCGCGCACGATCAGTCCGTTGGCGTCGGCCAGCATCCTCAGCATCGAGGAATCCTGGATGCTGAAAGGGGTTGCAACCAGCATGCCGGCCTCTTGCCTGACCACCGCCCGCACATAGTCCTGGCGCAGATCATTGGCTTGCATGGCGGCGCCCAGCCGTGCCTGACGGATATCTTGCCGGAAATTGCGGTTGCCGAGGCGTGCCAGGAGCGGCTTCAGGAACAGTTGCGAGCAGACGAGGCTCGCCACCGGATTGCCGGGCAGGCCGATGCACCTGATGTCACCGAGGCGGCCGAACATCAGGGGCTTGCCGGGACGCATGGCGATCTTCCAGAAACCGAGCGTCATGCCTTCGCCGGTCAGCACGTCATGGATCAGATCGTGGTCGCCGACCGAGGCGCCGCCAAGCGTGACGATGACATCAGCGCCGGCCGCGACCGCTTTCCTGACCAGCGCCGCGATGGCTTCCTCGCGATCAGCGGCAATGCCGAGATCAAGCGCATGCGCGCCGACCGATTGCGCGGCGGCGGCGACGCCATAGGCGTTTGACGAAATGATCTGGTCGGGGCCGAGTTCGCTGCCGGGCGGCAGCAGCTCGTCGCCGGTGGCGATGATGGCAACCAGCGGCCGCTTTACGACGCCCACCCGGGGATGGTTGGCCGAGGCGACAAGCGACAGTGCTGCCGGATCGAGCACGCGGCCTTTTTCCAGCAGAATGTCGCCCTCGGAGAAATCGAGCCCGAAGCGGCGGATGTTGCGCCCCTCGGCCGTCGGTTCGACCACCTCGATGCTGCCGCCGCCGAGGTCACGAACGTTTTCCTGGATGACGATGGTGTCTGCGCCTTGCGGCAGCGGAGCACCGGTGAAGATGCGCACGGCCTGCGCCTTGCCGACGGCGCCGTCAAAGCCGCGCCCGGCCGCCGCCACGCCCATCACCGAAAGCCGGGACGGCACGGACGCGACATCGACAGCGCGGACCGCGTATCCGTCCATGGCAGAGGCGTTGAAGGGCGGTTGGGTGCGCAACGCCACCACCGGTTCCGCGAGAACGCGATCCACGGCCTCGAGGAGCGAAACGCTTTCGCTCGCAAGCGGCGCAGCACCCTCCAGCAGGCGTTCGAGCGCTGCTGCGACCGGAAGCAGCGCCATCAGGCGACCGCCCCATCTTCGCCAGCGGCTTTGTAGTCGCCCGACTTGCCGCCGGTCTTTTCGACCAACCGGATGCCGGTGATGATCATGGCACGGTCGACCGCCTTGGCCATGTCGTAAATGGTCAGGCAGGCAACCGAAGCCGCGGTGAGCGCTTCCATCTCGACGCCGGTCTTGCCGGTGACGCGCGCCAGCGCAATGATCTTCAGTCCGGGCAGGGCAGGATCGGGCTCAATGTCGACGGAGACCTTGGTCAAGAGCAGCGGATGGCAGAGCGGGATCAACTCATGCGTCTTCTTCGCTGCCATGATGCCGGCTATGCGCGCGGTGCCCAGCACATCGCCTTTCTTGGCATTGCCGGCCAGGATCATCTTCAGCGTCTCGGGCCGCATCGAGACGAAACCCTCGGCGACAGCGGTGCGCGTCGTTTCGTCCTTGCCGCCAACATCGACCATGTTGGCCTGGCCCTGCGGGTCGAGATGGGTGAGGGCGGCCGTCATCGTCAGACGGCCTCGGCCGCTGCCTTGCCGGTGAGCAGCGCGCGCGTTGCCGCGGTCACATCCTGCTGGCGCATCAAACTTTCGCCGACCAGGAAGGTGCCGATGTCGCTCTTCTGCAATCTGAGGCAGTCGTCATGAGAGAAGATGCCGCTTTCGCTGACCAGCAAGTAACCGCCCGGAATCATCGCCCGCAGTCGTTCCGAGGTTTCGAGACGGGTCTCGAATGTCCGCAGATTACGGTTGTTGATGCCGATTAATTGCGACGACAGCTTCAGTGCGCGCTCCGTCTCGGCCTCGTCGTGGACCTCGATCAGCGCATCCATGCCGAGTTCGAATGCCGTCGCTTCAAGCTCGCTCGCCAAATCATCATCTACGCTGGCCATGATGATCAGGATGGCGTCCGCCCCCCAGGCGCGAGCTTCATGGACCTGATAAGGATCGAACAGAAAATCCTTGCGCAGCGCGGGCAGGGTGACGGCGGCTCTTGCCCTGGTGAGAAATTCCGGCGCGCCCTGGAAAGACGGTGCGTCGGTCAGCACCGAAAGACAGGCGGCGCCGCCCTTTGCATAGGCCCGCGCGAGCGCTGGCGGATCGAAGTCGGCGCGGATCAAGCCCTTGGACGGGCTTGCCTTCTTGATCTCGGCAATCAGAGCGAAGCCGCCGGATCTGCGCTTCGCCTCAAGCGCCGTGAGAAAGCCGCGCGGCGCGTCAGTGTCTTTCGCCCGCGCCTTGATCTCGGCCAGCGGCACGCGCGCCTTGGCCGTCGCGATCTCGTCGCGCTTGTAGGCCTCGATCTTGCGCAGAATGTCCGACATCTGTCTAACCGTTCGAAATCTCAACCAGCCGGTCGAGCACCTGCAGCGCCCGGCCGCTGTCGATGGCTTGCACCGCCGTCGCCATGCCGTCGGCGAGCGTCGTCGCCTTGCCTGCCACCACCAAGCCGCCACCGGCGTTCATCAGCACGGTGTCGCGAAAAGCGCCCCCGCCGCCACCCAGCATAGCGCGCAAAGCCTCGGCGTTGTAGGCAGCGTCGCCGCCGCGCAGTTCTTCCTTGGTGTGACGGGCCAGGCCAACCGCTTCGGGCGTCAAGGTGAAGGTGCGGATCTCGCCGCCGATCAGTTCGGCGACATGCGTTTCGCCCGTGGTGGTGATCTCGTCGTAGCCATCACCATGAACGACCCAGGCATGCTCGGTGCCCAGCGCCTTCAGCGTCTCGGCCACCGGTATGATCCATTCCGGCATGAACACGCCGACCATCTGCCGGCGCACGTCGGCCGGGTTGGAGAGCGGACCGAGCAAGTTGAAGATGGTCCTGGTGCCGAGCTCCACGCGGGTCGGGCCGACATGCTTCATCGCCGGGTGATGTGCCGGCGCGAACATGAATCCGACGCCAGCCTCGTGGATGCAGCGGCCGATGGCCTGCGGCGTGAGATCGATCTTGACGCCGAGCGCGGTCAGGACGTCGGCCGCACCGGTCAGCGAAGACAACCCGCGATTGCCATGCTTGGCGACCGGAACCCCGCTGGCGGCGATGACGAAAGCGGATGCCGTCGAGATGTTGACGGAGTGCGAATTGTCGCCGCCGGTGCCAACGATGTCGATGGCGCCGACAGGTGCGTCGACGCGAAGCATCTTGGCGCGCATGGTGGCGACGGCGCCCGAAATCTCGTCCACCGTCTCGCCGCGCACACGCAACGCCATCAGGAAGCCGCCGATCTGGCCGGGCGTAGCATCGCCCGACATGATGATGTCGAAGGCCTCGCGCGCCTCGTCGAAGGACAGGGCGGTGCCGGTCGCGACCTTGGCGATATGGGTTTTCAGCGCGCTCATCTTGTCGAGGCTTGGGCAACGGCAGCCTGGTCGACGCGGACGCCGTACTGCGTCTGCAACTGCGCCACCAACTGGTCGAGCAGATCGTCCGACATGCCGGAGGTGAAGGACTTGCGCGCGTCCTCGGGCACCGAACTGGCATCGGCCCCGGCGGGTTCGAACACCTCGGCGACCTTGAACAGGATTTGCGCGTCGCTGGTGGGAGAGGGGATCAAGCCGGTGCCGCCTTCGCCGACGCCGAACATCACCGCTGCACCTTCCTTGCCGAAATCGGCGTCGTCGGCTTCGCGCTTCAGACCACGCTTGGTCTGCTTTTCCAGCTTGAGCTCGCCGGCAATGACGTCGAGCGTTGCGCCGGCCTTGAGCCGCTTTTCCAGCTCCTGCGCCTTGGCGGTCAGCCGCTTGGCCGTCTCGGCCGCGGTCCAGTCGGCAACGACCTTCTGGCGAACTTCGTCCAGCGTGCGGTCGCGGGCCGGCGTGATCGAAGCCACTTCATAGAAAATGAAGCCGTTATCGGCCGTGGTCAGCGCCTCGTTTTCAGTATTCGGTTCGGCATCGAAGGCAGCCTTGATCAGGGCCGGCGATTCCGGCAGATCCTTGACGATGGAGCCATCGGGCCGCAGGCCACTGCGATCGATCGCGTCGACAGTGACGACCTTCAGCTTCAGCTTGGCGGCGGCGTCGGCCAGCGAACTGCCGGCGGCGCGACTGTCCTCGTAATTATCATGCACGTCCAGAAGGATGCGGTTTGCCTCGCCCAGCGCCAGGTCCTTGCGGATCTGGTCCGACACTTCGGCCAGCGGCTTCACGACTTCGGGCTTGATCTCGGTGACGCGCAGCAGCACGGGACCAAAGGCACCCTGCACGACAGGGCTGACCTCATTGACGTTGAGCGCAAAAGCAGCGTCGGCGACCGCCTTGTCGGCGATCTTGTCCTTGGCGAGCGTTCCGAGCAGCGTGTCGGCCGGGGTCTTGCCTTCCGCAGTGACGAGCTTGTCGAAGGTTGCGCCGGACTTCAACGAATCGAGCGCGGCCTTGGCCTCGTCCGGCGTCTTGAACACAAGCTGCTCTATGGTGCGCATCTCGGGAGTGGTGTAGCGCGCCTTGTTCTTGTTGTAGTCGTCGCTGACCTGGGCGTCGGTCACCGAGCTCGTGTCCATGATGTCCTGCGGCTCGAGCCTGACATAGGAAAACTTGCGGTATTCGGGCGCGGCATAGGTCTTCTTGTTGGCCTCGAAATAGGCCTGCAGCGCGCTGTCGCTCGGCGCCTCGATGGGTTCGACCAGCGCCTTCGGCAAGGTCAGATAGTCGACCGTACGATCCTCGCCACGGTACAGGGCCACCGCCTTGAAGAAGGTGTCAGGCGCCTTGAGGCCGTCCGAAACCGCCTCGACGATCTGCTGGCGCACCGCGACCTGGGCACGATTCTTCAAATAATCCTCCGGGCGCATGCCGACCTCACGCAGCCTGTATTCGAAGGCTCTCCGGTCGAACTGTCCGCCGGGGCCCTTGAACGCCGGATCCTCGCGGGTGAGTTCCGCCAGCCGGTCCTTGGACAGGCCAAGGCCGAGCTTGCGAGCCTGTTCGTCGAGGACCGCGCCCGAAACAAGCTGCGCCAACACCTGGTTGTCGACGCCGAGCGCCTTTGCCTGTTCGTGGGTGAGGCGCTGACCGAACTGCTGCGACATGACGGCGAGCTGGCGGTCATAGGCGAGGCGGTATTCGTTGATCGACACCTTGGTGCCGCCGGCCGTGATGACGGAGTCGTGGCCGGCAAGGCCACCCATCAGCCGTCCCGATACGCCCCAGACCGCAAAACTGACCACCAGCAGCGAAAGCAGTAACTTCGCGACCCAGGTGCCCGCCGCGCTTCTCAATATACCAAGCATCGTTACTTCCGATTTATGCGCATTTTCGGATGCGCCGAGTCTGAAACAAGCGCAATAGCGCCCTTCCGGTCCACTGTCGATTGCTTTGTGGCTTGATTTTGGTAGTGAGAACGCCAGCCGAATGTCACCCGGAGAAGCAAACGATGACGCCAGGAATTCGCCCGCTCGTCGCAGGCAACTGGAAAATGAACGGTACCAGCGCCTCGCTCAACGAACTCAGGATGATCGGCAACGGTTTCATGAGCGGGCTCGACGCAGACACCGAGGCGCTGGTCTGCGTTCCCGCGACCTTGCTCGCCCATGCCGCCGAGATTCTGTCGCGTACGCCGGTTCATGCCGGCGGTGAGGATTGCCACGCCAAGGAGAGCGGCGCCTATACCGGGTGCATCTCCGCGGAGATGCTGAAGGATGCGGGCGCGACCCACGTCATCGTCGGCCATTCCGAATGCCGCGAACAGCGCGGCGAGGATGATGCGACAGTTCAGGCCAAGGCCTCCGCAGCCTGGCGCGCCGGGCTTGTGGCCATTGTCTGCATCGGCGAGACGCGGCAGGAGCGCGAAGCGGGCGCGACGCTGGACGTGCTGTCACGCCAGGTTGCCGGTTCGGTGCCGGCAAGCGCTACCGCGTCCAACACGATCGTTGCCTATGAGCCGGTGTGGGCGATCGGCACCGGCCTGACCCCGACCGTCGCCGATGTAGCCGAAGCGCATGCGCATATTCGCGAAAAACTGTCGGAGAAGCTCGGCGCCGCCGCGGGCAAGATGCGCATTCTCTATGGCGGTTCGGTCAAGCCGTCCAATGCAGTGGAACTGCTTGGGGTCAGGAATGTCGACGGCGCGCTGGTTGGCGGGGCCAGCCTGAAAGCGGCCGACTTCCTGGGCATCGCGGAAGCCTATCGCAGCATCTCCTGATGACTTCGCGCGGCGCCGAAGCGGGCGCGGCGCACGGGAAATCGTTGTAAAGGACGCCTTGCTTCCCATATTCCGGCCACGGGCTTGGAAATGCCGTGAAAGCATTGTATTGAGCCGCCTCCAATTCCCCGGTCGTGTCCGCGGCCGGGCAGGGCATTGCCAGGATAAACTATGCAAACCGTACTGATCGTCATCCATCTCATGGTCGTTCTGGCCCTTGTCGGCGTTGTGCTGCTGCAGCGCTCCGAAGGCGGCGGCCTTGGCATTGGTGGCGGATCCGGCTTCATGACGGCGCGCGGCGCCGCCAATGCGCTGACCCGGGCGACGGCCATTCTGGCGGCCGCTTTCTTCGTGACGTCGCTGACCTTGTCGATCATTGCCCGCTACGGCGAGAAGCCGATCGACATTCTCGACCGCGTTCCCGCAACATCGGACGGCGCCGGCAAGGGCGTACTCAACCAATTGCCTGGCACGACCACCCCGACGCCGCCTTCCGGCAACGGAGCCGCGACAACGCCGCCAGCCAATGCTCCGGCCACGCCGCCTGCCGCCGGCTCGACGCCGCCGGCGACCAACGGCACCAGCACCGCGCCCGCGGCCCCGCAGGTTCCGAACCAATAATCCGGGTTCGTTCAAGGGCTATCTGACAGGGAGCGCCGGCGTGCGAACGCCGGCATTCTGCGTCGTTACAACCGAACTGCGCTCGGTTCCGGTCCTCGCCGCCGGGCTCTCGGCCCGCTCTGATCTCTTACACTCAGCCGATCTGTTGTCGTTTGACCACAGTCGCGGCAAATGCGGCGGCATCACGAAGATTCGACGGGAAGTGCAGCGGCCTCGCGCTTGAGGCGCCCGCGCTTATTCGACTATAGATTGCGCGCGGCATTTTCGGTGTCCTTGGGGGATGCCGGGCGACGCCGTGGGCAACAAATATTGAACGATCGGATCTTCGCCATGCAGCTTCGCAGCTTCATCTTCCTGGGACTTTGCGCCGCACTCGGCATGAGCTCCCCGGCTTTCGCCGGCGTGCCAGCCAATTTGGCCGCCAATCAGTCGGTCGGCAAGACCGATGCCATCAACGTCGCAGCCAAGAGCGATGCGGCGCAGTTGAGGCTTCTCAAGAAGAAGAAAAATCCGACACCGGACGATCTCGCCCAGATCAAAAAGATCGAGGCCAAGATCGTTGCCGACAAGGAAGCCGCCAAGGCCAAGGCGCTGGAAGCCAGGAAGATGGCGATGCGCGAGGCGGCGAAAGCGAAGGCCGAGGCGGAACGGCAGGCGTTCCTGGCCAAGAAAGGCAAGACTGCACCGGCGACCGAAGTGGCCGCGGCCAAGCCGGCCAAGAAGATCACGAAGATCATCGAGCCGTTGACGCCGATCGAGCCGATTCCTTCGGCCGAACCGGAATCGGCCGAGGTGATGAACGTTGCGCTGACCGGCAACAATGGCGAATTGCGCAGCGAGCTGCCTGGCCAGAAACAGCGCACCGGCGGCGGCCTGTTCGCCGGACTGTTTGGCGGCCAGATGGCATCGTCCTCGATCAACTATCTGCCTGAGACCCGTGCGCTGGATTCGGCGCTCGCCAGGAAAAACGCCAAGAAGCCGTTCAAGGTGAAGCCGGAGTTCGTGCCACAGGACGTGGAATTCACCGGTTACGAGGCCGGCACGATCGTCATCGATACCAGTGCCCGCCGGCTCTATCTGGTGGAATCATCGTCCACCGCCCGCCGCTACGCCATCGCGGTCGGCCGCGAAGGATTGCAGTTCAAGGGCACCGTGGCGGTCGGCGACAAGCAGGAGTGGCCACGCTGGATCCCGACGCTGGACATGCAGAAGCGCGAGCCCAAGCATTATGCCCAGTACAAGGACGGCATGCCCGGCGGCGGCCAGAATCCGCTCGGCGCCCGCGCCATCTACCTCTATGACGGCAAGAAGGACACGCATCTGCGCATCCACGGCACCATCGCGCCGCAGTCGATCGGAACCAGCGCTTCCAATGGCTGTTTCCGCATGATGAACGAGCACGTCATGGACCTCTACAGCCGCGTCAAGGTCGGCACCAAGGTCGTCATCATCTGACGTTTGCAGCAGCTTGCCAAAAGGGCCGGTTCAGCCGGCCCTTTGTTTTGCCTCGCTCTCGGTCGCGTTCCAGTGGAACGGGCCAGCCCGTTCGACATGGGCCTATCCGAAAACCGGATCCCATTTCGGATCACGGTTCGAGCGCCTTGTTGGGAAAAAGCCTTAGCGGCGGTTTTTTCTCTGGCGGAATCAATCCGGCCGCGTTAAGCGATGACTCCCATGGCGCGATATGTATTCATCACAGGCGGCGTGGTTTCCTCACTTGGAAAAGGCATTGCCGCAGCGGCCCTAGGGGCTCTCTTGCAGGCGCGGGGCTATCGCGCACGCATCAAAAAACTCGATCCCTACCTCAATGTCGATCCGGGCACGATGTCGCCGTATCAGCATGGCGAGGTGTTCGTCACCGATGACGGCGCCGAGACCGATCTCGATCTTGGCCATTACGAGCGGTTCACTGGCCGTTCCGCCAACCAGCAGGACAACATCACCACCGGCCGCATCTACAAGAACATCATCGAGCGCGAGCGGCGCGGCGACTACCTCGGCGCCACCGTGCAGGTCATCCCGCACGTCACCGACGAGATCAAGAATTTCGTCCTCGACGGCAATGACGACTATGATTTCGTGCTGTGCGAAATCGGCGGCACCGTGGGCGACATCGAGGCGATGCCTTTCCTGGAGGCGATCCGCCAGCTCGGCAACGACCTGCCGCGCAACAACGCCGTCTATGTGCATCTGACGCTGATGCCCTATATCCCGACCGCGGGCGAATTGAAGACCAAGCCGACCCAGCATTCGGTCAAGGAGCTGCGCGGTATCGGCATCGCGCCCGACATCCTGCTCGTCCGCGCCGACCGGGCCATTCCCAAGGAAGAGCGTAGAAAACTGTCGCTGTTCTGCAATGTCAGGGAGAGCGCGGTCATCCAGGCGCTCGACGTGCCGCACATCTACGACGTGCCGATGGCTTACCACAAGGAAGGGCTCGATTCGGAAGTGCTGGCCGCGTTCGGTATCGACCCTGCGCCGAAGCCGCGCATGGAGCCGTGGCAGGCCGTGTCCAACCGCATCCACAATCCGGAAGGCGAGGTGACCATCGCCATCGTCGGCAAATATACCGGCCTCAAGGACGCCTACAAATCGCTGATCGAGGCGCTGTCGCATGGCGGTCTGGCCAACCACGTCAAGGTCAAGCTCGACTGGATCGAATCGGAAATCTTCGAGAAGGAGGATCCGGCGCCCTGGCTGGAAAAGGTGCATGGCATCCTGGTGCCCGGCGGTTTCGGCGAGCGCGGCTCGGAAGGCAAGATCCTGGCTGCGAAATTCGCGCGTGAGCGCAAGGTGCCGTATTTCGGCATCTGCTTCGGCATGCAGATGGCCTGTATCGAGGCGGCGCGGTCCCTGGCCGGGGTCGATGAGGCCTCCTCGACCGAATTCGGCCCGACCCAGGAGCCGGTCGTCGGCCTGATGACGGAGTGGCTGAAGGGCAACATGCTGGAGAAGCGCCGGGCAACCGGCGATCTCGGCGGCACGATGCGGCTCGGCGCCTATCAGGCCGAGCTCGCCAAGGGTTCCAAGATCGCCGACATCTATGGCGACACGCAGATTTCCGAGCGTCACCGCCACCGCTACGAGGTCAATATCGACTATAAGCAGCGGCTGGAGGATTGCGGCCTGGTGTTTGCCGGCATGTCGCCCGACGGCGTGCTGCCCGAAACGATCGAATACCCCGACCATCCCTGGTTCATCGGCGTGCAATACCACCCCGAGCTGAAGAGCCGGCCGCTCGACCCGCATCCGCTGTTCGCCAGCTTCATCGAGGCGGCGGTCGAACAATCGCGCCTGGTATAGGCGCGCCAGGCGGGGTTCGGCATCCGATGCAGACCTACGTCGCCCTTCTCTACAGCATCGTCCTGGGAGAAGGGCGCCGGGTCGTGATGTCCGACCTGAAGGCGATGGCGGAAGGCCTCGGGCTGAAGAATGTCCGTACGCTCGTGGCGACGGGCAATCTTGTCTTCGAGGCGCCGGCGACGGACGTCGCCGGTCTCGAGCAGCGTCTGGAAGCCGCCTTCAAAAAAGCTTTCGGCCGCCATGTCGATATCATCGTGCGCGGTGCCGAAGATTGGCTGAGGCTCGCGGCCGGCAATCCGTTTCCGGCTGAATCCGCCGAGACCGGTGACCAGGTGGCCGTCCGGATAATGCGCAAGCCCGTGCCCGACGATGCGGCGGCGGCGCTCGAGACCCATGCCGCCGCCGATGAGAAGGTGATGTCACGCGGCGGCGACATCTGGGTCGTCTTTTCGCGGGAACGACCGAGTTCACGGCTGCTCGCGGCCGCCAATCACAAACGCCTGGGCGTCGGCACGTCGCGCAACTGGAACACGGTGCGCCGGCTCGCCGAGATGGTAGAAGCAGGCAGTAGGCGGTAGGCAGTAGGCAGTAGGCAGTAGGGGGAAGCCGTCTGCTTTCCCTACCTTTCCTGCCTACTGCCCATTTCAGGCCTTCGCCGTCTTGGCGCCGGCACCCACGGCGGCGGTGCGCAGCACGTAGTAGATGATGCCGGCAATCCCGACGCCGAAGAACCAGCCATAGACGCCCCACCAGGATGGCAGCCAGTTGGTGAAGTTCGGCAGGATCGAGGAGAAGACGGCGCCAATGCCGGCAGCGATGAAGGCATTGACATGCCAGCCGCCCTGGAAGCGGAACTCGCCGTCCTCGCGATAAAGCGCTTCGACGTCGACCTCGCCCTTCCGGATCAGGTAGTAGTCGACCATCATGACGCCGAAGATCGGCCCCATTGTCGCGCCGATGATGTTGACGAAGGACGCAGCGCTGCCTTCCCAAGGCGCGAAGGGATAGAGCACGAGCGCGATCAGTGCCGCGATGTAGCCGCCCTTCTTGAAGTCGATCTGGCGCGGGAAGACGTTGGAGAAGTCGAAGGCCGGCGAGACGAAGTTGGCCACGACATTGATGCCGAGCGTCGCCACCGCGAAGGTCAAGGCGGCGAGCGCGGCCAGGAACCAGCTGCCGAATTTCGCCGATATCTGGTCGGGGTGCAGCAGCACCTCGTGATAGACGTCGTAAGCGGCAATGGTGGTGACGCCAGCGACCAGCGAGAACAGGATGAGATTGATCGGCAGGCCCCAGATATTGCCCTTGCGCAGCGATGCCTTGTCCGGTGCATAGCGGGCGAAATCGCAGAAGTTGAGATAGAGGGCCGAAAAATAGGTCACCCAGATCGCGGCGACGGCGAACAGCGACGTCCACGATCCCGGCGTACCTGGCACGCCCGCATCCTTGGTCTTTTCGAGCAGCACCTCCATCGGAATGTCACTGGTGAAGGCGAAGGTCCCGGCTTTGACACAGAGATAGACGGCCAGGATCAGCATCATCACCCACACGGCTGGCCCGGCCCAATCCTGGAAGCGGCGCACCGTCTCCATGCCGTTCTGGATAATCAGCAGCTGCAGCGCCCAGATGACCACGAAGCAGATCACTTCCAGCCCGGAGTGGCCGAGGAAATGGGTGTTGGCGTTGAAATCGGCGAACCATTGCGAGCGGATCAGCAGCGCGACAATGGCGCCGGAAGCGGCCGCCGTCTGTGCGCCGTACCAGAAGCAGGCGACGATGGCGCGCACCAGCGCCGGTATGTTGGCGCCCCATATGCCGAACGAGGCGCGGGCGAGCACTGGGTAAGGCACGCCGGTCTTCACGCCGGCATAGCCGACCATGTTCATCAGCGCGTAGATGACGAGCGAGCCGATGCCGATGGCGATGATGAAGTTGACGAAACCGCCGCAGAACAGGAAAAGGCTGGCGGCGAGATAATAACCCCAGAGGCTGTGCACGTCCGACGTCCAGACGTTGAAGATCGAGAATGGTCCCCAGTTTCGTATCTTGGCCGGTGCGAGATCTTCGTTATATAGATCCGGCGATGCGCCTTGTATCGTCATTGCAATTGTCCCCTTCTTGCAGCACGCGCCCTCACGCGTTGACCGTCAAGGTTACGCCTGACGCGAGGGAAGGGGCAATCGGCTGATTTGCCGGCTTTGGCCTTAAAGATATTCAATGGGGATCGCTCTTATCGCGCGGCACGATACTTGCCGCTCTGATCGGCGAGTCCGATTCGCGGCGCTTTCAAGCGCCGGCGCGACGACATCGGAGCCGCGGCGGGCAAACCTGCCCTTTTTTTGCCAAGCGCACGTTTTTTATGGAACCAAGTGGATGATGGCGCGTTTGATGGGGTTCGGTCGAATACGTCGCGACCGAGCGGGAGGATACGATGAATTATTTGCATTTTTTTTCGCCCGTGCGGATCTCACGCGGGCAGGGACACCCTATCGAGGAAATCGACAGTGTTGCCGAGGCCATGATGTTTTTGCGTAAATGGCCGACCGGGCGACGTGGCCCTGTCTATCAATGCGCGCTGAACTGCTGCGCGGCCGCCCTGTCGGGGCAGATGTCGGCTGAAGAAGCCAGGAAGGCGTTCACCGGCTTCGCCCGGATCACGCGGCTTCTGGATGACGACATGGCCTTGTCGGTGGGCAGCGAGCCAGCTGGGCGCGTGTACGCGCTGCGGCGGTAACGTTCTGAACCGGCTGTAGTCGAAAATCGGCGCCGACCCCCGGCGCCGATCGACTGTTTGTCCGTTTGCCATGGCGTCGGCGAACGCCTGATGCGGCGCGGCCCAGGATGGCCACCATCTGCTTGTGGTCGGCAACTTCGGAAAGCAGCCAATCCTGGAAAGGCGGTCCCCCGTCTTGTTCGCCGCAGTTGAAAGACTATCGACCAGGTCGCAAAACGGCGTGCCGCTCTCCTGCGGTGTAGCAAGGGGTGCAAGCTTCCGATTTCTTGGAGCGATTTCGCCCAGCACTCGAAAAAACGAGAAGACAGCACTTCAGGCCATAGGATTTGGCAGGCGCAGAAGGACCGCCTTCAGACTTGCTGCTCGAGCGAGGGGCTTGCCTACTTCGCATATGTCGCCGATATGAGGATTGGTGGCCATACTGCCCGCATCAACCAACCAATTGACGCAAAAAATGTCGAGATACCAAGAGCATAAGGTGGCAATCGCCCCGATGATGGATTGGACGGACCGCCATTGCCGGTTCTTCCATCGCCAGCTGACTCGCCGTGCGTTGCTCTACACCGAGATGGTGGTGGCGGACGCGGTCATCCAGGGCGCGCGCGAGCGCCTGCTCGGTTTCGACGATGCGGAACATCCGGTCGCGCTGCAGCTCGGCGGCTCCGATCCGGGGAAGCTGGCCGAGGCGGCGCGCATCGGCCAGGCTTTCGGCTATGAGGAAATCAACCTCAATGTCGGCTGCCCGTCGGACCGCGTCCAGTCCGGTACGTTCGGCGCCTGCCTGATGAAGGTGCCTGACCTCGTCGCCGACTGTGTCGCGGCGATGAAGGCGGCGGTGACCATTCCCGTAACCGTCAAATGCCGCATCGGCGTCGACGAGCAGGATCCCGAGCCGGCGCTGGATGCGCTTGCAGACGGTGTTTTCGCGGCCGGCGCCGACGCCCTTTGGGTGCATGCGCGCAAGGCATGGCTGGAGGGGCTGAGCCCCAAGGAAAACCGCGACATCCCGCCGCTCGACTATGGCCGCGTCTATCGGTTGAAGGCGAGAAAACCGAGCGAATTCATCGGCATCAATGGCGGTATTCAATCGCTTGAAGAGGCGCAGACGCATCTCCAGCACCTCGACGGCGCCATGCTCGGCCGCGCCGCCTACCATACTCCAGGCATTCTGACCGGCGTCGATGCCATGTTTTATGGAGAGCGGACCGGTCCCTTCGATTTCGCCGCGCTGATCGATGTCATGGCCGGCTACGCCGCACGCCATGTCGAACAGGGCGGGCGGCTCGGCCACGTCACCCGCCATATGGTCGGGTTGTTCCATGGATTGCCCGGTGCGCGCCGCTACCGCCAGATCCTCTCCACGGATGCAACGCGCCCCGGCGCTGGGCCGCAGGTGCTGAAGACGGCGTTCGCTGCGGTCGACCTCAGCGGGGCGGTCGACAAGGCCGCCTGAACCGCTTTTGCCGAACGTCAATCCCGGAGGGTCATCCGGTCGCCGCGCACGTCGAAGCCGGACAGCGAACTGATGAAGTTCATGCCGAGCAGGCTCTGGCCAAGCATACCGGGTGCCGCGACCATCACCGGCATATTCTTTCGCACGATGCCGCCGATGGCCAGTTCGTTAGTTTTCACAGCCGCGGCGCGCGCCGTGCCGTTGGCGGTCGAGACCGGTATGGTGAAATCGAGAGCGGCGGGATTGATCCCGGCTGCCTGGGCGTCCTGCGACGTCAACACGGTGCTGGTCGCTCCTGTGTCGACCACCGTGCGCACTGGCGCGCCGTTGATCAGGATGCGCGCCTCGAAATGGCCATTGTCGGCCTTGTCGAGCGTCACGGTGGCATGGCCGTCCTCGATGCCCAGCGCCAGCGGGCTGCCGGGAACAAGGCCAGCGGTTACCCGGTTGGCGAAATCCTGCAATTCGTAGCGATATTGATAGCCGGCGATCAGCGCGAGCGCGATCGCCGCCCACGCGCCGAGATTGCGCGCCATGGCCCCGAGCGGGCGGCCCGACCTTAGCAGGCCGGCGCCGATGAGCGCACCGAAGGCGCCAAGCCAGATCAGCCGGCCAAAATCATCGTTCTCTACGCCGAGCGTATTGCCGGCGGAATCGTTGAACATCAGCAGCACCGCGCCGACGCCGATGACGAGCATCAGGATCCAGAACAGGCGGTTCATGTCGGCAATCCGTTCACGAGAGCGCGTCGCGTTCCCGTGCCATACGGGTGCGGCGGGTTTCGCGGCGCGGCCGGCGCTCTACCGTCTCCAGCCTTGCAGGCAGTTGGGCCATGACGTCACGGCGCGCCTGCGCCGTCATGTCGATCCAGGCGCCGATCTCGTCCCGGGTGCGGCCGCACCCGAAACAGAAACCGGTCTTCATATCGATCGAACAGACCAGAATGCATGGGGATTCGATGGCCGTCATGAATGTTTCCTTGGCTGACTTCCACATGGTGCAACGGCATGCCCTTTGCAAGCCCTCGGGAATGCGTCGCCCACGGCCGCTTTTACATCAGGCGCGGGAGGTTGTGCCGGCGCACGAGGGCGGCTATGCCGCTGCCATCTGCAAGGACGATTTCCACGACATGACCAGAGCACAGCCCTTCGACGATTTCCGTAACCTGCTGGCCAACCTGCCGGCGGCCGACACGACAGCCGAGGCCCGTGTGCGAACGCTGTTCGCCAAGGCGGACAAGCCAAGGAACTCGCTTGGTCGCATCGAGGATATCGCTGCCTGGCTGGCAGCATGGAGTGGCCGTGCGCCGCCGGCAGTGACGCGGCCTCTGGTCGCGGTCTTTGCCGGCAACCATGGTGTTGTCAGGCACGGCGTCTCGCCGAGAGCCGTGGCGGCGACCGCAAACGCCGTCGAACTGTGTGCGGCCGGCGGTGCAGCGATCAACCAGGTCTGCGTCGCCAACGACCTCGGGCTGAAGGTTTTCGATCTCGCCTTGCATATTCCGACAGCCGACATCACGCAGGATGCCGCACTCGACGAGCGGGGTTGCGCCGCGACCATGGCCTTTGGCATGGAGGCGATCGCCGGCGGCGCCGACCTGCTTTGCCTCGGCGATCTGGGCGTCGGCAATTCCACCGTCGCCGCGGCCCTGTTCGCGGCCGTGTTGGGCGGCAAGGGCACCGATTGGGTCGGCCCGGGCTCTGGCGCCGATGCGGCGATGCAGGCGCGCAAGGCGGAGGTGGTCGATGCGGCGCTGGCTTTCCACGCCGGCCATCTCGATGAACCGTTGGAGGTGCTGCGCCGGCTCGGTGGCCGTGAGTTCGCGGCGATAGCCGGCGCCATCCTTGCGGCACGGATGCAAAAGATCCCCGTGCTGCTCGACGGAGTTGCGGCAACGGCAGCCGCAGCGGTCCTGCATGCCGCCAATCCTGCCGCGCTGGATCATTGCCTTCTCGCCGGCCTGTCGCCGGAGCCCGCGCATGCGCAGGCCGCCGAGCGCCTTGGCCTTCGCCCCTTGCTTGACCTCGGCGTCGGCCACGGCGAGGGAGTAGGCGCGGCACTTGCCGCCGGCCTAATCAAGGCAGCGGCACTGACCAGTTCGGGCATGGCCGCGGCCGTTCGCGGCTAGGCCGAGCATTCGTCGCTCATTCCACGCATGAGGCGCGTCAACGCCGACGCGCCGCGACCGCCGCGGTCGGCAGGGCCGGCAGTTCCTCCATCACCCGGCTCAGCGGGAAGATGGCAATCGCCTCTGTGCCTTCGCGCAGCTTGGAATGAAGTTGGAATTCGCCGCCATGCATGGCGAGCAGGCCCTGCACGATCGGCAGACCAAGTCCGGTGCCCTGTTCGGCGCTCTTGATGGCGATCGAACCCTGGCCGAAGGCCGAAAGCACTACCGGGATCTCGTCTTCCGGTATGCCGGGGCCGTTGTCCCTGACCGAGATGTATTGTCCGCCGCCGGCCGTCCAGCCGACGCGCACGCGGATTTCGCCGCCGGTGGCGGTGAACTTGATCGCGTTGGACAAGAGGTTGAGGGTGATCTGGCGCACCGCGCGCTCGTCGGCGAACAGGCGCGGCAAGGCATGTTCGAAATCCTGAATGACGCGGATATCCTTGTTGCGCGCCTTCAACTCCATCATGTGGCAGCAATCCTCGACAATGCCGAGCAGCATCACCGGCTCTTCATTGAGCTGGTACCGGCCGGCCTCGATGCGCGACAGGTCGAGGATCTCGTTGATGAGGTCGAGAAGATGCTGGCCGGATTCGTGCACGTCATGGGCATAGTCGCGATACGTGGGATTGCTCATCGGCCCCAGCACTTCGTTCGACATCACTTCGGAAAAACCGAGAATTGCGTTGAGCGGCGTGCGCAATTCATGGCTCATCGAGGCAAGAAAGCGCGATTTCGCCAGATTGGCATCTTCCGCGCGCCGCCGCGCCTCGTCCGACATCGATTTCGCGGTCTCGACTTCGGCGATCAGTGCGTCCTTTTCGGAGCGGAACGACAAAAGCATCAGGGAGGAGCGGTTGAGGTTCCGCGCGATATAGGCAAAGAAAGGCAGCGAAAGAACGAGCAGTACGGCCATGATCGCCCCGACAGGCATCCACAGCCTTATTTCGGCGTAGGCGTAAAGCGTCACCGGAACAGCGAAAGTCGCCAGCAGCGCCCCGCGCAGGGATGAGGCCATGATAGCGGTTCCGGCCATGGCAAGCAGCAGCACCACGGCCTTGACCACCTGAAACTGGTCGACCGCGCAGGCACCGCAGCCGAGCCAGACGAACCAGCCCCAGCCGAGGCCGCACAGGAAATGTGCGAACAGGAATTCTCTCTGGGTTTGCAACGGGTTAAGCTCGGACGCTTCCACGCGTTCGACGCGGCGCGCCATGAAAGCCAACATCGTGTAGCAGGTCAGGGTGAACAGCGCCCAGAGAATGATCTCATTGCCGATGCCGGCCAGCCGGCCAAGCGCGGCGATCGCCAGGACGAGCAGCGGAATGGCAATGGCCCCGCTGGTCATCGCGCGCGCATGGAGTCTCAGCAGTTCGCGATCGAAATCCGGATTGCCGGCCTGTTGCGAAAGACGGTCGCGCGTCTTGCGCACCGCGCGCGCGACATCGCTGTTGCGATGGCGTTTCCTGCGGTCCACAATGAATTTGTCCGCTGTGTTCGAGCGTTGCAAAGGCATGAAGACTTCAATTATGCGGGCGGCATTTCAAGGTGTTAAGCTACGTTCGAATGATTAACCAACCGTTTGCCATATGAGCCGTTCCTGGTCGCAAGGACCGCGCCGGCGGTACGCTGCGCCGCGCCCGCGAACCCCATGGCGCAAATTGCTGGACTATGGGCTGACGATCATCGTTCTGGGGCTGCTGATCGTGCTTGCGGCGCGCCTCGATCGCGTGGAGACGCGAAAGACACAGGGCGTCGCCATCATCAATGATGGCGACTCGATCACGCTCGGGGCCGAACGCATCCGCATGCGCGGCATCGACGCGCCGGAATACACCCAGACCTGCCGCAAGAACGGCGCCGATTATTCCTGTGGCACGCTTGCGCGCCAATCTCTGGTGCGCCTGATCGCCGGCAGGCCCGTCATCTGCAGCGGCTGGCAGCGCGATCGTTACGGCCGGCTGCTCGGCGATTGCAAGGCGGGCGATACCGATCTCAACCGCGCACAGGTCGAGGCAGGCTGGGCGGTCGCTTTCGGCGATTACGAGAGCGAGGAAGCCATCGCGCGCGCGGCAAGGGCCGGCATCTGGGCAGGTACATTCGACCAGCCGCAAGATTGGCGCGACAGCCACCATGGCGAGTCCGTCGAGAGAAAACATGGCACGCTCGCCTCCATCGCCGATGCCGTGCGAGAGATTTTCCGCTTCTGGTAAGCCGGCGGAAGCTGAACCCTGCCGTCACCGGCAAGAACTGGAGGATCGAATGAAGCTCTTCGACGGCGGCCGGGCGCCCAACCCAAGGCGGGTTCGCGTTTTTCTGGCCGAGAAGGGAATCGCGGTTCCGCTGGTGTCCGTCGACATGGGCGCGCTGGAACACAGGCAACAGGCGGTCAGCTCGCGCAATCCACTGCGGCGACTGCCGGTGCTGGAGCTTGACGACGGCACCGTCATCACCGAGTCCGTCGCCATCTGCCGCTATTTCGAGGAACTCAATCCCGAGCCCGCACTGTTCGGTCGCGGGGCGCTCGGCAAGGCGCAGGTCGAGATGTGGCAAAGGCGGATGGAATTCAACCTGCTGACCTGCGTCGCGCAAGCTTTCCGCCACACCCATCCGGCCATGAAGGAATGGGAGATCCCGCAGATTCCCGAGTGGGGCGAGGCCAACAAGCCGAAGGCAATCGAATTCCTGCGACTTCTCGACGGCGAGCTGGGAACCCGCGAATTCGCCGCCGGCGACGCCTATTCGATCGCCGATATCACCGGGATGATCGCCATCGATTTTATGAAACCGGCGCGCATCAAGGTGCCGGACGAGTGCAGCAATGTGTTGCGCTGGTATCGGATGGTTTCGAGCCGGCCGAGTGCCGCGGCCTGAGGATGACTGCGGAACTCGAAAGCTTCGCCGCGACGGTTCGCGCCTGCCGCATCTGCGTCGACAATCCGATCGGCCGGCCACTGCCGCACGAACCGCGCCCGGTGCTGCGACCCTCGTCGAATGCCCGCATCCTGATTGCCAGCCAGGCGCCGGGAACCAAGGTGCATCTGTCGGGCATGCCGTTCACCGATGCTTCGGGCGACCGGCTGCGAGACTGGCTCGGCGTCACCAGCGAGGAGTTCTACGACACCGAGAAGTTCGCTATCGTGCCGATGGGCTTCTGTTTCCCCGGCCAGGACGCCAAGGGCAGCGACTTGCCGCCAAGGCGTGAATGCGCGCCGGCCTGGCGCGCGCCGTTGATGGGGCTCATGCCGCAGATCGACTTGGTGCTGACGATCGGCATCTACGCGCAGTCCTGGCACATGGGTGCCGCGCGGCGCCCGTCCCTGACGGAAACGGTGAGGGACTGGCGCTCCATCTGGGAGAAATCCGCTGGCCAGAAGGTGCTGCCGCTGCCGCATCCGTCCTGGCGCAACACCGGCTGGCTGAAGCGGAATCCCTGGTTTGAAATGGATTTGCTGCCTTTCCTCAGGTCGGAAATCCGCTATCGCCTCGGTTAGACATTCAGCAAGAAACCACCGGCTTTTCCGCCAATCAGCAGAATTTTTTTCTTGTGGAAGCCTATAATAACGCCGATTATGGCCAATCCATTCCTTCAGGAGCTTTCAATGGACCGCCTTGACCGAAAAATTCTCCGCCTCCTGCAGGAGGACGCGACGCTCGCGGTCGCAGATGTCGCCAAGAAAGTGGGACTGTCGACGACCCCTTGCTGGCGGCGCATCCAGAAGCTCGAGGAAGAGGGCGTCATCAAGCGGCGTGTCGCCATTCTCGATCATGAAAAGGTCAATGTGCGGGTCACCGTCTTCGTCTCGATCCGCACCAATTCGCACAGCCATGAATGGCTGCGGCGTTTTTCCGAAGTCATCCAGGAATTCCCCGAGGTGGTCGAGTTCTACCGCATGAGCGGCGATGTCGACTACCTCCTGCGTGTCGTGGTGCCCGACATTGCAGCCTATGATGCCTTCTATAAGCGGCTGATCGCCAAGATCGAGATTCGCGACGTCTCGTCCTCCTTCGCCATGGAGCAGATCAAGTACACGACCGAAATCCCGCTCGATTACATGGTGCTGGACAAGGAATCGGGCGCGAACGCGGCCTGAGCGCGCGTGGCCTTGGTGCATGCAAGGTCACGCAAGCTCGCCTTGCTTAGTTCTTCTTTTTGTTGAGGAAAGTCCAAGGCGAGTTGACCGGTAGGGTTATTGTGTCCGGCACGGTGTCGACGCCGGTCACGTCTGCCTTGCGCACGGTATAGCCCGACTGGATGACCGAGACGCCGTCCAGGATGAAAAGCTGGCTCTTCTCCATGCCTGGTTTCAGCGCGCCGGTTACGGAAACCGGCTGGTAGGCCCGCGATATTTTGTAGGGCTGAGCCGGGGTGACCAGGACGATCTGGTTGGGTGGTGGTGTCGGCATGTGGCTGCAGGCGCCGGTCCACGGCACCAGTAGGAATTGATAGACAAGATCGCCTTCGCGATCGACCGGCAACGCATAGCCGGCTATTTGTATGGTCTTGTCCTGCAGGCCGAGGGATAACGTCTCGCCGCGATCGGGCAATTTTGCCGCGATCATCGGCAGGCCAGCTTCTTCGGCAACCGCCTGGGTCGCCGGGCGCAAATCCTTCCAGAATATGTGTGTGGTCTCGGCCGAAGCGAGGGCGGCTGTAAAAGCCGACATCGCGCCCGCGAACGCTGCCATGGCTATCAGACGTTTGGTCATCGGACGTTTTCCTTTGCGTTCGAGTAAAGACACCGCCACCGGCGACGTCAACGCTCGAGCCGCATTACATGCCGGCGAGAACCGGTCATGCCGGCGTCGTGAAAGCCGCGCGCCGCAAACATGTCGCGAAACCCCATGAAACGGTAGCTCGGCGATGCCTCGCCCACCGGATAGGCCTCAATGATATGCGCCCCCTTGGCGAACGCGTGGTCAATGGCCGCATCGAGCAATGCGGAAGCAAAACCGCGGCCGCGCAAAGCCCTTGGCACATAAAAGCAGACGATTGACCATACCCCCGTCTCGCTGTCGTCCTGCTGCTTTGAAAGCCTTCGGTAGGTTTCGCGCGGCGCGACCGAACACCAGGCAACGGTCTTGCCGTCGATCTGGGCGAGGATGCCGACCGGCCTGCCGGCATCGATAAGTGCCATCATCTGGCGCTTTTTCTCATCATTCGGGATGTGCTCGCGGACGGACTGCCGCCACGCCATGCACCAGCAATATCTTGGCGCACCCGGCTGCTCGAACAATATCTCGAAGTCGCCGCGTGTTGCCGGCGTCACCTCCGTGAACCGGATATCGGCAAGATCAGCTTTTTCTGGAGGTGAGCCGTTCCAGCCTTTTGGCATCCGTTAACTCCTTCACGGCGTCCCGGCCGATCCAGCTAACTCCTTCACGGCGTCCCGGCCGATCCAGCGCGCCGTCTTGTCGGATGATCCGGCCAACTTTTGCGCGAGCGCAAGGGCAGGGGCATGCAGCGCCGCCGAGCGTTTGCCGATCTGCCGCAGCGCCCAGCTGACCGCCTTCCTGACGAAATTGCGCGGATCGCCGGCATGCGCCTCGATCAACGGCAGATAGGCGAGAAACGTCGCGTCCGGCTCCTGCTTCAGATGCACTGCGCTCCACGCCACCATGGCAAAGCCGGCGCGGCGCACGAACTCGCGTTCGTCGGCAGCAAACTCCTCGATCAACTCACGCCGGAACGGCGTTTCAGCAAAGAGATCCGAAACGCTGTCTACGATCTCCCATGAATCGAAATCGCCGGCCCAGCGGCGGCACTGCTCGGCCGTGATCCTTTTCTGCTCCCCGGTGAACGCCGCCACCAGCCGCGCCTCGCGAACACCGCTGTCCCACAGGGCAAGCGCCCGCTCGTGATTGCGCTTCAGCTTGCGCGCCAGCGGCCGCAAATCCGAATTGCCTACACCAAGCGCCGTCGCGGTGTTGATGCCGAACCGGGCCATGCCGGCGCGGTTTTCCTGCGTGCCGATCGAGCGCAGGTGAGCGACGACGTCGTCCGCGCTCCAGCTCGGGCAGGGCAGGGACATCTGCGTTCTACTTTTCCAGCCTCGCCAGCAGTGAGGATGTGTCCCAGCGCCTGCCGCCCATCGCCTGGACGTCCTTATAGAACTGGTCGACGAGCGCCGTCACGGGCAGTCTGGCCCCGTTGCGGTCGGCTTCATCAAGGCAGATGCCGAGATCCTTGCGCATCCAGTCGACCGCGAAGCCGAAGTCGTATTTGCCTGCATTCATCGTCTTGTGCCGGTTCTCCATCTGCCACGAGCCCGCTGCGCCCTTGGAGATCACATCGATGACCTTCTCGATGTCGAGCCCGGCTTTCCTGCCGAAATGGATGCCTTCGGACAGTCCCTGCACCAGCCCGGCGATGCAGATTTGGTTGATCATCTTGGTGAGCTGGCCGGCGCCTGCCGGTCCCATAAGCCCGACCATCCGGGCATAGGCGTCGATGACGGGCCTGGCTTTGTCGAAGGCTGCCTGATCGCCGCCGACCATGACGGTCAGAATGCCGTTTTCGGCGCCGGCCTGGCCGCCGGAGACCGGCGCGTCGAGGAACGAGAAGCCGCGCTCCTGTGCGGTCTCGGCCAATTCGCGCGCGACCTCGGCCGATGCCGTGGTGTTGTCGATGTAGACGGCGCCCTTTTTCATGGCCTGAAAGGCACCGTCCTTTGCCGTCGTCACCGAACGCAGATCGTCGTCATTGCCCACGCACGAGAAAACAAAGTCCTTGCCTTCGGCAGCCTGCGCCGGCGTCAGGGCGAGAGCGCCGCCGTGCTGGGCGACCCATTGCTCCGCCTTTGCCCCGGTGCGGTTGTAGACGGTGACGTCATGGCCGCCCTTGTTCTTCAGATGCGCGGCCATGGGGTAGCCCATGACGCCAAGACCGAGAAATGCCACCGATGCCATGGCTTGTTCCTTCCGACGGGAGCAAAGATTGCAGTTGCGGAAGGTCTAGGCCATGCGGCGGATTCGTCAAGGCGCGCGCCGCGCCATCGACTGGCACAGATCAGGTAGGCTTACCGTTTCAGGTGAATGGTAATCCGGCGCTCGATCCATTCGACCCCGTGGCGCAGGATCTCGACCATCACCAGATAGACGATTGCCACCCAGACATAGGCCTGGAAGTCGAAGGACTTGGCGTAGGCGAGTTTCGCATTGCCCATCAGGTCGTAGACGGTGATGATGGCGACGATCGCGGAGGCCTTGATCATCAGAACGAGTTCATTGCCGTAGGGTCGCAAGGCCACGATGATCGCCTGGGGCAGTATGACCTTGCGCAGCGTCTGCAACTTGTGCAGGCCGAGCGAAGCGGCGCCTTCCCACTGGCCCCTTGGAACGCTCTCTATGGCGCCGCGCAAGATTTCGGCCTGATAGGCGGCCGTGTTGAGCGCAAAGGCGAACACGCCGCAGTTGAAGGCGTCGCGGAAGAACCACCATAGCCCAACCGATTCGAGCTGCACGCGGAAAGAACCGACCCCGTAATAGACCAGATAGACCTGGACCAGCAGCGGCGTGCCGCGGAAGAAATAGACGTAGCAATAGGCGGGCCACGACAGCAACCGGTTGTTCGACATGCGGCCATAGGTGACGGGCAGCGACAGGATGGCGCCGGCCACCATCGACACAGCCACCAGCGACAGGGTGGTTCCAAGTCCCTGCAGATAGGCCGGCGCATATCGTGCGAAGAACTCGCCGTTCCACGCGGAGACCAGATAGGCCAGTATGCCGAAGCCGAAGAGGATCCAGAGGCCGACGAGTGCGTATCCCACGATACGGGCACGCGGCCAGCCGCGCGCCGGCGGCGGCGGCCGATCGACGGCAATGGTGTCGGTGACGCTCATCGCGCTTCCTTCTGCCCGAGCGACCGCAAGATGAAGCCGGTGGCGATCGAAGACAGGATTGCCAGGATGAGAAAGACCAGCGCCGCGACGCTGTAGAACAGGAACGAATGTTTGGTGACGCGCGCCGCGACGCCCGCATTGCGCAAGGTCTCGGCGAGGTTGACGACCGAGACCAGGGCTGTGTCCTTGAGCAGGCTGAGCCAGCAATTCTCGAGACCGGGGAAGGCGATGCGCAGCAATTGAGGCAGGATCACCTTGCGCATGGTCAGCCACTTCGACAGACCGATCGCATAGCCGCCCTCATACTGGCCCTTCGGAATGGCGCGAAAGGCCGAAAGGAATACCTCGCTGGCATAGGAAGAGAAGATCAGCGAGAGCACGATCATGCCGGCGATGAAGCTGTCGACATCGATCGTCGCCTCGGGCCTGAAGAAGCGGATGATGTATTGCAGCAGGATGGGCATGCCGAAGAAGAACAGGAAGAGCGTCACCAGCTCCGGAAGGCCCCGAAACATGGTGGTGTAAATGTTCGCGGCCAGCCGCAGCGAAGGCTCTTCGGATTGCTTTGCCCAGGCAATGAAAAAGCCGATCGTCAGGCCGATCGGAAGCGTGGCGAGCGCCAGCGCGATGGTGACCACCGCGCCATAGGCGATATCGTCAAGCCAGCCATTGGGTCCCCAACTGAGAAGTGTCCATATGCTTTGGGCTGGCATCGAGTGGTGTTATCTCCAGAGCTCCCAGATCGGGTAAGGCGGCAGGGAGACCCTGCCGCCCTTGGAGGTGATTATCAGGACTCGGCGCCGTAGACGTCGAACTTGAAGTACTTGTCGTTGATTTCCTTGTATTTTCCGTTGGCCCTGATGGCGTCGATGGCGGAATTCAGCTTGTTGACCAGATCGGTCTCGCCCTTGCGCACGGCAATGCCGGCGCCAGGTCCGAAAATCTCGACCGGCTGCGGCGAGGGCTGGCCGAGGATCTTGCAGCAGGCACCGTCAGGCGAATCCAGCCACTGCTGCAGCACCACGATATCATCCTCGATGGCGTCGAGGCGGCCGTTGGCCAGATCCGCCTGTTCCTCGGGGCTGCTCGGATAACCCTTGATCGTGCTGTCGGTGTAGGTCTTCGAGGCATAGTTGAAATGGGTCGTCGTGGTGGCCACGCCGATACTCTTGCCGGCGAGGTCCTCCTTGGTCACGCCCTTCAGCGTCGAATCCTTCGGGACGGCCAGCGCCGAGGGCGTGTTGTAGTATTTGTGAGTGAAGTCTACCTTCTCGGCACGCTCCGGCGTGATCGACATCGATGCCACGATGGCGTCGAACTTGCCCGCCTGCAGCGCCGGGATGATGCCGTCCCAATCCTGGGCAACGAAGGTGCACTTGACCTTCATCTCATCGCAGAGCGCCTGGGCGATGTCGATGTCGAAACCGACGAGCTTGCCATCGGAAGTCAGGTTGTTGAAGGGCGGATAAGCGCCCTCGGTGCCGATCCTCAGGGTCTTTTCCTGGGCCTGGGCTACGCCGAGCGTCAGCAGCGCGGCCGAAGCGGCGAGCGCGATACGCAGTGCAATACGCATAATGATCCTCTCTTTATGGTCCCGGCCGTCGTTCCGAAACGGCTCTGTGGGGGCGGTGCTTTTGACCGCCCGCTGGCCCGATACTCCCACTCTTTCCAAGAAAAAAGCAACTGCAAAACCACGAAAATCGGCAATGTCCTTCTGCCGTTACGTTACTTCTCAAGCAACGAGGCCGGTCGCGCGCTCGACGAAGTCGGCTATCGATTTCACGTCGTCGAGGTCGAACACCGGCAGGCTTTTGTCCTCGATGACGAAGTCGGCCGCAATGGCAACGATCCCGGGGTCACCCGCCGAAAGCGGCGTCCGGTCCTTCGCCTCCAGGCGCCGGGTTTCGATCTTGCGGTGGGCTTCGCGCTTGTAGCCTTCGACCAGCACGATGTCGGACGGCGCAAGCCGCGACAGGATCGCTTCCAGCGCCGGCTCATCCTCGCCGCGCAATTCGTGCATCAGCGCCCAGCGATTGGCGGAGACGATGGCGACTTCCATGGCTCCTGCCTGCCGGTGGCGAAAGCTGTCCGCGCCCGGCTTGTCGATGTCGAAATCATGATGGGCGTGCTTTACGGTCGAAACCGTCCAGCCGCGCCCAACGAGTTCCGCGACCAGTTTCTCAGTCAGGGTCGTCTTGCCGGAGTTCTTCCAGCCGGTGATGCCGAAGAGGCGCTTGTTCATCTCAGATGCTCTGCAGCAACCGCGCCGCCTTGGCAAGATCGTCGGGGGGCGCTTTCGAGCCGCAGCAAGGTCTTGTCGCCGCCGCCCCTGCGTCTGGATTGAACGCCGGCCAGCATCAATCCCGCAATATCTCTC
The DNA here is from genome assembly GCF_020165765.1 of Mesorhizobium sp. B264B1B. Taxonomy (NCBI): domain Bacteria; kingdom Pseudomonadati; phylum Pseudomonadota; class Alphaproteobacteria; order Hyphomicrobiales; family Phyllobacteriaceae; genus Mesorhizobium; species Mesorhizobium sp. B264B1B. The sequence goes on from NZ_JAIUIS010000020.1 coordinate 74,497, forward strand.
ACCATCATCGAGCCCGTGCGCCGTCGCGAAAACTCCCCGCGAGCCTCTTATATGCCGTCCGGGGCCATGGCAGGACCAGTGCTTTCCGCGACGATCCTGCGCCGGCCGACGACGCGCTCACGATAAAGCGCGTAAAGGCCGGAGCCGACGATTGTGCTGGCGCCGATGATCATCGTCATGTCGGGGACATCGCCGAAGACCAGCAGGCCGAGCACAATGGACCAGAGCAGCGCCGTATAGCGGAACGGTGCTATGAAGGAAATCTCGCCCGAGCGCATCGCCATGATGATGAATTGGTAGCCGATGAGCACCAGCACTGCTGCGAGCGCCAGCAGCGCAGTGGCTTTTCCCGTCATCGGTGTCCAGCCGCCCATCGGCGACAGCAGCAGCGCGCCGACCACCGTCATGGCCAATGCCGTTGCGGTGGAGATCAGCAGCGTCGGGATAGCCGGCGGAATCCGCTTGGTGGCGAGATCGCGCACCGCGCAGCAGGCGACGCTGGCCAGCGCCACGAGCGAAAACATGCTGAACCCCTCGAAGCCCGGGCGCACCACGACCAGCACGCCGGCAAATCCAACGGCGATCGCCAGCCAGCGGCGCCAGCCGACCGCCTCGCCGAAGACAAGGGCCGCGCCCATTGTCACGGCCAGCGGCAGTGCCTGCAGGACGGCCGAGACGCTGGCGATCGGCAAATGGGCAAGCGCGACCAGGAAGGTCACCGTCGCGCCGGCCTCGGCAAGGACGCGCAGTGCCACCAGCGGCTGCAGCATCGAGCGCGGACGGACCAGCGCGCCGCGCTGCCAGGCAAGCAGGCCGACGAAGAGCGAGGCAAATGCGCCTCTGATCAGCATGACCTGCGCCATGTTCATCGACTGCGACGAATATTTGGTGATGGCGTCATTGAGGGTGAAGCCGGCCATCGCCACCACCATGAACAACGCACCGCGAAGATTGGGAGAAAGGGGCAAGATCTCTACCGGTTCTGCTTTGAAAAAAGCCTGTAGCAGCCGGGAACGAAACAGCAATGACAAAGGTCTGGGCCACGGCCTTGATCGCGGCCCAGACTTTCAACCGCGGATGGCCGATTTTACTTCTTGGGCGTCAGCACCTCGGTGCCGTTACCGTTCTTGCCGGCGATCGTCCACAGGCCGTGCAGCGAGCCGTCTTCCTGCATCTTGTAGACAACAAGGCCGATCTCCTTGCCCATGACATAGCCGGCCGAGAAGGCGTTGTCGTTGCGCATGCAGATGCCGTCCGAGGACGAGCCGCCGGTTTCCCAATGGATCGTGCAGGTCGTGCCGCTTGTCAGCGTGATGGTTGCTTCGCCGCCATAGGCCGAACCATCGAAATTGGTGCCGGCGACATCGTAAGTGCCGCCGATGGATTGCGCCGCCGCCGGCATGGCGGCGAGGCCGAGCAAGGCAACAGAAAAGATGAATTTGCGCATAATGTTTTCCCCCACGGAGCGAAAGCCGCTACCGGATAGAAGGCTAGGTGCGAAAACGGCTGGGGTAAATCAGGCGGGCATCCGCCGGCGGAGATTTATTGCGGCATGGCCGCAATAGTCACGGTCTCTCGAGGCTGGCGGCGATGGCGCCGACCAGCGGGTCGTATTTCGACTTCACGGCCGGCGGATATTCGATCCAGACGGTGCGGATGACGCCGTCCTTGCCGAACAGGCGGCGCTCATAAAAGATGTTCCCGGCCTTCAGCCCCGAAAGCACGGCCCAATTCTTTCCCGCCCTGCTGTAGGTGACCTTGTAACCCGCCTGGGTGCTTGTCTTCTCGGCCGCAACGAAGCTCTTCGGCGTGTCGTTGTCGATATTGAGGATGCCGGAACAGATCAGGCTGGCGCCGTCGGGCGCGAGCCATTGCTGGCCGTCGCCGTTGTCCGGTTCGGGCTGGCGGTCGGTGAAAACATCATCGGGAAAGGTGCAGACCGTGCCGAATCGCTCGTTGGTGTAGGTGAAAGGAGCGGCGGCCGAGGGAATTGCCGCGATCGCCGCAACGAATGCCAATACCGAGCGCGCGCACTTCATTCCATTCCTCCAGCAGTCAGCCGGAAGCGATCCTGCACCAGATCCGTGGGAAAATCAGCCGCCGGTGACGCTCATATGCCGCGACACGGAGGGGCGGCTGGTGCGACGGTCGATGATGAAATCATGCCCTTTCGGCTTGCGCCCGATCGCCTCGTCGATCGCCGCGCCGACCAGATCGTTGCCTTCGGACGCACGCAACGGCTCCCTGAGATCGGCGGCATCCTCCTGGCCCAGGCACATAAAGAGCGTGCCGGTGCAGGTCAGCCGGACGCGGTTGCAGCTTTCGCAGAAATTATGGGTCATCGGCGTGATGAAGCCGAGCCGGCCACCGGTTTCCGCGACATGGACATAGCGGGCCGGACCGCCGGTCTTGAACGGGACGTCTGTCAGCGTGAACTGGCGCTCCAGCGAGGCGCGCAGCAGCGACAGCGGCAGGTACTGGTCGGTGCGGTCGGCGTCGATCTCGCCCATCGGCATGGTTTCGATGACGGTCAGGTCCATGCCACGGCCATGCGCCCAGCGCATCATCTCAGGCAATTCGGCGTCGTTGAAATCCTTCAGCGCCACGGCGTTGAGCTTTATCTTCAGCCCCGCCGCCTGCGCCGCATCGATGCCGGCCATGACCTTGCCGAGATGGCCCCAGCGGGTGATTGCGTGGAACTTGTCGGCATCGAGCGTGTCGAGCGAAACATTGATGCGCTTGACGCCGCAATCGGCGAGCTCGGCAGCAAAACGCGAAAGCTGCGAGCCGTTGGTGGTCAGCGTCAGTTCTTCCAGCGCGCCGCTTTCGAGATGACGCGACAGTTGGCGGACCAGATGCATGATGTTCTTGCGCACCAGCGGCTCGCCGCCGGTGAGGCGCAATTTGCGCACGCCTTTTGCGATGAAGACGCTGCACAGCCGGTCGAGTTCCTCGAGCGACAGCAGGTCCTTCTTGGGCAGGAAAGCCATGTCCTCGGCCATGCAATAGGTGCAGCGGAAATCGCAGCGGTCGGTGACCGACACGCGCAGGTAGCTGATCGTGCGGCCGAAAGGATCGATCATGTCCATGCGTGAAGCGTTTCCCGTGGCTGTGAACGACGGCGTTATATATCGCTATGTGATACGATCCGGCCTGTCGTTCAAGATAGCCGCTCTCGATCTTTGGTAACATTCCCCGACCGACACCGGATGTCGGCTGCCTGGTACGGGCTTTTCCAATCCGGCGAAGCGGCGTAGGGAAGGGTGGTTCGAAACGGAAAAACACCATGACGGCGCCGAAGGAACTGCGGGTCTCCAAAGACCGCAAACTGCTCTCCGTGACCTTTCCCGGCCACCAGCCATTCGAGCTGCCGGCCGAGCTGCTGCGCGTCGCCTCGCCGTCGGCCGAGGTGCAGGGCCATTCGCCGGACCAGCGGGTGACCGTTCCGGGCAAGCGCGATGTCGCCATCCTCAAAATTGAACCGGTCGGCAACTACGCGGTGCGCATAACCTTCGATGATTTCCATGACACCGGCATCTTCACCTGGAATTACCTGCACACGCTGGGCCACGAGAAGGACGCGCGCTGGAACGCCTACCTTGCCGAGCTTGCGCAAAAGGGTCTCAGCCGCGACCGTTAGCCGGCGGGCGTCGTCAAGATGTCATGGAGCGGGAGTAGGGGCGGCGGATCGGGAGACGAGACAATGTCCATCATAACCACCGTCGAACAGCTTGAAGCGCTCTATGGCCTGCCCGGCGAAGCCTCGGTGGTCAAGGAACTCGACCACGTCTTTCCCGAATACGCCGCCTTCATCGAGGCCTCACCCTTCGTCGCGCTGGCGACGAGCGGGCCGGAAGGGCTGGATTGCTCGCCGCGCGGCGATCTCGCCGGCTTCGTGCGCATCGTCGATCCGAAAACCCTGATGATGCCGGACCGGCGCGGCAACAACCGCGCCGATTCGCTGAAGAACATCATTCGCGATCCCCGCGTCGGGCTGCTGTTCCTGGTGCCGGGCTCCGGCACGACGCTGCGCATCAACGGCCGCGCGCGCATCACCACGGATGCCGCGCTTTGCGCGTCGTTCACGGTCGACGGCAGGCCGGCACGCTCGGTGACCGTCATCGATGTCGATACGGTCTATTTCCAATGCGCCCGCGCCATCGTGCGGTCGGAACTGTGGAACCCGGAAAGGCATGTCGATCCGAAGTCCCTGCCGACGCCCGGAAAGATCCTGGAGATCACCAGCCGCAGGAACATCGACGGCGAAACCTATGACAAGGAATGGCCGGAGCGGGCAAAAAAGACGATGTGGTGATCCGCCGGACCGCAATGGCGGTCAGGCGTCCTTCAACACCTCGTAGATCTTGCGCATCTGCTCGCCGATCATGTCGCACTGCTCCGGCGTCGACTGGCTCATCGCTTTCTCGATCAGCGCCATGTGCACCTTCAGCGCCTGCATCAGCAGCGCCTCGCCGGCTTCGGTGAGGGCCAGCCGCAGTATGCGCTTGTCCCTCTCGTCGCCTTCGCGGCGCAGCAGGCCGCGAGCCTCGAGCTGCGGCAACAGCATGGTGATGTTGGAGCGGCCGACGAGCAGCTTGCGGGCGAGATCGTGCTGCGACATGCCGGGATGGCGGTAGAGATTCATCAACACGTCGAGCTGCGCGGGCTTCAGATCGAGCGGTGCCAGCTTCACGGCAAGCGTGCGCTCCAGCACATGGCAGGCGCGCGCAACCGCGACCCAGTTGCGAAACCGCGGGTTGTCCCAGGGCAGCTCTTGTTTATTGTTCATCTTTGAACTATTATGTTCATGCTTGAACGTATGGATGGATTCCCACTATGGCATCATTCGGACTGAAGGTCATCCGGGGTGTATTCGGGGCCGCCGAACATGTCGCCCCCCGCCTCACTGGGCGCGCCGCATTCGAGCTGTTCTGCCGTACGCCGAACGCCAGGGTGCTGAGCGAGGGCGAACGCCGTGCCGTCGACCGCGCGGCAGATTTCATGGCTGAAGCGCGGCATCACCGGCTGAAAGCCGGATCCGGCTGCGTCATGGTGCATGAATTCCGTCCGGAGCCGGGCAGGGCGTCCGCCGGCACGGTTCTCGTCGTCCATGGCTGGCGCTCGCGCACCGAATATATGCGCATGCTGATCGAGGGCTACCGCGCCGCCGGCTACAGGGTCGTCTCGCTCGACCTTCCCGGCCACGGCCAATCGCATGGCCGGCGGTTGAACATGGTCAATGCCGTGGATGCGGTGCGAATCGCGGGCGAATGGTTCGGCCCGTTCGCGGCGGTGGTCGGTCATTCCTTCGGCGGCGCCGTCGCCGCCAATGCAATTGCCGGATCGATCAGGAACATTGCGCCGCTGGCGGCCGGGCGCCTGGTGCTGATCGCCGCGCCCAGTTCATTGCCGGCCATCTTCGCCGACTTCAGCCGCATGCTCAATGTCGGTCCGCGCTCGCAGGCCGCCATGGCGGACCGTGTCGAATATCTTTCCGGCCGGCCGCTGCACGAATTCACCGGCGATCGGCAGCTTGCCCAGGCGCCGGTGCCGACGTTGGTCATCCACGCACCCGACGATCGCGAAGTCTCGGCCGATCATGCCTGGCGTTATGCCGGCGCCGGTGACCATGTGTTGCTCCACTGGGCCGAAGGGCTCGGCCATCGCCGCATCCTGGCGGACAAGGGCGTGGTGGAACGCGCCGTCAGCTTCGTGGCCGCGCAACGGGAGCCGTCGCTGCTCCATTGAACCGCAATCAGGGCTGTTTCTTCTTCTCGCCGGGTTCCACCGGCAGTCCGGCCGCCTTCCAGGCGGTGTAGCCGCCAAGGATATGCTTGACCCGCGACAGCCCCATGTCCTGCGCGGTCTTGGTGGCGAGCGCCGAACGCCAGCCGCCGGCGCAGAAGAACACGAAGCTCTTTCCCGAAGCGAAGAACGGCTTGTGATAAGGGCTCTCGGGATCGATCCAGAATTCCAGCATGCCACGGGTGACATGTTTCGCGCCGGGAATTCTGCCGTCGCGTTCAATCTCGCGAGGATCTCGCAGGTCGACAAAGATGGTGCCTTCGTCCTCGATCAGGGCTGCCGCTTCCTCGGGCGAAAGCACTTCGATCTCGGCATTCGCCTCGTCCAGCAGTTCGCGATAACCCTTTTTCACCGTTCGATCCTCCCGGCCCGTTTAGACTGGCGCTCCGTCCGTTCGGATTTCGAGCACAACGCCCGGCGTTTGTCATCCCGCGTCGGGACCGGCTATCGTCTTCCAGGCCGCCAATGCCCCCTCCGCGGTCGCCAGCAGGGCCGCATGCGAAGCACCGTCGCGCGCCTGGATCGACATGCCGTGTTGAGCCGTCGCGAAAGAGGTCGCAGCGGCTTCGCAGTCGAAACTCCTCGGCAATTCGCCCACGGCCATGCGCCGAGGTCTGACGACGCCCCTGGGCTTCGACGGCCGGAGCGGATTGTGTCCGCTCCGGCCGTCACGATGTTGTGAAACCGTTCTGCCACAGCCGCCCCAAAATTTATGAAAGCTTAACGAAATCGGTATGAATCGGTATAGTCGCGTCTTACATCCGCCATGCGGTGGGCAAGACGCACGAGCGTGCGGAACGGAGCCGGTTGCGGCTGGAGCGGGTGACCATGAAATTGCCGGGAAACAAAGCTACCGCGTTGCCGCTTGCAGCGCTCGTGGCGACGCTGGCCCTGGGAACGCCGCAAGCAGGCGCGCAGGGGCTTTTCGACATGCTTTTCGGCGGCGGCGTAAGGCACGAGCCGCGAGGTGAGTTTCCTCCTCCGCCATCAAGGCGCAAGCCGAACCCCAACGTATCCGCCGGCGGTGGTGGCGGCGGCAGCGTGAAGATCAGCAGCCCTTCCTACTACACCTACAAAGCCGACAAGCTCGTGCGCGTCGACTTCTCGGCGCTTACGGCAGCGCCGCAGCCGGCGACGCCGCAGGACGCCGCCTTCGTGCCCTCAGCCACCGGCAACGCCTTTCGCGAGGCAATCGCCGGACTGAGCGACTACGAGCTCTATGCGGAGCCCGATATCGCCAAGGCGCTGATCGCCTATTATTCGGCCAATCCGGATTTCATCTGGGTGACCGGAGCCAACGCCAACAGCCGCGCGCAGGACGCGGTGCGGGTGCTTGGCGAGGCGGCGAGCTACGGCCTGGCACCGTCCGACTACACGGTCGACGTGCCGACCGCCGCTGCGTCGACTGGTGACGCCGCTGCACGTTTGAAGGAGTTCGTGCGCTTCGAAATGGCGCTGTCGGCCCGCGTGCTTCGCTATGTCCATGATGCCCAAAGCGGCCGCGTCGAACCCAACCGCATGACCGGCTACTATGATTTCCCCGCCAAGCCGCTCGACATGGAAGGCGTTTTGAAGACGCTGGCGCACACCCAGGAAGTGCGCACCTATCTCGAATCGCGGCATCCGCAGAACCCGGAGTACCAGGCGCTGCGCGTCGAGCTGGAGTCGCTGCAAGCGAGCGCCGAAAACGAGATCGTCGTCGATCCCAAGCTGTTGCTGAAGCCGGGCGAAACCAGTCCCGAGCTTCCCAAGCTGCTGAGCCTGATCGCGCGCGATCTCGACGACGAGATGGGCGGCGCCTACGGCGAAGTGCTGTCGCGGCTTGCCACCAGCGACGTCTACCTCCCTGAGCTGGTCCCGGTCATCAAGGCGGTGCAGCAAAAAGCAGGCATGAAGGGCGACGGCGTCATCGGACCGCGCACCGTCGCGTCGCTGGCCGGAACGTCCAAGGCCGACCGGTTGCTCAAGGTACAGGTGGCGCTGGAAGAACTGCGCTGGCTGCCATCCGACCTCGGCAGCCCGCGTGTGTTCATCAACCAGCCGGCCTTCACGGCGAGCTACATCGACAATGGCGAGGAAAAGCTGAAAACCCGTGCGGTCATCGGCAGGACCACCAACCAGACCGCCTTCTTCTACGACCAGATCAAGCAGGTCGACTTCCATCCCTATTGGGGGGTGCCGCAGTCGATCATCGTCAACGAAATGCTGCCGAGATTGCGCAGCGATCCGGGTTATCTCGACCGGGCCGGCTATGAGGTGACCGATTCGCGCGGCAAGCGCATTCCGTCCTCGGCGGTCAACTGGGGCGGCTATGGCGCGAACATCCCCTACAGCGTGCGCCAACTCCCGAGCGAGGCCAATGCGCTGGGCGAATTGAAGATCCTGTTCCCCAACAAGCACGCCATCTACATGCACGACACGCCGCAGAAGTCGTTCTTCCAGCGCGATATGCGTGCGCTCAGCCACGGCTGCGTGCGGTTGCAGGACCCGCGCGGCATGGCGGCTGCGGTGCTGGGCACGTCGGTCGACTACATCGCCGAGAAGCTGAAGCACGGGCACGCGACCGAGAATGTGACGCGCACGATCCCGGTCTATGTGGCCTATTTCACCGCATGGCCAGACATGTCCGGCAAGGTCGAATACTTCAACGACGTCTACGACCGGGACACGCGGTTGAAGCAGGCCCTGGACGCCACCGAAGCGGCGCGCTCGCCGTCGAGCTGAGAATTCAGCGGGCCGAGAGCGGTCGCCGGAAACCGGCGTCGCGCCCTGCGATCAGCCAGTAGACAAGCCCGGCGACCAGGCCGGCAGCGGCGATGATGCCGATGTCGGCCCAGCGCTCCGACGCCATGTCCTCGAGCGCGCTCGGCCAGATCAGGGCAAAGCCGCCGACCGCCGCCGCACCGCCGAAGAGCATGTGCAGCCAGAAGCCGCGCAACGAGAAGCATTCGGCGATCAACGCGAACACCAATGTCTGCGCCCCGGTCAGCACGATCGTCAGGAAATAGATGAACATGCCGAGCGGCGGCACCGCCAGTGCCGCGATCGGCGTGACACCCATGAAGTCGAAATAGCCCGGCGCGTCGGGCAGGGAACTGAGCACGGCATAGATGGCCGCCACGGCGATGAGGCCGATCAGCACGGCGACGAGATAGCCGGTAAGCATCATCAAGATGCGTTTCAACACATGCCTGGCCGTCGCCATGCATACCCCCCGTGAAGCTCCGCTGTAATCAGCCATCAAAGGTGCATTGGCGCAAGGGCGGGCACATCTCACGCCGCAGGCTCGGCATTTTCAGATGGGACCGGTGATCATTGCCGGACGGGTTGCCCGTCCCGCAGGTTTCCCCTGACGAAGCTATCTGGGTTCGGCTGTCACCGGATCATAGGTGATTTCGACCTTCGCCTTGTCGGCGGTGTAGTAGGTGACGGTATAGGCGCCATCATCCCAGTCGACCTCCTTGACATAGCGGAAGCCATCGCGCTGCTCGACCTTGGCGATGATGTCGGACAATTTCTTGGCATTGGGAGGCGGCAAAGGCTTGTCGTCCGCAGCGAAGGCCGGCCCGGCGCCGAGGACAATGGCGACCGTAGTCGCCAGAAGAAGTCTGGACATGATTTTCCCTCAAAGTTTCGACGGAGGGAAACTCCCGATGATGATCGTTTGTTCCAACGGAAGCCATTGGTCGATCGGAGCTTTCCGGCCAGGATGCGCCAATTGCGGAGGCATCAAAGCACATGGCGTGTCGAAAGTCGTCCAAAGTCGTTCGCGTAGTGTGGGCGGAATATCCCGGCTCGGGGATGGTGGGCGATGCAGGGATTGAACCTGCGACCCCACCCGTGTGAAGGGTGTGCTCTCCCGCTGAGCTAATCGCCCGCTCGTTGCCCGAAGGCCAAGCGAGCCGCGATATAAGGGAGGGCGGCCGGGTAAGTCAAGGCGGTGGCCGGCGTTCTCACAGGATCGGTTTTCTCCCTTTCGGGCCTGTCCCGGCCGTTTTCCCTTCAGTGCCCCGCCGCCGCGATAAGCCGCTCGGCCAGGTCCAGCGTCAGCGCGTCGAAATGCGAGATCACCGCCGAGGGCTCGAATTCGCGCACGTGGCGGTCGGTGTAGCCGAAATCGACCGCCACGACGGGGATGCCGGCGGCTTTCGCGGTGTCGATGTCGGTCTGCGAATCGCCAACCATCAAAGCGCGGTGCGGGTCGCCGCCGGCGCGCTTGATGGTTTCGGTGAGGTGGCGCGGATCGGGTTTGCGGAAGGCGAAGGTATCCTGTCCGGCAATCGCCGCGAAGTGTTTGGTCAGGCCGAGCGCCTCGATCAGCGCCAGCGAGTTGGCCTCGTATTTGTTGGTGCAGACGGCCAGGAGGTAGCCGGCCTTCTCGAAGCGCGCGATCGCCTCGAGGACGCCGGGGTAGGGGCGGGACTTGCCGGGAATGTTGAGGGTGTAGTGGTCGAGGAACAGTTTCAGCAGCCGGTCGTGTTCGGCGACATCGAGCGACCGTTGCTGCGCGGCGTGCGCCCGTTCGATCATCACGCGGCCGCCATGGCCGACGAAGCGCCTGAAGCCGGCTTCGTCGACGGCCGCGAGCGCGCTGGCGGCAAGGCTGTGGTTGAGGCTGTCGAGCAAATCCGGCGCTGTGTCGATCAGCGTACCGTCGAGGTCGAACACGATGATCGGGCGGGTCATGATCCATCCTGGGCAGTTTATGCAATGGGCAGGCGATAAAGGCTGCGGCGCGTCAACGCAAGCGCCGGGCAGGTTCGTTCAGGCAAGCAAGCTCCCCGGACCGGGCATTCGCGACGAGCCGCCAGGCATGAAAAAACCCGCCAGAGCGGCGGGTCCCGGCGCAAATCTGCACCATAGGCAAATATGTAGCATAACTGCCTTCACCCAGTCGATGGCATATAAGAAAAAATTCCTATTAACGTTGCCCGCGCATCGCTCGCTGGCCGCGCGGGCACACCATTGACGGGAGGCCGAACGTCATCAACCTACGCCGCTGCAGGGGCTTTGACCGGACCGGCAAAAATGGTAGGAGCCGCAAACACCAGCTTCCGGGGCGGTAAAAGCGGCATGGATGCAAGACAGTTGAAGGTCGAAGCCGCGCGGGCGGCCCTTGCCCATGTCACCGACGGCATGCGGCTCGGCATCGGCACCGGCACCACCGCCGACGAGTTCGTGCGGCTGCTTGCCGACAAGGTGGCTACCGGCCTGACCATCATCGGCGTGCCGACGTCCGAGCGCACCGCCTCGCTGTGCCGCGAGCTTGGGGTGCCGCTGTCGACACTGGAGGACACGCCGGAACTCGATCTCACCGTGGACGGCGCCGACGAAGTCGACCCCGCGCTGACGCTGATCAAGGGCGGCGGCGGCGCATTGCTGCGCGAGAAGATCGTCGCGGCGGCTTCCGCTCGCATGATCGTCATCGCCGACCGCTCCAAGATGGTCGAGACGCTCGGCCGTTTTCCACTGCCCATCGAGGTCAACCCGTTCGGCCTGCGCGCAACCGAAATCGCGATCGGGAAGGCGGCTGCAAGGCTCGGCCTTTCCGGTCCGGTTACATTGAGGATGACGGGCGGTCAGGCTTTTGTTACAGACGGCGGCCACTTTATCCTCGATGCATCTTTTGGCCGCATTCCGGATACAAGAGCGCTATCGAATGCTCTCCACGCCATTCCCGGCGTGGTCGAGCACGGTCTTTTCATCGGGCTGGCGTCAGCGGCCATCATCGCCGGGGGCGATGGCATCCAAACCGTCCATGCCGCCTGAAAACAGGGAGTTCTATCGACCATGATGTTGCATAACCGGGTTCGCCGCTTTTCCGTCCTTCTGGCGGCATCGGCCGTTTTGGCCTTCTCTTCGCCGGCGTTCTCGCAGGACGTCACGGAAGCGCACCTGAAGGCGGCGCGTGCCGCGGTCACCGCGATCCATGCGACCGACCCGTTCGACAACATCCTGCCGCAAGCCGCCGCCGCCCTCGAATCGCAGCTCATCCAGAAGAACCCCGACATGCAGGAGCTGATCGCCAAGACGATCAGCGAGAAGGCGCTGGCGCTGGCCTCGCGCCGGGCCGACCTGGAGAAGGAAGCGGCCCTTGCCTATGCGAAGGTGTTTTCCGAACAGGAACTCAACGACATCGCGACCTTCTACAATTCGGACTCCGGCAAGAAGCTCCTCGAGAGCGGCCCGGCCGTGACGCGCGACCTGGTGAAGGCCGCCGATATCTGGCAGAACGGGCTTGCTCGTGACCTCGCCCAGCAGGTCGGTGAAACGCTGGCCGCGGCGGCCAAGGCGAAAGCGCCGGCAGCGCCTGCTAATGCGGCCGCACCCGCCGATGGCGCCGCGCCTGCCGATGGATCGGCCCCTGCCGACGACACGCAGAACTGATTCTGCCATTCCAAACGGCCCTGCGGCCATCTGTGAAGCCCGGCTTGTCCGGGCTTTTCTTTTGATGGTTTGCGGCCTACCTGTCACTCACATTTTCCGAAGCTCAAGGAGCCGCGCGATGGCCGGTTACGACTACGATCTTTTCGTCATCGGCGGCGGTTCGGGCGGGGTGAGGGCGGCGCGCGTCGCCGCAGCGCTCGGCAAGCGCGTCGGCATCGCCGAGGAATACCGCTTCGGCGGCACCTGCGTCATCAGAGGCTGCGTTCCGAAGAAGCTCTATGTCTATGCATCGCAATTTCCCGAGCATTTCGCCGATGCCGCCGGCTATGGCTGGACGGTGCCGGAAGCCAGTTTCGACTGGCCCACGCTGGTCGCCAACAAGGACCGCGAGATCAGCCGTCTGGAGGCGATCTACAAGAGGAACGTCGAGGGCGCCGGCGGCGAGGCCTTTCACACGCGCGCCATGATCGTCGACCCGCATGTGGTGCATCTTCTGGACCAGGACCGTACCGTCACCGCCGACCAGATCCTGATCGCCACCGGCGGCCGTCCGGCGCCGCACCCGGCACTGCCCGGCCACGAACACTGCATCTTCTCCAACGAGGCCTTCGACCTCGAGCAGTTGCCCAAGTCGATCATGATCGAAGGCGGCGGCTATATCGCGGTCGAATTCGCCAACATCTTCCATGGCCTGGGCGTCGACACCACGCTGGTCTATCGCGGCAAGGAGATCCTCAGCCGCTTCGACATGGACCTGCGGCGCATGCTGCACGAAACGATGGAGAAGAAGGGGATCAAGATTCTTTGCCATGCCGTCTCGGAATGGATCCGCAAACGGCCGGACGGCCGGCTCGACGCGTTGCTCACCGGCGGCCAGACGCTGACGGTCGACCAGGTGATGCTCGCCATCGGCCGCATCCCCAACACCGAGAATATGGGGCTGGAAGGCATCGGCATCGAGATGACCGCGACCGGCGCGATCCAGGTCGACGCGTACTCCCGCACCAACGTCGAAAACATCTGGGCGATCGGCGACGTCACCAACCGCGTGCAACTGACGCCGGTGGCGATCCACGAGGCGATGTGCTTCGTCGAGACCGCCTTCAAGGGCAACCCGACTGCGCCCGACCACGACACGATCGCGACCGCCGTGTTCTCGCAGCCGGAGATCGGCACGGTCGGCCTGTCGGAAGACGATGCGGTCAAGCGCTTCCCCGACATCGAGATCTATCGCGCGGCATTCCGTCCGATGCGGCACACCTTGTCCGGCCGCGACGAAAAGATGCTGATGAAGCTGGTGGTCGATGGCGCGTCTAAGAAGGTACTCGGCGCGCACATATTGGGGCCGGATGCCGGCGAGATGGCGCAGCTTCTCGCCATTCCGCTGAAGGCCGGGCTGGTCAAGGATGATTTCGACCGCACCATGGCCGTGCATCCGACGGCCGCGGAAGAGCTTGTGACCATGTACAAGCCGACTTACCGCGTGAAGGATGGCGAGCGCGTAGGCTGACGGACAAACGCGCCGTGGCAAGGTGCTTGTCGCGGCGCACTCAGGGAGAGCTGCTACAGCAACGTGCCGCGCAGGATCACCTGCGCCACCGAGAAATAGATGACAAGCCCGGTGACATCGACCAGCGTGGCGACAAACGGCGCCGACGCGCTGGCCGGGTCGAAGCCGACGCGTTTCAAGGCGAACGGCAACATCGAGCCCGACAGCGAGCCGAAGGTGACGATGCCGACCAATGCCGCTCCGACCGTCGCGGCGATCAACGGCCAGTGCGGTCCGTAGTCGTAGAAGCCGAAATACTGCCAGAGCGCGATGCGGCAGATGCCGACGACGCCGAGTATCGCCCCGAGCAGGAGGCCCGTGGGCAGTTCGCGCAGCGCCACCCGCCACCAGTCGCCCAGGCCGATCTCGCGCAACGCCAGCGCGCGTATGACCAGCGAGGTCGCCTGCGAGCCGGAGTTGCCGCCGGAGCTCATGATCAGCGGAATGAAGAGCGTCAGCACGATCGCTTTTTCCAGCTCGCTCTCATAGCTCTGCATCGCATTGGCCGTCAGCATCTCGCTGATGAACAGCGCGCACAGCCAGCCGGCGCGCTTCTGGATCATGGCGAGGAAGCTCATCTTCATGTAGGGCTCGTCGAGAGCCTCCATGCCGCCGAAGCGATGCACGTCCTCCGTCGTCTCCTCGATCATCGTGTCGATGATGTCGTCGATGGTGACGATGCCGAGGATCTTGCCGTGATCGACGACGGGAACGGCGAGCAGATCGTATTTGGAAATCGTCTGCGCCAGGGTTTCGCGATCGGTCAAAGGCGTGACGGTCACCGGCACGCGGTCCGGCGCCACCGACAGGATCGAATCGTCAGGCTCGCCGGTGATAAGCCGGCGCAGGCCGGTCGAGCGCATGAGCAGATACGTCTCGGGATCGACGATGTAGATGGCGTAGACGGTTTCGCGCGTCCGCTCGACCTTTCGGATGTAGTCGAGCGTGCGGCCGACGGTCCAGTCCGAGGGCACGCTGACGAACTCCGTCGTCATGATCGAAGCGGCACTGCCTTCGGGGTAACCGAGAATCGAGAGCAGGGTTGCGCGCAGCGGGGGCGCCAGCACGCCGAGCAGCTCGGAACGGGCGGGTTCGTCAAGATCGCGCAGGATGTCGGCAGCGCGATCGACCGACATGGCGGTAAGCAGCTTGCCCGCCTTGGCGCGAGGCAAGGCCTCCGCCAGCTCTGGCGCGCCCTCGAGCTCCGGCTGGTCGAAGATATCGACCAGCCGTTCGAACGGCACTTCGCAAAGCAGCTCGGTCGCCGTTTCGCGCGACTCGCGGTTGAGCGCTTCGACCACGTCTGCGACATGGTCGTTTGCAAGGATGCGGGCGATGGCGACGGCCTCGTCGTCCGCTACGGGGGAAAAATCGTTCATGGTTCACTCCTTGCCGTCCGGCAAGACGTGAACCGTCGAGGTCACGTCAGGGCGGACGGCGGTTGCGTTCGACTGTGACTGTCGCCAGGCATGGCGCGGTGACCTTTCCGCTCGCGGGTTCGAGTTTGATGTCTGCGAGCGGGCGCAACATAGGAGCTCGCCTTGCCCTGTCAATCGAAGTGATCGAGGAAAATGCGGGCAACATGCCCCAGTCGCGAGACTGTGATCGCTGAAGCGTATCGCGCCGAAACGGTAAAATGGCTGGACGGCCTATGCCGCGGCGAGTCCGGCTACTTCTGCTTCAGCCGGCGCGGAAAACGCAGCCATTTGTCGTCGACCGGCCTTGGCACCGGCCCTGGCTGTGCGAGAATGGTGGTGAGCTCGGGAGGCAGGCTCGGCACCAGCGGCTTCTTGGTGGCGACGCCGTCCGCGATCGCGACGATCGAGTGGTAGAACTCGGCGCCGGTGACCGATCGCGGCGCCACCGCTTCATGCATGACGCTGATCACCGTTACATCCGGGCAGTTGTCCTTGATCGCCTGGTGGAAGGCAACCTTGCCCTCCGGATCGAGTGCGCCGGTCGCCTCGTCCAGGAATAGCAGCCCGGGTTGATGGAGCACGATGCGGGCCACCACCAGCTTCTGTTTCTGACCGCCGGACAGGACCTGATCCCAGCTTTTGCCTTCGCGGCTTTCGTCGGCCATATTCTCGATGAAGTCGCCCAGACCCGCCTTGTGCAGCGCGGACGCGACCTGCGCGTCGCCATGGTCGTGCTCGGAGCCCGGCAGGCAGACCAGCTGCTTCAGGGTCACCTGCTGCAGCTTGACCTCCTGGGCTGCATAGAAACTCTTCACCCCTTCGGGGAAGACGATGGTGCCGCGGCCGTAGGGCCACAGGCCGTTGATGGCCTTGATCAGCGAGGTCTTGCCGCAGCCGGATTCGCCTTTCAGGAAGGTCCATTCGCCGCGCCGGAAGCGCAGGTTCGCCGCTACGAGGAAAGGCGTTGCGTCCTCACCCTGATGCGCCAGTTCAAGCTTCTGGATGGTCAAGCCAAAAACCGGGTTCTGGCTGGCGTAGCGGAAGTCGGAACGGCCGCTCTGGCTGTAGAATTCCTGGGGGTGCTGAACGTTCTCGATCGCATTGGCCAACTCGGTGACACGCTGGCTGTTGGCGCGCAGGGTGGCGATGGCGGGCATGACATGGATGAACCACGAACATTGGCCGATCAGCGAATTGACCAGTTCGGAGCCGGTTATGTAGCCCTTCAGGTCGAAGCCGTTGTGGATGAACGGCACAAGGCCCGGTCCATAGGCGACAATGCGGGCGCCGATGAAATTGTAGATCAGCTCGAACGACATGTAGACGGTGTTGACGATGTTGAGCCGCGTCCATGTGCCGTCAATATCGCCATAGAGGCGGCCATGCATGGTCCTCTGAACGCTTTCGCCCCGCGAGGCCGCGACATGGAAGCTGCGGCGCAGGAATGTCGTCAGCTCGCCACGGTAACTGCCTTCGGCCTGCTGCATCCTGACATTGAGACGCTCGAGCATGCCACCGAGCTTTACCGCGATCCAAGTGTTGAGCGGCACATAGATGGCGACGGCAAGGAGGGCGAGGATGGCGCTGCCATAGCTGCCGAGGAATTCGAGCCCCTTTACCTCGACGGAGGTCTCGAGCAGCTTCTGGCCGACGAAATAAAGCGAGGTGGCGACACCCAGCACGCCCATGGCCAGACCGATGGCGCCGCCCGTCATGTCCTTGATCGATTCCTGGACGCGCTGATCGATGTTGTCGGGGGCCGGCGCGCCATTGCCGGTCGAGGCATGCTGGGCGTGGAAATGGGTGTGGTTGCCGTCCAGCAGCGCCTCGTTGAAACGGCTGTCGAGCCAACCGCGCCATTTGCGGTGCAAGGTTGCCGAGACAAGATTGCGGATGCCCGTGAAGCCGGCGTCCTTGAGCACGACCAGCAGCACCAAAATACCGGCATTGGCCAAAAGCGTCTGGAGAGGGGTGGTGTTGGCGGCGTCGTGGAAGAAGGCGATCGAGTTGACCAGTTCCCCGGATGCTTCTGCGAACCAGACGCCGGCCTTGCTGGACAGAGCGGTGAGCAGCGCGATCACCAGCGTCAGCGTCCAGGCCTCCTTCCACCGGTCCGAGACCCAGTAGGCCCGCATCAGGCCCCAGAAGCTGCGCATCGAGGAAACCGGGGTCAGAAGCGACCGCCTTGCGGCATCGCTGTGTAGTCCATCTGTTCCTGACAGTTGCGGTGGTCTGTCGACCCGAATCACAATCCCGCCCAAACCTTTTTTGTATTGTTACGGATGGTAACACCAATTGATCATTTTCCATTAATTTTTATAGGGGGGCAGCGGGATTGAGGTGGATGCCGTGGCTGCAGGGCAACAGGTTGGGCTTCCCGAGCGTCGCGCCAAAGCCGACGAAAAGCCGGTTTAAGCTAGTGATGTCAGGTAATTACGCGGCATCAGAGCGCGACGTTTCTACCTTCCCCTAGGGAAGGCGTTCGCACGAATTTGTGACCCGCTTGGGCTGCCCGGCAAGCCGGCTTTTCATTGCAGGCTAATCAAAATTCCGGAAAACACGTCGCCCTGGACGCCTGATTCCTCGCCGGCATGTCCCCGCCGGAAGTCCGGAAATGACCTGAGACGCTGGGCAAGCCAGCGATCGACCGGACCGGCGGCATCAAGGCAGGCCGCGACGCCGGCAAAGCCGATGATCGCGGAACCCACCGGGGCCAGGCGTTGCCTCACGCCCGGGGAGGGCTGCTTGAAAATCCTGCGTTGAAGATCGGGTTCAGTCGACTTTTTCCAGTTCGCCACGCGCCTTGGCGGCGGCTACCTGGCGGATGGCGTCGGCGAGCGTGTCGACGTCCTGCGCGCCCATCACCGCGTATTTGCCCTCCAGCAGGAAGCATGGCACGCCTGATATGCCCATGCGCGACGCGGTGGCGATCTCGGTGCGAACCGCCTCGACATCGGCATCGGTCGGCAAGAGCGTCTCGACAACGGATGCGTCCATTCCGGTCTCGCGCGCCGCCTCGACCAGCACGGCGTGATCGCCGATGTTGGCGCCTTCTTCGAAGTTCAGCTGGAACAGGCGGCGCACCAGCCGGTTCTGCACGTCTTCGCCGGCCGCACCGGCCCAGCGAATGACGCGATGGGCATCAAGCGTGTTGGGCGCGACCTTGATGGCGCCGAAAGCGAAGGAAATGCCTTCGGCTTCACCGAGCGGCTCGATACGGGCGTGGATCTGGCGAATGTGTTCGTCGCTGCCGAACTTGGCCAGCATATACTCGCGGCGATCCTTGCCTTCCGGCGGAATGGTCGGATCGAGCTGGAACGGCCGCCAGCGTATATGCACATCCACCTCGCCGGCGGCGGCGACCGCCTTATCCAGCCGCTTCTGGCCGATGAAGCACCATGGGCACACGACGTCGGACACCACGTCTATGGTGATCGTATTCGCTTGGCTCATCTCGATCTCCTGAACGTTCGGGCGCCGTGCACTTACCGGGCTTCCACTCCTGGGCCTATGCTCAGTTCGGCTTTCGCCACCAGGTCGGCAACTGGTAACCGAATATGGGCGTCTTTTGCGGATGGTCCAGATAATTCCAGTAAGCGATCCATTGCTGCGTGTTGTGCTGCATCGGCACCATGTAGTTGCCGGAGATCAGCAACCGGTCGAGAACGCGCACGGCGGCGACGTAATCCTCCTTGGTGCGGGCGCGCAACATGGCCTCGATCGCAGCGTCCACCGCGGGATCGGCGACGCCGGCGAGGTTGAACGAACCTTCAGCCTTGGCGGCGGAGGATGACCAACGCCCGATCTGCTCGATGCCGGGCGAGAGCGAATTGTTGAAGCCGCTCGAGCCGATCAGCACCTCGAAATCGAAACGCTGCTTGCGCGACTGTATCTGGTCGCCGTCGAGGCTGCGGATGGAGACATCGATGCCGATCTTTTCCAGCGTGCGCTGGTAGATGCCGGCGAGACGCTCCTCGTCCTGCGAGGCGGTCAGGATCTCGAAGCCGAAGGGCTTGCCCTCGGGGTCGAGCATCGTGCCGCCCTGCAGGTGGTAGCCGATGCTTTTCAGGAGATCGAAAGCCGCTTTCAGCACCTTTCGGTCCTGGCCCGAGCCATCGGTCACCGGCGGCCGCCAGGTTCCGTCCATGACGTCGGCCGGCACGCGGCCGGGGTAGGGCGCCAGCAACGCTTTTTCCCTGTCGTCGGCCGGATGGCCGAGCGCCGAAAGCTCGGAATTCTGCCAGTAGCTCATCGTTCGCGCGTATTTGCCGCCAAACAGGTTCTTGTTGGCCCATTCGAAGTCGTAGAGCATGCCGAGCGCCTGACGCACCACGGGGTTCGAGAATTTCGGCAGCCTCGTGTTGAACAGGAAACCGGTCACGACGGGTGGAATACCGGTGTCGAAAGTTTCGGCAACCACCTCTCCCCTATGGAAAGCGGGAAAATCCAGATCGCGTTCGCGCTTCACCGGATCGCTGTCGTCGTCGATGGCGCAAAGGCCTTTCTTGAACGCCTCGAGCTTGGCATTGGCGTTGAGGAAATATTCGATGGTGATCTGGTCGTAATTGTCGAAGCCGCGCTTGGCCGGAATATCCTTGCCCCAATAGTCCGGGTTGCGCTTGAAAACGATGCGCTGGCCGGGCGTCACCTGTGCGATCCTGTAGGGGCCGCTGCCGATCAACGGCTTCAGCGTCGTCCTGTCGAAAGTCTCGATGTCGAAGGCGTGCTTGGGGATGATCGGCGTCAGCGCGATGATCAGCGGAAATTCGCGATCGGCCTTGTCGTTGAAGGTGAACCGCACGCTGTGGTCGCCGGTCTTCTCAAGCTTGGCAATCCTGGCCATGCGGTCGCTGTAGGGCGGACGGCCTTTCTGCGTATAGGCATCGTAGGTGAACAGCACGTCCTCCGGCGTCACCGGCTGGCCGTCCGACCATTTGGCATTCCGGTTGAGATGGAATTCGATGCTCTTGCGCTCGGAATCCATGTCGGCCGACTCGGCAAGCAAGCCATAGAGCGTGAAGGCCTCGTCGGCATTGCGCTGCATCAGCGGCTCGAAGACCAGATTGCCGAAGATCGTGTCCATCATGCCGCGCGCCGTGGTGCGCAGGCTCTTCAGGATGAAGGGGTTGAGATTGTCGAAACTGCCGACGACGCAATAGGTAATGCTGCCGCCCTTCGGCGCGTCGGGATTGACGTAGTCGAAATGCGCATAGTCGGGCGGCAGGGCCGGCTCACCCTGCATGGCAATTGCATATCTGGGTTCCGACGCCGCCGGCAGGGGCGAAAGGGCGAAAAATGATGTCGCGGTGATCAGCCAAACGAGAACGCGGCCCATGACCGTCTCCTTACCGGGTCGGCTTGATGATTCGGTGCGCACACTAGCATGGGGCACCGCCAATGTTCGTTGCCAAGAATCGCAGATTGCGGGCTGGATTCGGCACCGCTTGCAGTGTAACACGCCGTCCGAAGTCATTCTGTTGCCTCATTTCGGCAACAGGTAGCTGGACCACACGGCGCGAAGAAGCGGGTCCCCGGGATCATTTGAGAGGAAGTGCACGACATGACGAGCCTGAACAGCAATGCGTACCGCCTGTCGGTCATGGCCGCTGGCGTGATCGGCTTTCTGGGCGCGGCAATTCCCGTTGCTTCCGCACAGCAGCAACAACAGATCCCGCAGGGCTGGTTCAAGGCTTGCACAAAGCAGGAAGACGTCGACATCTGCAACGTGCAGAACATCACCACCGCCGGCAACGGCCAGTTGGTCACCGGCGTGAGCCTGATCGAGCTGAAAGGCAAGGTGAACCGCAAGGTCTTCCAGGTGACGGTTCCGACCGGTCGTCTGGTTGGTGCCGGCATTGGCCTCCAGATCGATACCGGCAAAACGCAGAAGCTTGAATATGTGGTCTGCTTCCCCGACCGCTGCGTGGCGGAAGTGCCGCTGACCGACCAGCTCGTCGCCTCCTTCAAGAAGGGCCAGGCGCTCACCTTGACCTCGATCAATTTCCAGAACCAGCCCAATCCGATCAAGGTCGCG
The DNA here is from genome assembly GCF_020165765.1 of Mesorhizobium sp. B264B1B. Classification (NCBI taxonomy): domain Bacteria; kingdom Pseudomonadati; phylum Pseudomonadota; class Alphaproteobacteria; order Hyphomicrobiales; family Phyllobacteriaceae; genus Mesorhizobium; species Mesorhizobium sp. B264B1B. The sequence continues at coordinate 95,690 of NZ_JAIUIS010000020.1, forward strand.
CTGCAGGGCTTCAGCGGCGCCTATGACGGCCCGCCGCTGCAGCAGTCGGACATCGAGGACCGGCAGAAGAAGCTCCAGGATTTCGTCGCCAAGAACAACCAGGACTTCGCCAAGAAGCTCAAGGAAGAGCAGGACAAGGCGAAGACCGCGAACTGATCGGTTCGGGCATTCTCAAAGCCACAAAAAAGCGGGGTCATGCCCCGCTTTTTTGCTTCTGCACCTGACTCACTGATCAGTGCCTGAGGTGATCAATGCCTGGACTGCCGTTTCGGTTCGTAGCGTCCGTCCGGCTTTTTGTCGAACATTTCCTTGATCTGCGGGTGGCGGACCGGTTCTCCCGATTGGTCCTCGAGCAGATTCTGCTCGGACACATAGGCGATGTACTCGGTTTCCGAATTCTCGGCGAGCAGATGGTAGAACGGCTGGTCCTTGCGCGGGCGCACGTCGACGGGGATCGCCTCGTACCATTCCTCCGTATTGGCGAATTGCGGATCGACATCGAAAATGATGCCCCGGAACGGAAACAGCCGATGGCGAACCACCTGTCCGATCGCGAATTTGGCTGTTCTCATCGTACTCACCACTGAATTCCTTAGCTTTATTTGGCGCAGACTCCGAATCAATTCAATCCCGAAGCTTTGAGCGTCCTCAAGCTGCGTGTGATACGGAGCAAAGATTGTGGGCGAGTTGCCGGCCATCGATGCCTGCCGGCAGCAAATGTGTTCGCAAGCTCACTGCTGGCGCGCTTGCTTTCCCAAGCCACCGCCAAGCGCCGCAAACCCGCTGCCGGGACGGAGCCCTTCGCGCATGAAGAAAGCGCGAAGCGGTGCAAAACCACCAAGCACGCCGAGCCCGGCACCGCGCGCCATCTGCGCCGGCAGCAGGTCGGAAAGCAGCGACATGTTCAGTAGATTGACCGCGCTGCTGCGCGCCAGAATATCGGGCCGGCGCTTGAAGTCATAGATGGCGAGGGCTTTCGCGGCCCCTGGGTCTTCATAATTTTCATTCGCGATTCCAATAAGATCGTCGATATCCCTGATGCCAAGATTGAGCCCTTGCGCGCCGATCGGCGGAAATACGTGGGCGGCTTCGCCGACAAGCGCCACCCGGTCGCGCGCAAAACGCAGCGGCGTCGCCGTTGCAAGCGGATAGACCTGCCGGCCTGGCTCGACCGTCACCCGGCCCAGCATGGACTGCATCCGCTGTTCGACCCGCAGCGACAACGTCGCATCGTCCAGCGCGGCAAGTTCCGTGGCGGTTTCCGGCTTGACCACCCAGACCAGGCTCGAGCGGTTGCCGGGCAGCGGAACCTGCGTGAACGGACCGGTTTCGGTATGGAACTCGGTCGAGGTGAAGGCATGATCGCGGCCGTGGGAGAAGTTGAGCACCAGCGCTGCCTGGGGATAAGTCCGGGCGGCGGTCGAGATGCCCGCCGCCTGGCGCGCCGGCGACAGGCGTCCGTCGGCGGCAACCGCCAGGGATGCTTCGATCACGCTGCCGTCGGCAAGGGCCGCGCGAGCCTTATCGGCGCCGAGATGCCAGGCATCGACCATGGATGTCAGCCACGCGATCCCAGAATGCGCGGCAACCCTGCCGGCGAGCGCGGGAATGAGGACGCTGTTGGGCAGGTTGAGCCCGAACTGATCCTCGTCGATCTCGCTGGCGCGGAAGGTGACGACCGGACTGCGGATCAATCGGTTGGTCGCGTCGACGATGCGCATCACCTTGAGGGGCGCGGCCTGCGGCTTGATGTCGGCGAGGACGCCCAGCCGCTCAAGCACCTTCAAGGCAGGGTTCATCAGTGCCGTCGTGCGGCCATCGGGAGCGGATGCCTCCGGCCCGACGAGCGTCACCGGAAAGCCGGCATCGGCGAAACCGAGCGCGGCGATCAGCCCTGCCGGCCCCGTGCCGGCGATAAGTATCCGTGCTGTTTTCTGATGCTCCAAGATCGGTTTCCGGCTTGCGATGCGGGGCAGCGCACGCGCCCCGCCACTCGATGAGCATATAGGTCAGGTCATACGGCTTGATCAACGGGGCGATTCGGCCCATTCGAAGGTCATGACCGGCCGCCAGGACGACTTCAGCCATCTCGACAGCGCAGGCCGTGCGACGGCCGATATCGCACGCAACCCGCGTTTGACGGTGAACCTCGTTGTCGGCGCCGGCATCCTGCTTGCCTGGCTGTCCCTGGCCGCAATGGCGGTCCGCGCCGCGGAGGGACGCGCCGCGGGTATCGGCGCGCCCGGCGACGCCTTGTTGAAAACCCTGCCGCAGCTGCCGTTGCCCGATTCGCTGGCCCGGTTCTTCGCGCTGTGCCTCTCGGCCGCGCCCCTGGACGGAGATATCGGCCCGCGCGCCGGTGCGTTGACGGCAATGTGGTTCCTGATGGCGATCGCGACGATGCTGCCCTCGGCGGCGCCGATGATCCGAACCTATTGCGAGATCGCCGATACGGCCAGGATCAGGCATGAGCCGGTCGTCCATCCGCTGGTGCTGGTCGCCGGCTATCTCTCGACATGGCTGGCCGCGTCGGCGGGGTTTGCGGTGCTGACGCTCGCCCTCGATGCGTTCGCCTCGTCCGGCCAGATGCTCGATCCGGTCCTGGGCATTGCCGGTACCGTCGCCTTGCTGGTCGCCGGCCTCTACCAGTTCAGCGGCCTGAAGGAGGCCTGTCTGAAGAAATGCAGGAACCCGTTCGCGATCCTGTTTTCCAACTGGAGCGTCCGGCCCGCCGCCATTTTTCGGCTCGGCGTCGCGCATGGCGTCTGGTGCCTTGGCTGCTGCTGGGCACTGATGCTGGTGATGTTCGCCGTGGGCGTGATGAACGTCTTCTGGATGGCGCTGATCGGCCTGTTCACCCTGATCGAAAAACAAGCCGCAAGCAGGCTTCCAACCCGGCTGGCCGGTGCGATACTGCTTGTCTGGGCAGCCGCGCTGCTAGTAGTCTCGCTATGAGTGGGGGAAACTCGATGACGGATCCGAGCTGGGCAATGAAAGGGGAGCTCGTACTCTCCTGCAATTGCACGGTTTTTTGCCCTTGCGTGCTGTCGCTGGGCAGCCATCCTCCGACCGAAGGCTATTGCCAGACCTGGGCGGGTTTCCGTATCGATGCCGGTCATTTCGGAGAGGTCGACCTGTCAGGGCTTAATCTCGGGCTGATCATGGAAATCCCCGGCTATATGAGCCGCGGCAACTGGACCGCCGGCCTGTTCATCGACGTCAGAGCCTCGATCTACGCGGTCAAGGCGTTGACGAAGATTTTCACCGGCAAGGCGGGCGGGACGACGTCGCTGCTTTCGATCCTCGTCGGCAAATTCCTCGGTGTCGAACAAGTGCCGATTACCTATGAGACACGCGACAAGACGCGTATCTTCCAGATACCGAAGATCATCGATGGGGCGGTCACGCCAATTGCCGGCAAGGACCGCGACAAGGACACGGTGATCAGCAATTCCGAATATTGGATCGCGCCGGAGATCATCGTGGCCAAGTCCGACAAGAGCAAGATGCGAGCCTTTGGTCGCAACTGGAATTTCGGCGGCCGTTCAGCCGAAATCTGCAAGCTGGACTGGCAGGGCCCGTGAGCAAGAACACAACGGCCAGGAAAGCCGCCAAGAAAATCGCCGACCGGATTCCGCGGCCGAAGAAGAAAGTCACCTGGCCGCAGGCGCGCGCCTTTTCGGTGCATCTCCTGACCGCCTCCGGTTCGTTCCTGGCCTTCCTGTCGCTGGTGGCGGCGAGCGAGGAGCGCTGGACGGCCATGTTCTGGTGGCTGGGGCTGGCGCTGTTCGTCGACGGCATAGACGGGCCGATCGCGCGCAAGCTCGAGGTCAAGGAGATCCTGCCAACATGGTCGGGAGAGCTCCTCGACAACATCATCGACTATGTCACCTATGTGCTGATCCCGGCCTTCGCGCTCTATCAGCGCGGCTTCATGGGCGAGGGTCTGTCGTTCCTGTCGGCGGCCATCATCGTGGTGTCCAGCGCGATCTACTATGCAGACACCGGCATGAAGACGAAGGAGAATTTCTTCAAGGGATTCCCCGTTGTCTGGAACATGGTGGTGTTCACGCTGTTCGTCATCGAGCCGGGACAATGGGTCTCGTTCGCGGTGGTCGTGGTGGCAGGCATCCTGACATTCGTTCCGATCAACTTCATCCATCCGGTTCGGGTGGTGCGGCTGCGGCGCATCAATCTCGCAATGACTCTTTTGTGGTGCGCTTTCGGCGCGCTTGCGCTTGCGCAAGCGGCACTCGCCGCCTTCTATGACCAGATCGGCGTGCTGGGCGCGCAGGTCAGCACCTTCATAAAGATTGGCATTACCGTTACCGGGCTCTATCTCGCCTGTATCGGCGGCATCATGCAGTTCTTTCCAAATCTCGGTGCCAAAAAAGCCTGATCGGCAAATTTCTCAAGGAAGCCCACCATGCCCAAAGCAGTCCGCATCCACGCCCATGGCGGTCCGGAAGTCCTGACCTATGAGGACACCGATCCCGGCCAACCGGGATCAGGGCAGATCCTGGTCAGGCACACGGCAATCGGCCTCAATTTCATCGACGTCTATCATCGCTCCGGTCTCTATCCGCCGCCCGGCGGGTTTCCGCTTATTCCCGGCAGCGAGGCCGCCGGTTTGGTCCTGACTGTGGGCGAGGGCGTTGACTGGCTGAAGCCCGGCGACCGGATCGCCTATGCCGTCACCACAGGCGCCTATGCGCAGGAGCGCGTCATCGATGCCAGCAAGGTCGTCAAGGTGCCGGACGGCATCAGCGACGAGCAGGCGGCAGCAATGATGCTGAAAGGCATGACCGCCGAATATCTCTTGCGCCGGACCTTCAAGGTCAAGGCAGGCGACACCATCCTGTTCCATGCGGCAGCCGGCGGCGTGGGGCTCATTCTCGGCCAATGGGCGAAGCATCTGGGCGCGACCGTTATCGGCACGGCAAGTTCGAACGACAAGATCGAACTCGCCAAGGCACACGGCTTCGACCATGTCATCAACTACAAGGAGCAGGATTTCGTTGCCGGCGTCGCGGCCATCACCGGCGGCAAAAAATGCGATGTCGTCTACGATTCCGTCGGCAATGACACATTCCCGGCCTCGCTCGACTGCCTGAAGCCGCTCGGCATGTTCGTCAGCTTCGGCCAGTCGTCGGGACCGATCCCGCCATTCTCGATGTCGCTGCTGGCGCAGAAAGGATCCTTGTTCGCCACAAGGCCGACGTTGTTCGTCTACAATGCAAAACGCGAGGATCTGGACGCCTCGGCCGCGGCCTTGTTCGAGGTCGTGCTCAGCGGCGCCGTCGAGATCAAGATCAACCAGCGTTATGCACTCAAGGATGCGGGCAAGGCGCACGCGGATCTTGAAGGGCGCCGCACGACAGGCACGACCATACTGGTTCCCTGACGGATACTGCCCTGGTTTTCAGCTCTCTCACACAGGTGCGGGCAAGGTTTGCACGAAAAGCCGGCCCGCCGCGTGGTTGCGCGAAGAAGACTGATCTTTGCCCTTGAGTTTCCGCTGAAATTCTTGAAGCTCTTTCAAGTCGAGTGCTGCTTTCGCATGGGAGCTGGCCGCGCATACGATGCTTGCGGGAACACAGAACATATCCGGGAACCCGGATGGGAGGCACTGTGAGTGCAAATCATAACGGAGCGAATCTGCTTGAGGTTCGCGGCCTTACCAAGATTTTCGGCACGCTGACGGCGTGCGATCATGTCGACCTCGACATCGCCAAGGGTGAGATCCACGCGCTGCTCGGCGAGAACGGCGCCGGCAAGTCGACGCTGGTCAAGATGCTGTTCGGCTCGCTGGAACCCAATTCCGGCGAGATCTTCTGGAATGGCCAGGCCGTCCGAATTACCAGCCCGGGCGTCGCGAAAAAGCTCGGCATCGGCATGGTATTCCAGCACTTCTCGCTGTTCGAGGCACTGACGGCGGCCGAGAACATCGCGCTTTCCCTGGATGACGGTTCGCCGATCAGCAGCATCGCGGCCAAGGCGAGGGCGCTTTCCTACAGCTATGGCCTGCCGCTCGATCCGGAATCGCTGGTCGGCGACCTGTCGGTGGGCGAGCGCCAGCGCATCGAGATCATCCGCTGCCTGCTGCAGACGCCGCAGCTCATCATCCTCGACGAGCCGACTTCGGTGCTGACGCCGCAGGAGGCCGACAAGCTGTTCGAGACGCTCGAACGTCTGCGCTCGGAAGGCAAATCGATCCTGTACATCTCGCACCGGCTGGAGGAGGTCAAACGCATCTGCGACCGCGCCACCGTGCTGCGGCACGGCAAGGTGGTCGGCCACTGCAATCCGCGCGAGGAGACCGCCGCGTCCTTGGCCCGCATGATGGTCGGCAACGAAGTGCAGGCCGTGGTGCGCGCGCCGGTCGCGGGCATCGAAACGGCACAGTCCCTGCTTGAAATCCGCGGCCTCAGCCGCAAGCCGGCGACGCCGTTTTCGATCCCGCTCAAGAATATCAATCTCACCGTCCGCGCCGGCGAGGTGATCGGCATCGCCGGTGTCGCGGGCAACGGCCAGGGCGAGTTCTTCGAATCCGTTTCCGGTGAAGTCCTGCAGCCGGATGCCGCCTCGGTGCGCATTCGCGGCAAGGATGCGGGCAGCCTCAGCATCACCGGGCGCCGGCTGCTGGGTGCAGCCTTCGTGCCGGAGGAGCGCCTCGGCCATGGTGCCGCCCCGCGCATGCGGCTTTCGGAAAACCTGCTCCTGTCGCGCCATGCCACCGATGGCAAGACCTTCGTCGGGACGGGCGGAATGGTCAAGAGCGGCACCGTCTATGCCGCAGCCCAGCGCATCATCGAGGCGATGGACGTGCGCAAGAGCGCGCCCGATCCGGAGGCGGCAGCGCTGTCCGGCGGCAATCTGCAGAAATTCATCGTCGGCCGCGAACTCGACCGCAGGCCTGACGTCATGGTGGTCAACCAGCCGACCTGGGGTGTCGATGCAGGCGCAGCCGCCCATATCCGCCAGGCACTCATCGAACTGTCCCGCAGCGGATCGGCGGTGTTGGTCATCAGCCAGGATCTCGACGAGCTGTTCGAGATATCGGATGCGATCGCGGTGATGCACAATGGCGAACTGTCCAGGCCGCTGGCGATCGCCGAGGCGACCTTCGAAAAAATCGGCCTGCTGATGGGCGGCGCCGAACCAGGCCACGCCGAACACACGCTGGAGACGGCATGATGCGCCTCGAACTCGTCAAACGGCCGCAGCGCTCGGCGCTGTTTTCCATGCTGTCGCCATTCATCGCCTTCGCGCTGACGATCATCGCGGGCGGCATCATGTTCGCGCTGCTCGGGGTCAATCCGTTCAGCGCGTTCAACATCTATTTCATCGAGCCGGTCAGCCAGGTCTGGCAGTTGCACGAGCTGGCGATCAAGGCGGCGCCGCTGATCCTGATCGCGGTCGGCCTGTCGGTCTGCTACAAGGCCAACATCTGGAACATCGGCGCCGAAGGCCAGTTCATCTTCGGCGCCATCTTCGGCTCGGCCGTTCCGGTGCTGTTTCCTGGGTTCGAGGGCCCATTGGTGCTGCCGCTGATGCTTCTGCTGGGCATGGTCGGCGGTGCCGCCTACGCGGCTATCCCCGCATTTCTGAAAACCCGCTTCAGCACCAACGAGATCCTGACCAGCCTGATGCTGGTTTACGTCGCACAGCTCTTCCTCGACTGGCTGGTGCGCGGACCCTGGCGCGACCCGCAGGGCCATGGCTTCCCGCAGACCATCCAATTCGGCGATTCCGCCATCCTGCCGGAACTGATGCCGGATGCCGGCCGCGCCAATTGGGGCTTCGTGTTCGCGCTGGTCGCGGCGGTGCTGGTGTGGCTGATGATGAGCCGCATGCTCAAGGGTTTCGAGGTTCGCGTGCTCGGCTCCAGCCCGAGGGCAGGGCGCTTCGCCGGCTTCGGCCTCAACCGCATGGTCTTCTTCGCCTTCCTGTTGTCGGGCGCCCTGGCCGGGCTTGCCGGGATATCGGAAGTTTCCGGCGCCATCGGGCAGCTTCAGCCCGTCATTTCGCCCGGCTACGGCTTCACCGCCATCATCGTGGCGTTCCTTGGCCGGCTCAATCCGCTCGGCATCGTCGCGGCGGGCCTGGTGCTGGCCCTGACCTATCTCGGCGGCGAGGCGGTGCAAAGCGCGCTCGGCATCTCCGACAAGGTGGCGCGCGTGTTCCAGGGCATGCTGCTGTTCTTCGTGCTCGGCTGCGACACGCTCATCCATTACCGCATCCGGTTGATCGGTCTGGCGCTGACCAAATCGGAGAGTGCCGCGAAGCTCGAGGCCGCGCCAAAGTTGAAGGAAGCCCGCTGATGGACATCACCGTCAACATCCTCCTGACCATCGCCACGGCGGCGACGCCGCTGCTCATTGCGGCGATCGGGGAACTGGTGGTCGAACGCTCCGGCGTGCTCAACCTTGGCGTCGAAGGCATGATGATCATGGGCGCCGTCGGCGGTTTCGGCGCAGGCTATCTGACCGGCTCGCCCTGGATCGGGCTCTTGGCGGCCATCGCCATGGGCGCGCTGTTCTCGCTGCTGTTTGCCGTCATGACGCTGTCGCTGGCCACCAACCAGGTGGCGACCGGCCTGTCGCTGACACTGCTCGGCCTCGGCCTCTCCGGCATGATGGGAACCAGTTTCGTCGGCCAGCCCGGCGTCAGGTTGCCCAATCTCGATATTCCCGGGCTCAGCTCCATCCCGGTGGTGGGCAGACTGCTGTTCGGCCAGGATCCGCTGTTCTACATCTCGATAGCGCTGACGGCGGCGGTGATGTGGTTCCTGTTCCGGACGCGCACCGGGCTGACGCTGCGCTCGATCGGCGACAGCCACGCCTCGGCGCATGCGCTCGGCATCAAGGTCATCCGCTACCGTTATCTCTCGGTAATCTTCGGCGGCGCCTGCGCCGGTCTTGCCGGCGGCCATCTGTCGCTGGTCTACACGCCGCAGTGGGTCGAGAACATGAGCGCGGGCCGCGGCTGGATCGCGCTTGCGTTGGTGGTGTTCGCGTCCTGGCGGCCGTGGCGGGTGCTGGCGGGCGCCTATATCTTCGGCGCGGTGTGGATCGGCCAGCTTCATGCACAGGCTTTTGGCATTCCGGTGCCTTCGCAACTGCTTTCTTCGTTGCCCTATCTGGCGACGGTCGTGGTTCTCGTTCTAATCTCGCGCAACAAGCGTCTGACGATGATGAACACACCGGCTTCCTTGGGGCAGCCATTCGTTCCGGATCGTTGACAACAATAACAAGACGGGAAGCTCCAAGGCTTAACTCAGAGAGGTAACACGATGAAAAAACTGCTTATTGCCCTGATGACGACGACAGCGGCATTTTCGCTGGTCGCGTCCGCGGAGGCCGCCGACAAGCTGAAGGCATGCTGGGTCTATACCGGCCCTATCGGCGACTTCGGCTATTCCTACCAGCACGACCAGGGCCGCCTCGAAGTCGAAAAGGCGCTCGGCGACAAGGTCGAGACCGCCTATCTTGAAAACGTCTCCGAAGGCCCCGATGCCGACCGTGCTTTCGAGCGGCTGGCGCGCGAAGGCTGCAAGATCATCTTCGGCACGTCCTTCGGCTTCATGGACGCCGAAGTGAAGGTCGCCAAGAAGTTCCCCAAGGTGATGTTCGAGCACGCCACCGGCTACAAGACGGCGGACAATCTCGGCATCTACAATGCGCGCTTCTATGAAGGCCGCTATGTGCTCGGTCAGATCGCGGCCAAGGAATCGAAGTCCGGCGTCGCCGGCTACATCGTCTCCTTCCCGATCCCGGAAGTTGTGATGGGCATCAACTCCTTCATGCTCGGCGCGCAGTCGATCAATCCGAATTTCAAGGCCAAGATCGTCTGGGTGAATTCCTGGTTCGATCCGGGCAAGGAAGCCGATGCGGCCAAGGCCCTGTTCGACCAGGGAGCCGACATCATCGTCCAGCACACGGATTCGACCGCGGCACTGCAAGTGGCCGAGGAGCGCAAGCTGCACGGCTTCGGCCAGTCCTCCGACATGATCAAGTTCGCGCCGAACGCGCAGTTGACCTCGCTGACCGACGAATGGGGACCTTATTACATCAGCCGGGTTCAGGCAGCGATCGACGGCACCTGGAAGCCCGACAATGTCTGGCTCGGCATCAAGGACGGCGCGGTGAAGCTCGCGCCTTACACCAATATGCCCGACGACGTGAAGGCAATGGCCGAGGCGACCGAAAAGAAAATTGCCGGCGGCTGGAATCCCTTCACCGGACCGATCGCCAAGCAGGACGGCTCGCCATGGCTGAAGGACGGCGAGGTCGCCGATGACGGCACGCTGCTCGGCATGAATTTCTACGTCAAGGGCGTCGACGACAAGCTGCCGCAATAGGTGTTAGGCAAGGTCCGAGGGGGAAGGGCGCCGCGAGGCGCCCTTTTCATTCGGCGGCTTGCGCTACCGCCGGGACATGGCGAAACCGCACCAGGCCGGCGTCCACCACGAGGCTGAGCCGGATCCTGAGCCAACGCTGCACCGGCCGCTCGAAATAGCGCCAGATCGTCCACGACACCAAAACCATGAGCGCCGCGCAGGTCCACGCTGCAATCCATTTTCCGGCCAGCGGCGTCAAGGCGTTGATGAAGAGATAGCCGGCATTCTGGTGAAGGAGGTAAAGCGGGTAAGTCAGCCCGCCGAGAGCCAGCGTGAGCGGCGACGGTCTGATCCGGTCGCGCAGCAGGACAGCGCCGATCAGCGCCGCGTGCATCACCACGTTGGCGGCCACGAGATGGGCGGACGAGACCGCAATGCCGTAGTGCCCGATCATCCACTGTTGCGTGACAGACAGCGTATAGCTGGAGAGCACGAAGGCGGCGGCCAGCAGCAGCAAGGCCGGCACTGAGCGACCATGCGCGTGGAGATGATGGACCAGCATGCCGGCGGCGAAGAACGGCCCGAACTCGGTGAGAAACAGAAGCCGCGCCGCGCCGCTGCCGAGCAAGAGTTCATTGACCGCCGAGATCGCCAGCCAGCCGAGGATCAGCCCCAATTTCCATCGCTGGAAAACGCCGGCAATCAGGGCCAGCGTCACCCAGCCGTAGAAAACCACTTCAAGCACGACCGACCAGTAGACGCCGTCCATGAAAGGTTGGCCGACGGCCGGCGCGAACATTGTGAGATTGGCGAGATACTGGCTGAAGGAGGCTGGGAGCAGCGGCGTGCCGGAAAAGGCGATAACCGCGAAGCTTATCGTCATGCAGAGCAGAAAGCCCGGATATAGACGCGCGAAACGCGCGACGGCGAATTCTTCCCAGCCGCCGCCTTCCGCCGACCATGCGATGACGAAACCGCTGATCAGAAAGAAAAGATTGACGCCGAGATAGCCGTACAGAGCGAGTGGAGCGGCATGAGGATAGCCCGTCGTGAGAAAGCCGTCGGCAGCCGCGCCGCGGAAGAAATAGTGAAACAGCACAACGGCCAGCGCCGCCGCCAGCCTCAACAGGTCGAGCGTCGCGATATAATCCTGGCGGACAGGTCTGGGGTCCATCCTGAGTCCCTGCGTTTACGGTCCGGAAACCATAAGGCAGACGGCGGCCGCACAGGGTAAATGGCCGGAACTATCGCGAAATGTGGTAAATCGCAGCCCTCAGACGGCCGAACCGTAGAGATCATAGGCGTCGGCGCGATCGACCTTGACGGTGACGATGTCGCCGGCGCGCAGCGGGCGTCGCGACTGGATGTGGACGGAACCATCGATCTCCGGCGCATCGTATTTGGTGCGGCCCTTGGCCGACGTGCCATGTGCTTCGTCGATCAGCACCGGCAGGCGCTTGCCGACCTTCTTGGCCAATTGCGTCGCCGAGATCTTCTGCTGGCGCTGCATGAAGCGGTGCCAGCGCGCCTCCTTGATTTCCTGCGGCACCTGCTCAAGGCCGAGTTCGTTGGAGCGCGCGCCCCGTACAGGTTCATATTTGAAGCATCCGGCGCGATCGATCTTCGCTTCATCCAGCCAGTCGAGCAGCATCTCGAAATCCTCGTCGGTCTCGCCGGGAAAGCCGACGATGAAGGTCGAGCGGATGGCGAGGTCGGGACACACATCGCGCCAGCCGCGAATGCGCTCAAGCGTCTTTTCGCCATGTGCCGGCCGGCGCATGTTCTTCAACACCTGCGGCGACGCATGCTGGAAGGGGATGTCGAGGTAGGGAAGGATTTTTCCCTCGGCCATCAGCGGGATGACGTCGGCCACGTGCGGGTAGGGGTAGACATAGTGCATGCGCACCCAGATGCCGAGCTTGCCCAATTCCTCGGACAGGTCGAGGAACTTCGCCCGCACTTCACGATCACCGAACATGCTGGCCTGGTATTTGATGTCGATGCCGTAGGCACTGGTGTCCTGCGAGATGACGAGGAGTTCCTTAACGCCGGCCTTGGCCAGTTTCTCGGCTTCACGCAGCACATCGGCCGCCGGCCGCGAGACAAGGTCGCCGCGCAGCGCCGGGATGATGCAGAAGGTGCAGCGATTGTTGCAGCCTTCCGAAATCTTGAGATAGGCATAGTGGCGCGGCGTGAGCTTGACGCCTTGAGGCGGCAGCAGATCGATATAGGGATCATGGCTCGGCGGCGCAGCCTCGTGCACGGCCGCCATGACGCTCTCATAGGCCTGCGGACCGGTGATGGCGAGAACGTTGGGATGCTTCTCGCGAATGACATCGGGCTCGGCGCCCAGGCAGCCGGTGACGATGACCCTGCCGTTCTCCGAAAGCGCCGAACCAATGGCGTTGAGCGATTCATCACGGGCGGAATCGAGGAAGCCGCAGGTGTTGACCACGACGAGATCGGCACCGTCATGCTTGCGGGCGATCTCATAACCCTCGGCGCGCAGGCGCGTGATGATGCGTTCGGAATCCACCAGGGCTTTGGGGCATCCGAGACTGACGAAGCTGACGCGCGGGGCGGACATGGGCAAGGTTCCAATGGACATGAACCGGAAACGCTGATCCGGCTCGAAGTCTCGACATATAACGGTTTGCACGGCTCTGGCAGGAGCTCAAGTCGGGCGGCGCAATAGCACGGCTTGCCCCATCAGGCAAACAGGCAAGCTCTCCGACATCGGCGATCTCGTTGTGCGGATCGAAGCGAAGAAGCCGAAAGCCGTTGGTTCGCGGCTCTTAAAGCGAATTGTCGGGTAATGGCAGCCAGTCAACGCGACTTTCAGCGCTATGATTAGGACTCACTAATATGCTATAGGCAGAATGGTGAGGGGCTAGTCCCATGAGACAGTTGCTAGGACACATTGCATTGGCGTGGCTTGTGCTGCCCGGCGATGCGGACGCACACGGTTGGTATACTGGCAAGACCGATCCCGTTCTTCACTATGACTGCTGCGGAAACAAGGATTGCCGCCCCATCGATTCCAACGATGTCAGGATGACCAAAGACGGCTATTTTGTCAGGCTGCACCCTACCTACTTGAATGAGCCACAAGAAGCAGAGTGGTTTATCCCGAGAGAACGTGTCCAGGCTGCGCCCGATGATCGATACCACATCTGCGAGCGTCTAATGACGTTTTATCGAACGATCATTCCCCATATGAAGTTTGATCCTTACCAGCGATATAGGTGGACATGCTTCTTCGCGCCGATGGGCACCGGTTCAATTCCAATTAGAATGAACCACTATGCTGCAATTTCAAACTGACCAACATCGGCGGGCGCAAGGGCTCCAGCTCAGTGGCCGCTCGACCCGAACCACGGCGCCAGGAAAGCGAATTGGTCGGGAAACTGCTGCACGGCGCCGTCGAGAAGCATCTTCACGGCGACGTAAAGGATGATCAGCAGGCCGATATAGGCGATCCAGCGGTATTTGTGCAGCAGGCGCGCGACGAAGGACGCGGCGAAGCCCATCAGCGCAATCGACAGAGCGAGGCCGATGATCAGCACCGTCGGATGGTTCATGGCCGCACCCGCGACGGCCAGGACATTGTCGAGCGACATCGAGACGTCGGCAATGACGATCTGCCACGCGGCCTGCGAGAAGGTCTTGCGCGGCGACTTGCCGGCGATGGTCCCATCCTTGTCGAAATCGCCATTCGACAGCGCTTCGGTCGCGTCGCGCTCCTGCTCGTGGCTGACACCCAGCTCCCGCCACATCTTCCAGCATACCCAAAGCAGCAGCAGGCCGCCGGCGATGAGGAGCATGGGGCCAATTGTCAGCAGCCATTGCGTGATCAGGGCGAAGAAAATGCGAAGGACGGTGGCCGCGATGATGCCGACCAGAATGGCCCGTTTGCGCTGACTGGCCGGCAAGCCGGCCGCCGCAAGGCCGATGACGATGGCGTTGTCCCCAGCCAGCGCAAGATCGATCGCGATAACCTGAAAAAGAGCCGATAAGCCTGCGGCAGTAAATATTTCCATCGACCTGGAAGCCCTTGCCTGTTCGCCGAGTGTTCGTTGTCGATCGCCCAGCCCGCCCTAAAGACATGGTTCCTTGCCGTCAAGACATCGCTTCGGGCAACGCCGCAAAACCGCTTTCGTTGCAGCGGCGCCATTGAGGGGATTCGACAATCACGGGCAGGCGAGCCGAAACGGCAATGAAAACCTAGTCGTAGCGCCTAATCGTAGAGATTGTATTTTGCCCAGTCGGTCTCTGGAATCTCGTCGCCGATGCGGTAGCGGAGCTGTAAAACCTCCATATGGTCCGGCGCCGTCTCGCACTTGAATTTCAGCCGGTACCATTGCCCCTTGCTGCGGAAGGCGGCTCCTGGGCTCTTAATGGCGTCGTCGCTCATGACCGGCGTGGCAAAGGCGTAAGCGACCACCCGATCCGCCTTGTACTTGCGGTCGTCATGGGTGATCCGGTCGAGGACTTCAGCATCACAGCGCTGTTCGAGGCGGGTTTGCGGGTCGAGTTTCAGGAGGCCTGCGCGCAAGGCGCTGTCCATGGCGTTGGCCGGAAAAGCCAGGGTCAAGAACGCCATGACCGTCGTGCAGAGTGTCTTCATGGGCGGGACAAGCAGCATATTTTGTCTGAAAAATCAACCAAAGGGCCGGGCGTTGTCCCGCGCTCAGGCACTCGGCGCGTTCAAAATCCCGTGTCGGGATTCATCGTGCGATGGCTGCGGCCAACGCATCAGCGAGGCACGGCCGGCGTCGGTCAGATCGTATACGCCGCGGTCGACGCGCGCGAACCAGCCATAGACATTGTGCAGCAGGATTTTCGGCGCAAGCGGCGTCAGCGCCTTGAGATCGCGCGGGCGCTTGGGCCCGTCGGCCAATGCCGCGGCGCAGGCGAGGGCGCTTTGGCGGTACGCTGTCATGATGGGATTGCGCGATCCCCCGCCCGCGACAGGATCGCCGCGGCGCCGGCGGTGCTCGTCGACCAGCCGCGAGCGGCGCCGTGGGTTCTTGCGCGGCGCGACGGTGACCGGACTCAGGAGCACCTCGACCCGGTCGCTCGCCGTCACGCCGAGCAGGCCGAAGCCAAGCCGGCGGCAAAGATTGCGGAACCGGGCGTCGCTCTCGCGTCCCTTGCCCCTGGCCGACATGCGCGCGGCCAGCCACACCTCGTCGCAGGCGGTCGCGCGGTCGACGCCTTGCAGCACCAGTTCGAGATTGAACGCCAGCTTCAACTCGCAAATGACGACGACGGGCGGCTCCCCCTCACGCAGCGCGACAATGTCGCAGCCGCCGATCTCGCCCTTCACGGCAAAATCCAGGCTTTCGAGAAACCGCTTCACCGGCGCGTAGAGTGAGGTTTCGTTCATAGGCCCAAGGCTTAGCCGATTCGGCACGAAAAGCCTCGGGAGCAGGTCTACATGCCTTTCCGGGGTTCGCCGAACCATCGTGATGCGGCTTGAGCGGCTTCCTCCGGGTTGGGGTCATCCTCGCCAGCCCAGGCCACGAAGCCGTCGGGGCGCACGAGCACGGCGCTCAAGCCAAGCTGATCCCTGGCCTTTCCGGCGACGTAGGTGATCCGGTCGCCCCAGCGGCCTGCAAGCGCTTCAAGCGATGGGCAAGCGTCAAAGTCAAGGAACAGGCCCTTGCCCGTGCGGAGGAACTCGCCGATTTTTCTTCCTCCGATCAGCTCGAAATCGGGAACACTGCGCCCGACCAGCCCGTGGCCGCCGCCAGGATCGTAGCGAAGAGAAATACCCCATATCCGTTCGGCGAAGTATGTCGCGCCGTCGCGCGTGTCGATCAGGTCGCGGATGATGGTTTCGAGCGCGCGCGTTGCCGGGCTTGGCCGCATGAGCGCGACCTGGGCGCGCGACCAGTCGAGGATTTGCGCCCCGACCGGATGGCGTTCGCTGAAATAACTGTCGAGCAGACCGTCCGGCGCGTCGCCGCGGATGGTGGCGGCCAGCTTCCAGCCAAGGTTCATCGCGTCGCCGAGCCCGAGGTTGAGACCCTGGCCGCCCAAGGGGGAATGGATATGCGCGGCGTCGCCGGCAAGCAGCACTCGTCCCTTGCGGTAGGTCGTTGCCTGATAGGCGCGATCCGTCCAGGTGGCGGCGAGTTTGAGGGCCGTCAGCGTGATGTCCGCGCCGGATACTCGGCGCAAAACCGCCTGCACGTGGTCGCAGGTGATTGGCCGGATTCGGTGGAAAGCCCCGCCATCGAACTCGACCATCGCGACGGTACCGGGTCTTTGATAAGTGTACATGCCGGTCGGCGTGTAGTGGCGGCCCGGCGTGAGCCTGTCCGGCTCGGCCATTTCGATCTGAACGGAATAGCCTGTGAATTCCGGATCGGTACCGACGAACGCGAAGTCGCCGGCCTTGCGCACCGTGCTGCGCCCGCCGTCACAGCCGACAAGCCAAAATCCCCGAAAAATCTCACCGCCGGCGCGAACGGTCACGCCTTCATCCGTCTGATCGAAATCCTCGACACCGAAGCCGCGCCTGATCTCGACTCCCATTGCGATTGCGCGCGCGGCCAAGACTGATTCGAGATGCGCCATTTCGACCGCGATTGCGGCGGTGGCCGAACCTGGCAGGCGGTAGGGCCATTTCGCGGCGTCGATGGCATCGTGGAAGAACTGGATACCTGCGAAATGGCCGCCCGGACGGCGCGGTTGATCCAGCCAGTGCGCGCCAGTCGCAGCGCCACCGTTGCCCGTCCCATCCCTCGCACTTTGTGGAGCGACGATGTCGTCCAGCAGACCGCGACGGTAGAGGGCTTCGATGGTGGGCACCGAGAGGCCGCGCAGCCCGAACGGAAGCTGCTTCAACGGGGAGTGCGGATCTTCGGCTTGCTCCAGCACCAGCACCGAGAGGTCGGCGAGGCGCAACTCACAAGCGAGGAACAGGCCGACAGGGCCTGCACCAGCAATTATTACGTCATGGGAATCCAGATGGCGGTTGTGCATGAACTGCTCCTTTGTCGATGTTCGACCGGAGCGTTCCTCGGATTTGAGAACCACGGACGAACGATTGGACGCGAGAGAAGCGTCCGATGTTCGTCGTGGGGATCTCCTGCAGGAGGCCAAAGACCAGAGCTTTCGTTACCGAAAGGACTTGGGCTTACCAAACCAAGTCTGCCTTTTCCGACACCGGCTCTAAAGCGTTGCGGTGAGCGATCCGCAACGGACGGGATTGCGGCCGATGCAGAACGGAATCATGGGCGCTCAGGCTTGAACCGATGAAACGCCCGATGCCTTATTCGATTCGCTCGTCTCGTGGCAATTTCGCTGTCGGTCGGCTTGAATGGAATGGTATTCCAGGGCGCCATTCCCGTGGTACAACCCTAAGGGCTTCCTGACGGCGGATGCGTTCATAAAGCGTTATGTTTGGCACGTCGGCTCGCAGGGCTCCAGGTCGCCGCACGTCACAGGCGATGCGGCCCAACGATCTATGGTGCGCCGACTTCAAGGGCGAGTTCAGGCTTGGCAACCGCCAGTGTGGCGCGTTGTGTCATTGCAAACAGCAATACAGGTTGTGTGTGCAATCTTCCCCGCGCTATAGAGCCACATCTTTCAGGGCGAGACGGCAGACATTGCTCAAGCACATAACGATCATCCTACCGATACCGTATCGGGGTGGCTCTCTGCGCGTCACCAAAACCATTGCGCGCATGATCAGCAAAGGCAGCCAGCAAGACGGCACCCCTTGCCGTGTCAGAGTGGCTGTGCTGGCGGGCGAATACGATCTGGAGACCGTCTTTG
The DNA here is from genome assembly GCF_020165765.1 of Mesorhizobium sp. B264B1B. Classification (NCBI taxonomy): domain Bacteria; kingdom Pseudomonadati; phylum Pseudomonadota; class Alphaproteobacteria; order Hyphomicrobiales; family Phyllobacteriaceae; genus Mesorhizobium; species Mesorhizobium sp. B264B1B. The sequence goes on from NZ_JAIUIS010000020.1 coordinate 113,820, forward strand.
CGGACCTCGTGAACGATGACATCGAGGTTCGAGAATTCTCTTGGCGAACGATATCTCGAAAAGAAGTGGCTGCCATCAAGCGCAACCAAGGCGAAAGTGCTGAATTGGACTTCGATCAGTATCAAATTCCAGACGACGGAATTGACAACTGCAGCGATTCTGATTGCTGGCTAATTGTTTCTGACCGTCTTGCAATGCCGCTGGCTCCTGTAAAACCGCACATCGTGTTCGCGACCGACTATATCCAGCGGTACATCCCAGGCATCTTCCCCAAGTCAGGTTGGGGCGACATCGACCACTCGTTCATGCTGGCGGCTCGGCTAGCCAGCGCCGTGATCACTACAACGCCCCAAACTAGACTCGACGCTATCAGTTATGCAGGCATTCCTGCTTCGAAGGTGCACTTGGCACCAATGGATTTTGACCCAACATGGTTGCCCGTAACGGAGACTGTCCAAGAGCAGAAGCGTTCGTACATCGTCTGGCCGACCAATCCTGCTCCACATAAAAATCACCCCAGGGCGTTTGATGCGCTGATCCGCTACTATGAGGAGAAGGAGGGCTCCCTGGACGTCAAGATCTTAGGCCCAAACAGCCGATGGCTTGACCCAAAATTTGGTGACAAATCATATTTTTCAAGCAACGATCACGTATTAGAAGCCAGGGCAAAGATTGCAGGGTCGAGAGTTCTTAGAAATCGGGTGCGGTTTGAGGGCGAGATTTCAGACGAGCGTTACGCTGAATCCCTGGCAGGCGCGGCATTTCTATGGCATCCAACGCTGATCGATAATGGAACATTTGCCGTTGCTGAAGCTGCCTGGTGCGGCTGCCCCTCGCTGGTAAGTGGCTATCCTCAGATGCGATACATTGGGGAAAGGTTTGCTATTCCAATGGAGTTTTTCAGCGCCGTATCTGTCGAAGGAATGGCAGGCGCTTTGAAGGATATGGAAACCAGAGCCAACGAAGTCCGGCTCAAGCTACCAACCAGGGAGACGCTTTCAAAGCATTCTTGGCAACACTACGCCACGGAGTATTGGGGCATGCTGAACAGGATTGTTGCGTGAAGAGACTTGGCATTTTCCTCGGTTTCACGCCTAAGCAGCTTGCCCCCCATGAAGGCATTTCGCGCCTAATTGGATTTATAGCAAAGGGTGCAGTTCGGTCAAAAGGCATCTCCGTTACCATCGCCGGACCATCTTGGCTGAGAGGCGACATTAATGCTCTCTTAGATGATGCCGGGATCGCCCGTAGCAGTGTTAATATCGTCACAACAAATAGCGTGCCGTACATCGTTCGCATCTGGAGACTGTCGGAATACTTTCGTAAGCCGGCTAAAAAGCCACGCGCTCGGCAGTTTCGCGTCAAGCGCGTTCTTAAAAAGATCCTGTACCTCGTCGTTTCATGGCTCTCGACATCGTCGACAATCGTGTTTGTTGGCGGCGCCTTTCTTCTCGCCATCTTGGCCTTAGCACTCGCCGTTCCGGTCTTGTTTGTCGCGCTGTCCTTGACGGCTGTTTTTCTGGCAAGGCGAGGCATTAGGCGCGCCATGAGGCAACCTTTCGCATTGCGCATCAAGCGGAAGTACGTGGCAACGAGGAAAAGGGCGAGAGTTGCCATGGGCATCGTCGACCGCGTTCGTGAGAGCGAGCTATCGCGGCTGATACGGAAGCTCAACCGTCGCAAAGATGTGGACGTTTGGTATGTTCCATCGATGTTTTGGCCAGAGGTCGCTGCACTGGACGGAAAGGTGGTTATGGCGGCACCCGATATCGTCTTCTATGAGCACCCTGCCCAATATACTGGGGAGGACTTTGAAGGTTCCCTGGAGCGCATCACGGCGAGCCTGGCGGCAGCCGATCACCTGATCAGCTATAGCGACCACGTGAAGCAACATCACATGGTGGAAAGGCAGGGTATCCCGCCCGACAGGGTTTCTGTCATCCGCCACGGCATCGTCGATATGGGAGAGGTCGAGGGAGCCCACGGGAATAGAGCGGGAGCTCTCGACGTACTACATCGGTACTTGTTTAGCAAAAGGCATGTGCTCCCTCGATATCTGGATGGCTTCCGGTTCGATGATGTGCCTTTTCTGTTCTATTCATCGCAGGTCAGACCTCATAAGAACATTGAGGGATTGATCGTTGCGTACGAGAAGATACTAAGAGAGCATTACCGGCCAGTCAAACTCATCCTTACTGCCGGGATTGAAGACACTGACCGGATCAAGGATTTCATAAATGATCGCGGCTTGCAAAGAGATGTAATCTCGCTTTACTCGGTACCAAACAAGGTCCTGGCAGCGTTATACCGGCTCGCTGCACTTGCGGTGACGCCAACCATGTTCGAAGGCGGCTTCCCATTTACGTTTTCCGAGGCGTACTCGGTGGGCACGCCTTCTGTGATGAGCCGCATCCCGGCGGTGACCGAAGTTATTCGAGACGAAGACCTGCTCGACCTTATGACTTTTGATCCACGAAATCGGAAAGACATGTTGCGCAAGATCCTATGGGGCCTTGATAACAGGCAGGCCCTTCTCGATGCGCAGCGCCCGCTGTTTGAGGATCAAGCGGCTAGAACTTGGTCGACAGTGGCGGAAGAGTATCTGGACCTCATGAAGTCCGTGGAAGCGAAATGAAGGGCGGCGGCAAGGCGCCAGACAACGACCGGGTCGGGGCTGCGCTCACCGCGCACCATGATCAGATGGTCAGTATGGAAGCGAAATCGATGGCCATTCAGTTGGTGATGACCGGCCTGCTGAGCGAGCTGAAAAAGCGGGAAGATGGGAAACAGGCCATTTCCGCTGCATTCGATTTTGCCGCCGATGTCGCCGTTGCCGCAGCAAGCGGCCCGCAGAAATCCGTCACTCGGAAAATGTGCTTGCTTTAAAGATGCTGGATCACTGGCGAAAGATGTTCCAGGCTTAACTCGGCCTGCGCAACGCTAACGATCCGCCTCAAACCAAGTCGTAATGCCGTAAGGGTGCGTTACCCTGATCCATTCGCCGGTCTGGGGTCTATCCGCATACCGTATCGTTATTGGCCCACGGTTCTTTGCGGCCTCGACATCGTTCTTGGCCCGAACCTCGGCCCGTTCCACCGCTTTTTGCTGTCACGCATCAAATCGACGATGAAACTCGGCATGCGTCGCGCTACATATCCAGCGTGTCGAGAGGGACACGCTTGTCGGGCCGCTTCTGTGGCCTCTCTTCTAGATCGTCTCCTCCAAAAAGTACTACGTATCCTATCGTTACGCTCACTATTGCAGCGACTAACGTCGACGCCCACACGAACGCGCCCGTCCACCAAAAAAAGCTATCCATAGTTCCCCCTACGCCCGATGGGGTTTGTAGTACATTGTTCAGATTAGAGCAAATGTACCAGAAGCAGTCGGCCCAAATGACAAGTTGCTTCGGCTTGTGCTCGGCTGTTCAAGGAACGCGGCCTGCCGGAAGCGATCAGAGCGACAATGGCCTTCCTTTCGCAAACCCAACAGCCTCTACAATCTCTCCAGGCTGTCGGTCTTCTGGCTGAGGCTCGGCATCGGCGTCGAGCGCATCAGACCCGGTAACCCGCACGAGAACGGCCGCCACGAGCGCATGCACCGCACGCTCAAGGCCGAGACAACCCGGCCGCCGGGCATGAACGCCCTCCAGCAGCAGGCCAGGTTCGATGCTTTCGTGAGCGAATTCAATGCCGAGCGACCGCACGAGGCCATCGGCATGAAGGTGCCAGCCGAGCTCTACACAGCTTCTTCAAGAGCCTATCAAGGTCTACCCGAGCTGGAATATCCTCTCCATGACAAGGACATCATTGTCACCGCCTGCGGCCGCATCTGCATGCACAGGAAGAAAATCAACATCTCCACCGTGCTCGCCGGCCAGAGGTTCGGAATCAGCGAAGTCGACGATGGCATTTGGCTCGTCAGCTTCATACACTATGATCTGGGATATTTCGATGATGAGACATGCAGGCTCGAACCACTCCAAAACCCCTTCGGGCCAAAAGTGTTACCCATGTCTCCGGTATAAACCGTAACCTATGTGTCCGGAACGGACCC
>NZ_JAIUIS010000021.1:0-110664 GCF_020165765.1 Mesorhizobium sp. B264B1B
GCGGTGGCGGATCAGCCGCCGGTGCCGCCGGCGGGGGTGGCGGGGGCTGGAGCTCCGGATCGCTGGCCTGCACCGGCGGCGTCGGATCGACCGGCGGATTGTTGACGTCGCCTTCGGACGGCACGGGCACCGGCGGCAGCTGGGAAGGTGGCGGCGGCGGCTCGACTGCCGGAGGTTCGGGCTCGAGCGCCGCGGTCGGTCCGATCGCCGGCGGCGCCGCGGCCGGCGATGTTATCAGCGACGAGCGCAGATACCAGTTCTCCGCGCTGCCTGCGGTGACGCCACCCTTGAACAGATAATATTCGAAGGCGCCCGCCGCGACCGGCGCGTCGAGCGCGAAGGCGCTGGCGCTGGAGGTGGCGCCATTGACCGCCTGGACGACCATGATGCCGTCCTGCGTCGTCTCGGCACCCGTGCCGCCGACATTGACCACCCCGATGCCGGTCGAGCCGGAAGCCGTGCCGCCCGACAGCACCAGCCTGTCCGAGGCCGAGGAATCATCGCCGAGTTCCGTCTGGATGAGCAGCAGGCCGCCAAGCCCGGTGTAATTGCCCGAAATCGTCAGCCGATCCGTCGCGCCTGTACTGCCATTGGTCAGGTCGATGCGGCCGGCATTGACGACGTCCGCAAGCTGGCCCGCCGTAAAGGCCTGTATCGACGCGTTGAAGCCGCCGCCATAGAGCGTGCTTGCCGCATCGACGCTGAGCGAGCCCGTGCCGGTGCCGCTGTCTCCCAGCACCAGATTGCCGTCCAGCGTGAGTTCGGTGTCGTTGGTGGCGTCGATGCTCTCCCAGTTCTGCACCCGGCTGATGCCTTTGAGCTTGACGTTGTCGAAACTCAACGTGTCGGTGCCGAGGCCACCATTCAGCGCGTCGGCGCCGCCCATATTGGAATTGGTCAGGTTGCTCAGCTTTGCCGTGTCGTTGTCGGCGCCGAGGTCGACGGCGCCATAGATGATGCCGCCGCCGTCCCAGACGAAACTGTCGGCGCCGAAGCTCATCAGCACGTCGCCGCCGACCGTGCCGCCGGTAATCGTCACGCTGTCATTGCCGCCGCTGACGCTGATGTTGCCGCCGATCGTGCCGCCCGAAAGGATGATCGTGTCCTTGTCGAAGCCGGTGACCAGGTTGCGGTCGATGGTGCCGCCGGACATGTTGAAGTAGTTCTGGTCGAGCTTCATGTTGACGCGGCCGATGCGGCCGCCGGTCATCACCGCATGGTCGCCGTCGTCGAAGAAATCGACGATGCGTCCGTCCGTCATGGCGAAGGTGTCGAGGCCATCACCCTGGTTAAGTGAACCGATCTGGCCGCCGCTCATGTTGAAGTCGTCGATGCCCGAGCCTTGCTGCACATTGCCGACGACGGTGCCCGCGCCGATGGTGAAGAAATCGGCGCCACCGCCCTGGTCGACCGTGCCGGTGATGGTACCGGATTGCATGTTGATGCGGTCCGAACCAACGCCGAAGGTGACATTGCCGCTCACCTGGCCGGTGCCGCCGGCGGGAAAGGTGAGCGTGTTGTCGCCGTTCAGATCGTTGAGGCTCCCGCCCGAATCGCCGCTGTCGCAGATGAAGGTGTCGTTTCCGGCGGTCGGAACGAGCAGGCATGCGGCGAAGGCGGCGGAATTGGGCAGCAACGCCAGCGACGTCGCGGCAAAAACGCCAAGCATTCGAGGAAGAAACATCACCGGCATATGCCGTTTCAGAACAACTAATTTAGCGATGTCTTCCGAATCGCCATTCGGAAGCCTGTTTTCAAAGCGCCGCACCGCGTCCCTCCAAGATTCGCGATTGCAAGCCCCCACCTACGCCGCAATGAAGACACAATTCGTTCCGTTTTACAAAGCCTAATCTGCCCGTCATGGTTGATGAACTGGAAAACGGGCCGGACAGAGCTGTGCTTTGATTGCGCCAGAATTGGTCCTTGGCGTGCGTCTCGCCAACCCTCCAAGCGTGTTGGTGGCGGCGCGTACGCTGGCGCGGCCACACAGCCCGCCGTTGGCGTTGTTTTCGTGATGCGCGGCTGATTGTCAGAGAATTGACCCGCGGCGGATCTTGGCTTAAAAACTGCCTCGGCCAGATTTTTTCGAGATCCGAAAAAAATAATGGCAAGGGAGGAAAACATGTATCTCGGCCTCGACCTTGGCACGTCGGGCGTCAAGGCGCTGCTGATCGATGCCGAACAGACCGTCATCGGTTCCGGCCATGGCGCGCTCGACGTTTCGCGGCCGCATCCCGGCTGGTCCGAACAGGATCCAGCCCACTGGCTACGCGCCTGCGAAGACGCGATTGCCGAACTGAAGGCCTCCCATCCCTGGCAGTTCGCGGCGGTGAAAGGCATTGGCCTATCCGGTCAGATGCATGGCGCCACCTTGCTCGATGCCTCTGACAAGGTGCTGCGCCCCTGCATTCTGTGGAACGATACGCGCAGCCATGCCGAGGCAGCCGCGCTCGACGCCGATCCGCGGTTTCGCGAGCTGACCGGCAACATCGTCTTTCCCGGTTTCACCGCGCCGAAGCTCGCCTGGGTGAAGAACAACGAACCCGCCATTTTCGCCAAAGTGGCCAAGGTGCTGCTGCCCAAGGATTTCCTGCGGCTGTGGCTGACCGGCGAACATATTTCGGAAATGTCGGACTCGGCTGGCACTTCCTGGCTCGACGTTGGGAAGCGGCGCTGGTCCGCCGACCTGCTCGCGGCCACGTCGCTCGACGAAAAGCACATGCCATCCCTGGTCGAGGGTACGCAGAAGGCCGGTGGGCTGCGCGGCGAGCTGGCGTCGAAATGGGGCGTCGAAGCCGGCATCCCGATTGCCGGCGGCGCCGGCGACAATGCGGCTTCCGCCTGCGGCATGGGCACGGTCCGTGCCGGCCATGCGTTCGTGTCTCTGGGCACGTCAGGCGTGCTGTTTGCCGCCAATGCCTCCTATCTGCCCAACCCGGCAAGCGCGGTCCACACTTTCTGCCATGCGCTGCCTGACACCTGGCATCAGATGGGCGTCATCCTGTCGGCCACCGATTCGCTCAATTGGCTGTCCGAGATTACCGGCAAGGGCGCAGGCGAGTTGACATCGGAACTGGGCGATACACTGAAGGCGCCGACCGGCGTGTCCTTCCTGCCCTATCTCTCGGGCGAGCGCACGCCGCACAATGATTCCGTCATTCGCGGCTCCTTTACCGGACTGGCGCATGAATCGAGCCGCGCCGTCCTGACCCAGGCCGTGCTGGAAGGCGTGGCCTTCGCCTTTCGCGACAGCCTCGAGGCGTTGAAGACTGCGGGCACGAGCTTGATGCGTGTGACGGCGATCGGCGGCGGCTCGCGCTCGCGCTACTGGCTGAAGGCCATCGCCACCGCGCTTCAGCTGCCTGTCGACATTCCCGCCGACGGCGATTTCGGCGCCGCCTTCGGCGCCGCCCGGCTCGGCCTGATCGCAGCGACGGACACTGATCCGCTCGATGTCTGCACGGCGCCGAGGACCGATGCAACGATCGAACCGGATGCCGGCTTGGATGGTGCATTTGCCGATGCCTACCAGCGCTACCGCGGGCTTTATCCGGCGATCAGGGCGGCAACGGCGTGAGCAGGCGCCACGCGCCCCCCTCTGCCCTGCCGGGCATCTCCCCCTCTAGGGGGAAGATCGGCAGCTTTGGCGGCTACGCTAGCCTTGCAAGGCCGGAGGTTGGCGAAGGTATAAAAATCAGCCAATCTCCCCCCTTGAGGGGGAGATGGCCGGCAGGCCAGAGGGGTGCGCCTGGCGCCTACCTTAGCCGTGAAGCCTCACTGCGCCGGCACCTTGTCGAGGAAGCCGGTGATGCTCTTCAGGCGGCCGTTCTCGATGACGCCGATATCGGTGCCTTCGATGATGGACGGTGTGCCCTCCGGGCCGAGGTTCCAGGAAAAGCGGATTTTGTCGGCAAACCCGTCCGGTGTGCCTTTCAGCGAGAAGCGGAAGCCGGCAAAGCGCTGCTGCACGCCGTCGATCAGCGCCGCGACGCCTTCATGGCCGTCGCCCTGCATGATGGGATCGCGATAGCTGACGTCTTCGGTGAAAGTCGCCTTGAGCAGCGCCTGACGGCGCGCGGCGTCGCTCTCGTTCCAGGCGGTGATGTAGCTTTCGGCGATCTTGTTGAGATCGGTCATGATCTGTCTCCTTCGTTGGCTTTGACATGACCCTTTTCACCCAACGGACGAACGGAACCAATTACGCCTGAGGTAATCAGGCGGAGCCATTTCGGAGAGGAAGGAAATCCATGAGCAGCGGCTTTTTCGGCGACATCCAGAAGATCAAATATGAGGGGCCGGACTCGGCCAATCCGCTGGCTTACCGGTTCTACAACCCGGACGAGCTGGTGGCCGGCAAGCGGCTGGAAGACCATCTGCGCTTCGCCGTCGCCTACTGGCATTCCTTCGCCTGGCCGGGCGGCGATCCGTTCGGCGGCCAGACCTTCGATCGGCCGTGGTTCCCCAAGGCCGGCGGCATCGACACGATGGAACTGGCAAAACTGAAAGCAGACGTCGCCTTCGAGATGTTCTCGCTGCTCGGCGCGCCCTATTTCTGCTTCCACGATGCCGACGTGCGGCCCGAGGGCAAGGATTTTTCGGAAAGTTCCGCGCGCCTCGACGAGATCGCGGACTATTTCGCCACCAAGATGAAGCAGACTGGCGTCAAGCTCTTGTGGGGCACGGCGAACCTGTTCTCGCACCGCCGCTTCATGTCGGGCGCCGCGACAAACCCCGATCCGGATGTGTTTGCCTATGCGGCGGCGACGGTGAAGAGCTGCATCGACGTCACCAAGCGGCTGAAGGGTGAGAACTATGTGCTTTGGGGCGGACGTGAGGGCTATGAGACGCTGCTCAACACCGACCTTGCCCGCGAGCAGGAGCAGGCCGGCCGTTTCCTCAACCTCGTCGTCGACTACAAGCACAAAATCGGCTTCAAAGGCACGATCCTGATCGAGCCGAAGCCGCAGGAACCCACAAAACACCAGTACGACTACGATGTCGCGACCGTCTATGGCTTCCTCAAGCGCTTCGGCCTGGAGAAGGAGGTCAAGCTCAACATCGAGCAGGGCCACGCCATCCTCGCCGGCCATTCCTTCGAGCACGAGCTGGCGTTGGCCAATGCGCTCGGCATCTTCGGCTCGATCGACATGAACCGCAACGACTACCAGTCGGGCTGGGACACCGACCAGTTCCCCAACAATGTGCCGGAGATGGCCCTGGCCTATTACCAGGTCCTGCAGGCGGGCGGCTTCAAGACCGGCGGCACCAATTTCGACGCCAAGCTGCGCCGCCAGTCGCTCGATCCGCAGGACCTGCTGATCGGCCATATCGGCGGCATGGATGCCTGCGCGCGCGGCCTGAAGGCAGCCGCCAAGATGGTCGAAGACAAGGCGCTGTCGGCTCCACTCGCCGAGCGCTACGCAGGCTGGAACAGCGGCGAGGCCAAGGCGATGCTTGCCGGCAAGCGCACGCTGGAGGACATCGCCGAGCGCGTGGTGAAGAAGAAGATCGAACCGCAGCCGCGCTCCGGCCGTCAGGAACTGCTCGAAAACATCGTCAACCGCTACGTGTAAGGGATGAAAGGCGGGCGGCGGCTCGTTCAGCCGCCGCTCCGCTTACCCACGCCGCTTCGCGGGGAGAAGTTCCCGGCGTCGCGCTTATTTGCCTGCCGCCCTGTTCGCCATTGAACGGAAAAGGTGCCGGCGGGCGGACGAGGGTGGCGCCGAGACCGGGTGAAAGGGCTTTGCGCCAGTGCGGAATCGACGACAAGGTTTTGCCCACTGACGCCCCTCAATCGCCTCTCTCTTGCCTTCAAACTGCCGTCACGAATCTCCTATAAGAAGGTGCTCGTGGCGGGAGAGGAAGAAGGAGGCGAACCGATATGCAGAACGAACGTGAAATCGACGCCCTGCTCTCAAATGGCGAGGCCGGGTCGATTATCGACCGGCTGATGGCAATGCCGCATCCGAAGGATGGTGCGCGCCGCTCCAACGAATGGGACCGCGCCGTTGCCAGCCGTTTCGAGACCCATCTGGCAAGACAGATGCGCTCGCAGATCGATAGTGGCGGCGACCGGCAGAAAGCTGCCTGATCAACCGCTTCCCACCCTCGGGTCAAGCCCGTGGGCATGCTTTGGACGACATGTACATCAACCCCGGCGTAGCCTGACCGGGGCTTCACCGAAAGTTCTTGAAAACGCCCTCGAAAATGCCGCGGCGGATGAAAATCCGGTCCGCCCGGCAATGTCGGCCATGGCCACTCTGGTGTCGATCACCAGCCGCCGCGCAGCGCCCAGGCGCAGCCTGAGATAGTAGGCGCCGGGCGTCTCGCCGATCGACTTGCGGAAGATGCTCTCCAGTGTCCGTGCCGTCACCCCGGCGCGCTTTGCCACGGCGGCGACCGTCAACGGCTGGTCGACATGCGCCTCCATCAGCCGGATGGCTTGCGCCAGGCGCGGGTCATAGCCGTCGAGCCGGCCGAGCGAGACCAGGGGCTGAGCGTCGGTGGCCGCACGGGCCTGATCGTAGATGAAGACGCTGGCCACATCGAGCGCCACGGCCATGCCGAGGCGGGTGCGAACCAGGTGCAGCATCAGGTCGAAGGTGGGCGAGGCGCCGCCTGAGGTGAAGACCGGCCCGTCGATGACGTAACGGTCCGGGCGGACGTCGACGCCCGGAAAGGCCGACGAGAAATCCTCCATGTCTTCCCAATGGGTGGTGGCGCTGCGGCCTTCGAGCAAGCCGGCCCGCGCGACCAGCCATGTACCGGCCTCGACGCCGCCGCAGGCGCGCGCCGAACGGGCGGCGCGGCGCAGGCCCGAGAGCAGAGCCGACGTCGCATAATTCTGCGTGCCGAAACCGGCGACGACGACAAGAACGTCGGTCGGTTCGGCCGCGTCGAAGCGGCCGCTGACCGCCACTGGCAGGCCGCAAGTGGTGACCGGCGCCTCGCCGGTTACGGAAACCAGCTTGAAATCGAACAATGTCTCGCCGGAGATGCGGTTGGCGGCGCGCAGCGGGTCGACCGCCGAGGCCACGCACATGATGGACGAGCCGGAAAACACCAGCATCGTCACCTTGAGCGGCAGACGCTCGGCGCGAAAGATCGTCAGTTTTTCGCCTTTAGTCATGGAAGCTTCGTAAAACGCAAAGCAGTTTTCGGCAAGCCGGGCGATGCTTGGCGCCTGTTTCGACTGGGAGGAGAGTTCCATGCCGCTTGCGATGAACCGTGAGGTTTTCATTACCTGTGCCGTGACCGGGTCCGGCGGCACGCAGGACCGCAGCCCGCATGTGCCGCGCTCGCCCAAAGAGATCGCCGATTCGGCCATCGACGCGGCCAAGGCGGGGGCGGCGATCGTGCATTGCCATGTGCGCGATCCCGAGACCGGCAAGCCCAGGCGCGACGTTCATCTCTACCGCGAGGTGACCGAGCGCATCCGCGAGGCAGACGTCGACGTGGTGCTGAACCTTACCGCCGGCATGGGTGGAGACATGGTGTTCGGCTCGCCCGAAGCGCCGCTGCCGCTGAATGAAAAGGGCACCGACATGGGCGGCGCCACCAACCGCATGGAGCATGTGCGCCAGTGCCTGCCGGAGATCTGCACGTTGGACTGCGGCACCATGAACTTCGCCGAGGCCGACTATGTCATGACCAACACACCCGGCATGCTGCGCGCCATGGGCGGCATGATGACCGCGCTCGGCGTCAAGCCGGAGATCGAGGCCTTCGATACCGGTCATCTCTGGTTCGCCAAGCAACTGGTCGAGGAGAAAGTGCTGAAGCCGGATGCGCTGGTGCAGCTCTGCATGGGCGTGCCGTGGGGGGCGCCAGACGACCTCAACACTTTCATGGCCATGGTCAACAACGTGCCGTCGACATGGAGCTGGTCGGCCTTTTCGATCGGCCGCAACCAGATGGCCTATGCCGCCGCCGCGGTGCTGGCCGGCGGCAATGTCCGCGTTGGGTTGGAAGACAATCTCTGGCTCGACAAGGGCGTGCTTGCCACCAACGCGCAGCTGGTCGAACGCGCCGCCAGCATCGTCACCAATCTCGGCGCCAGGATTCTAGGGCCGGAGGAAGTGCGCAGGAAGCTCAACCTCACCAAGCGGCCGCCGATCGCGGCATAGAGAGGGGAGCTTCAGATGGCCACCGTCAAATTCACCGCAATGAAGGATGGCGACAAGGACGACTACGAATTCCTGACCGCCCATGAAATCGACTATGCCGCCAAAACCGGTGATCGGTTGCTGGAAGCCCTGGTTCAACTCGACGAGGGCCTTTCCGGCTACAAGATCACCCGGCTCGGCCATTCGCTGCAGGCGGCAACACGCGCCTGGCGCGACGGCGCCGACACCGACTGGATCGCCTGCGCGTTGCTGCACGACATCGGCGACATCTACGCACCCTACAACCACGACGAATACGCCGCGTCGATCCTGAAGCCCTTCGTGCGCGAACAATGCACCTGGGTGGTGGAAAAGCACGGCGATTTCCAGCGCCTTTATTACGCCCATCATCTCGGCGGCAATCGCCACGCGCGCGACCGCTTCGCCGGCCATGCCTATTTCGACGATTGCGACCAGTTCTGCGAGCGCTGGGACCAGTCGAGCTTCGACCCCGACTACGAGACGCTGCCGATCGAGTTCTTCAGGCCATTCGTGCTCGAAGTCTTTGTCCGCAGGGCCTACGACCCCGCCATTATCCGCGCCGGCGAGCGCGTGCCGCTCACCGATCCCGAAACAGCCAAGACAAGAACCGGAGCCTGACCATGAGCATCATCAACAAGGCGGCCGCCATCGGCGGCGGTGTCATCGGCGCAGGCTGGGTGGCGCGCCTGCTCTTGAATGGCGTCGACGTGTCGATCTTCGACCCTGATCCCGAGGCCTCGCGCAAGGTCTCAGAAGTGATGAAGGGCGCGCGCCGCGCCTACAAGCAGATGGTTCCGGGCGGCCTGCCGAAAGAAGGCAGGCTGACCTTCGCCAAGACCATCGCCGAGGCGGTGGCCGATGCCGATTTCATCCAGGAAAGCGTGCCGGAACGGCTCGACCTCAAGCATAAGGTCCTGTCCGAGATCGATATCCACGCGCCGGCCAACGCCATCGTCGGCTCGTCCACATCAGGCATCAAGCCGACCGACATGCAGGTGGCGATGAAAAAACACCCGGAGCGGCTTGTCGTCGGTCACCCGTTCAACCCGGTCTATCTCCTGCCGCTGGTGGAAATCGTCGGCGGTGACCAGACATTCCCCGAGGCGGTCGAGGTCGCCAAGGAGATCTATGCCTCGATCGGCATGAAGCCTGTCGTCATCCGCAAGGAGATTGAAGCCTTCGTCGGCGACCGCCTGCTGGAAGCCGCCTGGCGCGAGGCGCTGTGGCTGATCAAGGACGGCATCTGCACCGTCGAGGAACTGGACGACATCATGCGCTATGGCTTTGGCCTGCGCTGGGCACAGATGGGCATGTTCCAGGTCTATCGCGTCGCCGGCGGCGAAGCCGGCATGCGCCACTTCATGGCGCAGTTCGGCCCCTGCCTGAAATGGCCGTGGACCAAGCTGATGGACGTACCGGAGTTCAACGACGAACTGGTCGACCTGATCGCCACGCAGTCGGACGACCAGGCGCATGGCCTGTCGATCCGCGAACTGGAAAAGATCCGCGACGACAATCTGGTCGCCATCATGGATGCGCTCTCGAAGCAGAACAAGGGCAAGGGCTGGGGAGCCGGCGCCCTGCACAGGGACTATACGAAGCAGTTGGCCAAGCTGGCGGCGAAAAAGCCGGCCGCCTCCAAGGCGGCCGAGAAGGCGAAGGCATCGAAGCCGGTGAAGAAAGCCGAAAAACCGAAGAAAAAGAAGAAAGGCTGAGACCATGGATTTCGGTCTGTCGGAGGAACAGAAGCTCATTGTCGAGACGACGCGCGCCTTCGTCGAGAATGAGCTTTACCCCCATGAGCGCGAGGTCGAGCGCACCGGCGTGCTGCGCCGCGAACTGATCGAGGAGCTAAAGGCCAAGGCGATCGAAGCCGGTCTCTATGCCGCCAACATGCCGGCCGATGTCGGCGGCGCGGGGCTCGATACGGTGACCTGGCTGCTCTACGAGAAGGAACTCGGCCGCGCCAACTACGCGCTGCACTGGACCTGCGTCGCGCGCCCCTCCAACATCCTTTTGGCCGGCACGCCGGAGCAGCGCGAAAAATATCTGTTCCCGTGCATCCGTGGCGAGAAATGGGATTGCCTGGCGATGACCGAGCCGGGCGCCGGCTCCGATCTGCGCGGCATGAAGGCGACCGCCGTGCAGGACGGCGACGGCTGGGTATTGAACGGCACCAAGCACTTTATCTCCCACGCCGACCTCGCCGACTTTGCCATTGTCTTCATGGCCTCGGGCGAAGAGGATTCGCCGCGCGGCAAACGCAAGAAGATCACCGCCTTCTTCGTCGACAAGGGCACCAAGGGCTTCACGGTGCGCGACGGCTACCGCAACGTCTCGCATCGCGGCTACACCAACGCCATCCTCGAATTCGACGATTGCCGCCTTCCGGCAAGCCAGGTGTTGGGTGAAGTCCACAAGGGTTTCGACGTCGCCAATTCCTGGCTCGGCGCCACCCGCCTGCAGGTCGGCGCCACCTGCCTCGGCCGTGCCGAGCGGGCGCTTGGCCATGCGGTCGAGTACGCCGCGCAGCGTCAGCAATTTGGCCAGCAGATCGGCAAGTTCCAGGGCGTGTCGTTCAAGCTCGCCGACATGGCAACCGAACTCAAGGCCGCGGACCTGATGGTGTTCGAAGCCGGCTGGAAGTACGATCAGGGCACCGTCACCGACCAGGACATGGCCATGGCCAAGCTGAAGGCCACAGAAATGCTGGCTTACGTCGCCGACGAAGCGATCCAGATCCATGGCGGCATGGGGCTGATGGACGACCTGCCGCTGGAGCGCATCTGGCGCGACGCCCGGGTCGAGCGCATCTGGGAAGGCACGTCGGAAATCCAGCGCCACATCATTTCGCGGGCGCTGCTGCGCCCGTTCGGGGCCTGATCCATGCACAAACTTGAACGCCTTCTGCGCCCTAAATCGATCGCCGTGTTCGGCGGCGCGCAGGCCGCCGCGGTCGTGGCACAGTCGATCAAGATGGGCTTTGCCGGCGAGATCTGGCCGGTGCACCCGAGCAAGGAAGAGGTCGCCGGCCGCAAGGCCTATCGTTCGATCGCCGATCTGCCCGGCGCGCCGGACGCCGCCTTTGTCGGCGTCAACCGACACCTGACCATCGACGTGATCAAGGCCCTGGCCGAACGCGGCGCCGGCGGGGCCGTCTGCTTTGCCGCCGGTTTCCTCGAAACCGAAGCCTATGACGCGGATGGCGAGCGCCTGCAGGCCGAACTCGTCGCCGCCGCCGGCGAGATGCCGATCATCGGGCCGAACTGTTACGGCCTGATCAACTATGCCGACGGCGCGCTTTTGTGGCCCGACCAGCATGGCGGCATAAGATTGGCCGACGGCGGCAAAGGGGTGGCCATCATTACCCAGTCGTCCAACATCGCCATCAACATGACGATGCAGAAGCGCGGCCTGCCGATCGCCTTCCTGATGACCGCCGGCAACCAGGCGCAGACCGGCCTCTCCGAAATGGCGCTCGGCCTGATCGAGGACGAGCGCGTCAGCTCGCTCGGCCTGCACATCGAGGCTTTCGATTCGGTAGCCGGCTTCGAGCGGCTGGCGGCACGGGCGAGGGAATTGAAAAAGCCGATCATCGCCATGAAGGTCGGCCGCTCCGAACAGGCCAGGCAAGCGACCGTCTCGCACACCGCGTCGCTCGCCGGCTCGGACGCAGCGTCCGGGGCCTTCCTGAAACGGCTCGGCATCGCGCGCGTCGATTCCATCCCCGCCTTCATCGAGGCGCTGAAGCTGCTGCATGTCACCGGTCCGCTGCCCGGTTACCGCCTGTCGTCGATGAGCTGTTCGGGCGGCGAGGCATCAGTCATGGCCGACAGCGCCGAAGGCCGCTGGATCAACTTCCCGGTGCTGACGCAAGAACACCGCGCCCATGTCAAGTCGACGCTCGGGCCGCTGGTCGCGGTCGCCAATCCATTGGACTACCACACCTTCATCTGGAACAACGAACCGGCAATGACCGCCACGTTCACCGCCATGGTGTCGGGCGGCTTCGACCTCAATATGCTGGTACTCGACTTCCCGCGCCCGGACCGCTGTTCGGTGACCGACTGGTGGGCGACGCTGCGCGCCTTCGAATCGGCGCTCAAGACCAACAAGGCACATGGCGCGATCGTCTCGTCGCTGCCCGAGAACCTGCCCGAGGAATACACCGCCGAGCTGATGGCGCGGGGCATGGTGCCGCTGTTCGGCATTTCCGAAGCGATGGATGCCGCCCAGGCGGCCGCCTTCATCGGCTGGGCCTGGCGCGAGCCGCAGGCGCAGCCGGTCGACACCTCAGCTTCCGGCGCTGCCGGCGGCGAGCATGTCACGCCTGACGAGGCGCAAGCCAAGGCGCGGCTGATCAAGGCCGGGCTGCCGGTGCCCAAGGGCGAGCGCGCCGACAGTGCCGTCGAGGCGGTGATCTCGTCCATGGCGCTCGGCTTCCCGGTGGCGCTGAAGGCGCTGGGTGTCACCCACAAATCCGAGGTCGGCGCCGTCAGGCTCAACCTCAGGGACGCCGAATCCGTCAGCACCGCCGCGCACGACCTTTTGCCGCTCGGCACCGGCCTTTATGTCGAGCGCATGGTGCGCGACGGCGTCGCCGAGCTGATCGTCGGCTTCACCCGCGATCCGATGTTCGGCGCTGTCATGACGCTGGGCACCGGCGGCGTGCTGGTCGAATTGCTGCGCGACAGCACCACCTTGATGCTGCCGGCGACCCGCGACGACATCGAGGCAGCACTTCGCGGTCTCAAACTGTTCCCGCTGCTCGAAGGCTATCGCGGTCGGCCGAAGGCCCACGTCCAAGCTGCCATCGACGCCATCGCGGGCATTGCTGGCTTCGTGCAGACGAATGCCGGCGAGATCGAGGAACTCGACATCAATCCGCTGATCGTCTGCAGCGAGGGCAAGGGCGCCTGGATCGCCGATGCGCTTTTGGTGCTGGGAGAGAACAAGAATGCCTGACGTCATTTCGACCCGCCGTGAAGGCTCGATCCTCGAGGTCACGCTCGATCGGCCCAAGGCCAACGCCATCGACCTGAAGACCTCTCGGCTGATGGGCGAGACCTTCAAGGCGTTTCGCGACGACCCCGGCTTGCGCGTCGCCATCATCAAGACCGCCGGCGACAAGTTCTTCTGCGCCGGATGGGACCTGAAGGCCGCCGCCGGCGGCGACGCCGTCGACGGCGACTATGGCGTCGGCGGCTTTGCCGGGCTGCAGGAACTGCGCGACTTGAACAAGCCTGTCATCGCCTGCGTAAACGGCATGGCGGTGGGGGGCGGCTTCGAGCTGGCGCTGTCCTGCGATCTCATCTACGCCTCCGATCACTCCTCCTTCGCATTGCCCGAGATCCGCGCCGGCACGCTTGCCGACGCCGCGACCATCAAGCTGCCGAAGCGCATTCCCTATCATGTCGCCATGGACCTTTTGCTCACTGGCCGCTGGATGGACGTTGCCGAGGCGCATCGCTGGGGCCTGGTCAACGAGGTGCTGCCGAAGGAGAAGCTGGAGGACCGCGTCTGGGAGATCGCCCGCCTGCTCGCCAGCGGCCCGCCGCTTGTCTTCGCCGCGATCAAGGAAACCGCGCGGGTGGCCGAAGCGCTGACTTTCCAGGACGCGATGAACAGGGTGACGCGCCGGCAGTTGCCGACGGTCGATGCGCTGTACGGTTCCGAGGACAATATGGAAGGGTTCCGGGCTTTTGCGGAGAAGCGGGAACCGGTGTGGAAGGGGAAGTAAAGCAATGCCAGAGATGACGGCGCGAGGCACCCCCCTCTGGCCTGCCGGCCATCTCCCCCGCAAGGGGGGAGATTGGATGTCATTTCCGCTTTCGCCAATCGTCAACGCTGCAATAAGGGCGATGTCGATTGAACTGCCAATCTCCCCCCTTGCGGGGGAGATGTCCGGCAGGACAGAGGGGGGTGCCTGGGCTCGCCGTTCACAGTCGGCGCGGCCATGACCGACTACAGCAAACTTATCGATGCCGAGACCCGGGCCTTCATCGAGCGGACCAATTCCTATTACCCGCCGGATACGATCGACTACACGATTGTCGAGCAGCGCGAGATCTATGACCGCATGTGCCGGGAGTTCTTTGCCGGCTATCCCGAGGGGGTGACAGCGGAGACCACCGCTATTGCCGCACAGGCGTGCAATATCCCGATCCGCATCTATCGCAGCGCCCCGCAGGCAGCGGCGACGGTGCTCTATTGCCACGGCGGCGGGTTCATCCTTGGCGGGCTCGGCAGCCATGACGACGTTTGCGCCGAGCTTTGCGGCCGCACCGGTTATGACGTCGTTTCGGTCGACTATCGGCTGGCGCCGGAGCATCTGCATCCGGCCGCGTTTGACGACGCGATGAACGCCTTCGAGTGGGCGGCAGCCACCCGCGATCATCCCATCCTGCTCTGCGGCGACAGCGCCGGCGGCAATCTCTGCGCCGCGGTCAGCCATGCGACGCGCGGCCATGCGAAGAAACCGATCGGGCAGGTGCTGATCTATCCCGGGCTTGGCGGCGACCGTTCGCGTGGCTCCTATCTGAAGCATGCCGAAGCGCCGATGCTGACCACGCGCGACCTCGAATTCTACAAACATATCCGCACCGGCGGCGTGGACCAGACCGGCGACATCACGCTTCAGCCGCTGGCCGACGCCGATTTCGCCAACCTGCCGCCGACCGTGCTGATCACCGCCGAGTGCGATCCGCTGTCGTCGGACGGCGAGGCCTATCGCGACCGCATCGTGGCGGGCGGCGGGCGGGCCACTTGGTTCGAGGAAAAGGGGCTTGTGCACGGCTATCTCAGGGCGAGGCACACGGTCGGCCGCGCCCGCGCCAGCTTTACCCGCATCGTCGAGGCGGTGTCGGCGCTCGGCAAAAGCGAGTGGATCTGGTGAGGGCCTCCTCGCATGACAATCGACAGACGATGATCAACCCAGCGACTGCCAAGCCGTTCGGCGCTCACCCTACCGAACGAGCCGCCGCCCGGCCGGCGCTGCGGCCGGAGAAGATACAGCCGCCCAGGAACGTGCCTTCGAGCGCCGCATAGCCATGCACGCCGCCGCCGCCGAAACCGGCGGCTTCGCCGACCGCATAGAGGCCCTGAACCGGCTCGCCATCGCTCCCCAGCACGCGGCTTTCGAGATCGGTCTGCAGGCCACCCAGCGTCTTGCGGGTCAGGATGTTGAGGCGAACCGCGATCAGCGGGCCGTTCGCGGGATCGAGCATCTTGTGCGGCCTGGCCGTGCGGATCAGCCGGTCGCCGAGATAGGCCCGCGCTCCGCGCAGCGCGGTGACCTGCATGTCCTTGGAGAAGGGATTGTCGAGTTGCCGGTCGCGGGCGCGGATCTCGCGCTCGACATGGGCGACGTCGAGCAGCGGTTCGCCGCCGGCCAGCTTGTTCATGCGCGCCACCAGATCGGGCAGTTCGGCCTCGATGATGAAATCCTCGCCCTTCTCCATGAACGCCTTGACCGGGCCCGGAATGCCCGACGTGGCGCGGCCGAGCACCTGGCGCCAGCTCTTGCCGGTCAGGTCCGGGTTCTGCTCGGAGCCCGAGAGCGCGAACTCCTTCTGGATGATTTTTTTGGTCAGGATGAACCAGGAATAGTCGAAGCCGGTGCTCATGATGTGGCTGAGCGTGCCGAGCGTGTCGAAACCGGGGTAAAGCGGCACCGGCAGGCGCTTGCCCCTGGCGTCGAGCCACAGCGACGACGGACCGGGCAGGATGCGGATGGCATGATCGGTCCAGATCGGCGCCCAGTTCCTGATGCCCTCGACATAGTGCCACATGCGGTCGCGATTGATGACGCTGCCGCCGGCCTGTTCCGTGATCGCCAGCATGCGGCCGTCGACATGGTCGGGCACGCCGGTGATCATGCACTTCGGCGCCGCGCCCAGACGCTTCGGCCAGTTTTCCCGGACCAGCTGGTGGTTGCCGCCGATGCCGCCGGAGGCGACGATCACGGCCTGCGCATGAACCTCGAAATCACCTGATATCTCACGCGAACTCTTGTGGCCGCGCTCGACGGTGCTTGGTTGCAGGATGTCGCCGCGCACCCCGTCGATCCTCGTGCCGGTGCGGATCAATTCGTTGACGCGGTGGCGGAACTTGAAGCGGATCAGTCCCTTCTTCTCGGCTTCGCGGACGCGCAGCACGAAGGGCTCGAGCACGCCGGGACCGGTGCCCCAGGTGATGTGAAAGCGGGGCACGGAATTGCCATGGCCAATGGCATTGCCGCCGCCGCGCTCGGCCCATCCGACCACGGGAAAGAATTTCATCCCGCGCTCCAGCAGCCAGGAGCGCTTCTCGCCGGCGGCGAAGCCGACGTAGGCCTCGGCCCATTTGCGCGGCCAGTGATCCTCCGGCCGGTCGAAAGCGGCGGTGCCCAGCCAGTCCTCGAGCGCCAGCTCGTGCGAATCGCGGATGCGCATGCGCCGCTGCTCGGGCGAATCGACGAGGAACAGACCGCCGAACGACCAGAAGGCCTGGCCGCCCAGCGACTGCTCCGGTTCCTGGTCGACGATGACGATCTTCTTGCCGGCCTCGGCCAGTTCGGCGGCGGCGACCAGCCCGGCAAGGCCGGCGCCGACGATGATGACATCCGCGTCGTCAGCCAATTTCCCCTCCCGTTAGCTGGCTACCGTATGAATCTCGAACCGGAATTATATCAATGATGGTCAGACCGCCTCCCAGCCGTCCTTGCCGCCGGCGCGGAAGATGGCATCGATGACCTTTTGGTTGAGCACGGATTCCTCCAGCGTGAAGACGCGCTCCTTGCCGCCCTGGGCCGCCCGCGCGAAGGTCTCGACCTCGAGCCGGTACTGCTTCGTGCCGGGAAAGCGGAACACCTGCGCCTCGGTGTGGTTCTGATTGTGCAACTCGACGCGGTGGTGATCGTAGAGCCCGGCATTGAAAGGCGAAAACACTTCGATGAACCCGTTCTCGCCATGGAACACCATCACCTGGCGCGCGGCCATCTGGGTCGAGAGGTAGAAGGACAGTTCGAAGTCGCCGAAATCGGCGCGGATCGAGGAATAGATGTCGGTGCCGAATTTTTTGTCGCGCTCGATCGTCGCCTGCACGCGCAGCGGCTCCTTGCCGGTGGAAAAGCGCGTCGACACGGTCGGGTAGACGCCGATGTCGGGCAGCGCGCCGCCGCCAAGGTCGAGCTGGTTGCGCATGTTGTTGGGATCGACATTGTAATAGGAGAACGCGCCCTGCACATGGCGCAGCCGGCCGATGACGCCGCTGGCGATCAGGTCGCGCACCTTGATCCATTGCGGATGGTAGACGACCATGAAGGCTTCGCAGACCAACACCTTGCTGGCATCGCGCAGCTTGATCAGCGGCGGAATGTCCTTGGCGTCGAGCGCCAACGGCTTTTCGACCAGCACATGTTTTCCCGCCTGAATGGCCTTGGCCGTCCATTCGACATGCTGCGATGTCGGCAGCGGGATATAGACGCCGTCGACCTCGTTCGAGGCGAGCAACTCCTCATAGGAACCGAAAGCATGCGGCGCGCCGAAGCGATCGGCCAGCGCACGGGCCTTCGACTGATCGCGGCTGGCGATTGCCGACAGCACGCCATTTTCCGCCTCCACGATCGCAGGCAAAAGCTGCTCGCGACCGATCTTGGCCGTCGATAACACACCCCATCGGAACATCAGGCTTCTCCTCTCGATTACAGGCGAGGAGGTTTGCCTGAAATCGGGGCAAAAGCCAATGCGGGGGCCAAGTTCCTCGCCCCACGAGCGGGGAGCGATGGCTCAACCCCTCTTCCCCGTCAGCCTCATGTCGAAACCGACGACGTTGGAATAGATCGGCGTGCCGACATCCATTCCGTAGCGCGACCGCAGCACCTTGCCGGTGACGTGGAACCCGATCGTGCCGGACTTCAGGCCATCGAGCTCGGCGGTGAACTTTTCCGCAAACGTCTTGCCGCGCGCCGTCAGCCGGCCGGTGACAAGCGCCGTCGTATCGCCGGTGCGGGTCACGCTGGTCGAGCGGAACTGGATTTCGGGGCTGTTGGCCGCATCGAACACGGCGTCTGAACGCAGGAAAGCGTCGATGCGGCCCTGGCCGGTGCCGACGCTTTCGGGAAAAATGGTAAGGTTGACCTTCGAGCGGCTGACGTCGTCATTGTCGATGCGGATCGTGCCCTTGAAGTGAGCAAACGCACCATCGAAACCGCCGCCG
This sequence comes from Mesorhizobium sp. B264B1B, assembly GCF_020165765.1. NCBI lineage: Bacteria > Pseudomonadati > Pseudomonadota > Alphaproteobacteria > Hyphomicrobiales > Phyllobacteriaceae > Mesorhizobium > Mesorhizobium sp. B264B1B. The sequence continues at coordinate 18,345 of NZ_JAIUIS010000021.1, forward strand.
CCGGCCTTGCCGATGGTGAAGCGGATCGAGGAGTCAGCCTGGCTGATCGTGTAACTGCCGGCGGCATCATCGAGGACAACTGCTGCCCAGACAGGCACGGCAAGGCAAGCGGCAAGGGCCGCCGATCCGAGGAGTCGCGCATACATGAGATTATTTCCTTCTTCGGAGGCAACGCTCTTCGCGTCCTCGCTTACAAACGAGGCCGAACCCCGTTCTATTCCCCGCCTGAGGAAGGCGTGACGATGCGTGTAAGCACATTGTCCCTCAGTCGGAAATGATGGCGCAGTGCCGCCGTGACATGCAGCGCCACAAGTGCTGCGCCGGCATAGGCAAGGTACCAGTGCGCTGCCGCCCAAAAACTCTCGGCGGCATCGGATTCCGCGAGCGGCAGGTTGGGCATCACGAACAGGTTGAACGGCATGCTTGGAATTTCCAGCGTCGAGACCGAAACCAGCGCCCAGCCGGACAGAGGCAAAGCGATCTGGAAGGCATAGAGCGCCAGGTGAGCGAGCGGCGCCGCCAGGCGCTCCAGGGATCCGACCGAGGATGGCAAGGCCGGCGCGGCATTGCCGAGCCGCCAGGCGATGCGCAGGATGATCAGGCCGAGCAGCAGGAAGCCCAGCGATTTGTGCAGCTGGATGAGCTCGAAAGCCGTGCGCTGGCTGCTGATGCGGACCATCGCGAAACCGAGCGCGAACTGGCCGATGAAGGCAAGGCCGATCAGCCAATGAAGCAGGATTGCCGCCCAACCGTAGCGGGTCGGGGTATTTATGATCGAAGCTCGCATGGAAGGCGAACGAATGTCGCGTCGGCTTTCTTCCACCCTCCCACAAGGGAGAGGGCAGCCTATCCGCTCACCCTGAAGAAATCGATGAAGGCCCTGAGCGCAGGCCGCATCTGGCGGCGACTCGGATAGTAGACGAAGAAACCCTCGAAGGACGGACACCAATCCTCCAGCACGCGAACCAGCCGGCCATCGCGGAGCGGCTCGCGGACATAATCCTCGAAGACGAAGGCAAGCCCGGCCCCGTCGACCGCCGCCTGAGCGATCAGATGGTCTTCGTCGAGAATCAATGGTCCTTGCGCGGCAATCTCGATCTCCTCGCCATCCTTGGCGAATTCCCAGCGGTAGAGAATGCCGCTGGAGAAGCGGAAGCGGATGCAGCGATGATCGGACAGGTCACGCGGATGGCGAGGCCTGGGCATGGTGTCGAAATAGGAGGGCGCGCCCACCACGGCGCCGCGTATATCGGGCCCGATGCGCACCGCGATCATGTCGCGTTGCAGGCTTTCGCCAAGCCGCACGCCTGCATCGAAACCGCCTTCCACCACGTCCGTGAAGCGGTCCTCGATAACGATCTCCAGCACGATATCGGGATAAGCCGCGGCAAAGGCGCCGAGCCGCGGGTTCAGCACCAGATGGGCTGCCGTGCGCGGCACGCTCAGCCGCAGATTGCCGGCCGGCCGGTCGCGCGCCTCGACCGCCGCCTCCAGTGCCAGGTCGATCTCCGACAGCGCCGGCCGCAATCGTTCCAGCAACCGCGCGCCCTCTTCGGTCGGGGCAACGCTGCGGGTGCTGCGTGCCAACAGCCGCACGCCAAGCCGCGCCTCAAGGCTGGACACGGCATGGCTGACCGCCGACGGGGCGATCGCCAGTTCCCTGGCCGCGCCGCGAAAGCTGCCGCATTGGGCAACAGTTGCCAGCACCGCAAGCTGTGAAAGATGTGCCCGGTTCATTGATCTATTTTCGAGAACGCCCCGTGCACAGATGAGCCGATTATCGAACATAAGGCAAGGCGCTATTTCCTGGGCATCGCAACAAGGAGACGCGTGATGAAAACCCGCAAACTCGGTACTGAACTCGAAGTTTTCCCGATCGGCCTCGGCTGCATGGGCATGAGCTTCGGCTATGGCGGCCAGCCGGAAGCCGAGGCGATCGCCACCTTGCGCCGCGCCGTCGAGATCGGCGTCAATTTCTTCGACACGGCAGAGGTCTACGGGCCCTACGAGAACGAGATCCTGCTCGGCAAGGCGCTGAAGCCGGTGCGCGATCAGGTGACGATCGCAACCAAGTTCGGCTTCAATATCCTGGAGGAAGGCACCGGCACCGATCGCATGGCGGGCGTCGACAGCCGCCCCAAACACGTCAAGGCCGTCGCAGAGGCGTCACTGAAGCGGCTGGGCACCGACGTGATCGATCTCTATTACCAGCACCGCGTCGACCCGAACGTGCCGATCGAGGACACGGTCGGCGCCATGGCCGAGCTGGTGCGCGAGGGCAAGGTGCGCGCGCTCGGCCTTTCGGAAGCGAGTGCCGCCACCATCCGCCGGGCGCATGCCGTGCATCCGATCGCGGCCGTCCAGAGCGAATATTCGCTGTGGAGCCGTGACCCGGAAGACGAGGTGTTCGCCGTCTGCCGCGAACTCGGCATCGGTTTCGTTCCCTATAGCCCGCTCGGCCGTGGCCTCTTGACCGGCACGATCGCCAAGCCCGAAACGCTTGATGACGACGACTGGCGCCGCACCTTGCCGCGCTTTCAGGCCGACGCCATGGAAGCCAATGCCAAAGTCGTGGCCACGCTGGAAAAACTGGCGACCGAAAAGGGAGTGACCTCGGCACAGCTGGCGCTCGCCTGGGTACTGCACCAGGACGATTTCATCGTCCCCATCCCGGGCGCCCGAAAGATCCGCCATCTCGAGCAGAACACGGCGGCGGCTGATATCGAGCTGAGTGCCGCAGAGGTACAGACCATCGGCGATGCACTGTCGCCTGATAAGGTCATGGGCAAGCGCTACACAGAGGAGCTGCTGGCGCTGGTGAATGGGTGAGCTTTCACCCTCCCCCCTGTGCGGAGGTCGGCTCGCTGTCGCAGCGAAGCGAAGACAGGGGTGGGGTGGCGATGCGCGATACAGAAGATCACGGATGTCCGCGCGAGGCACCCCCCTCTGTCCTGCCGGACATTTCCTACCATGGCACGACCGTAATCTCCGGCCAGTAATCCCGCGCCCGCTGGCCCTTCGCCTCATGCGTCCGCTGATTGTCCATCGCCCGGTTCGGCGTGACGCGGAATGAGAAGACGTCGTCGAGACCGAACGGCGCCAGCAGTTCCAGTTGACAATCCGCGTCGTATCGCACCCCGACCGCATGTGTCTTCGACGCAAAAAACCGGACCGACTCGCTCGAACTCGTGTAGCGCGGACAGGGCCGCCCGAACTTCTGCGGGTACCACAAATGCACCCGCGCTTGGTTGCGCACCTCGACGGGCAGCCCCTGGAAATGCTTCGCCGCCCGGCGGATGACGGCGTCCTCGGCCTCGTAGGACAGGTCGCTATCGTCGAAATAGAACAGGTCGACATCCTTGATGCCATAACCCGACGGCTTCCCCGTCAGATGGTTCCAGACCGAGTTATAGAGCACGCCGGAGACCACCAGCCAGTCCGGAAGATCGAGCGTGCGGGCACATACCAGCGCCTGGCGCACGAGCGCATCCGACAGCAGGATGTCGAGAAACGCAGCGCGTTGTGCTTCGAACGGGAGCCCGGAATAGTGCAAATGGTCCATCGCTCTTTGGAGGGCGATTCGCCGTGCTCCCGCAATCCCGGAAAGAGGCTATGCCCTGAGCACGCCTCCAGTCTGCTTGCCGACATTCTCGACGATGCGCCTGGCCAACGCCTCGAAATCCTCGTCGGTCAGCGTCTTCTCGACCGGCTGGATCGACACTTCGATGGCGATGGACTTCTTGCCCTCGCCGAGCGCCGCACCTTCGAAAACATCAAAGACCGAGACGCCGGTGACCAGCTTCTTGTCCGCGGCGAGCGCCGCGCGTACCAGCGTGCCGGCCTCGACCGCCTTGTCGACGACGAAGGCGAAGTCGCGCTTCACCGCCTGGAAGGCGGAGAGATCCAGCCTGGGCTTGGTTTTCGTCGGCTTTGCCTTGGGCTCGGGCACGGCATCGACATACACTTCGAAGCCGCAGAGCGGGCCGGAGACGTCGAGCCCTTCCAGCGTTTTTGGATGAAATTCACCGAACGTGCCGAGCACCGTCTTCGGTCCGAGCTTGATCGTTCCGGAACGACCAGGATGGTACCAGGACGGGCCGCCGGCCTCGATCTGCAGCCGCTCGACCGGCGCGCCGCAGGCTTCGAGTGCGGCGATGGCATCAGCCTTGGCGTCGAACACGCCGACCGGACCGGAATTGCCAGCCCAGTTGCGGCCGGAACCGTCGAGCTTGGCGGTGCCGCGCCGCACGCCGGCGGCAACGCGCCGTTGCTGGTCGGCGCCGTCGCCCTCATAGGTGCCGGAGACCTCGAACAACGCCACGTCGCCAATGCCCTTGTCGGCATTGCGCTGGGCGGCTGCGATCAGGCCGGGCAGCAGCGAGGGCCGCATGTCGGACATGTCGGCGGCGATCGGGTTGGCGAGCTTGAGCGAAGCCTGCCCGCCGCCGAATAGTTCGGCGTGCCTGGCGGGGATGAACGACCAGGTGACTGCCTCCATCATGCCGCGCACGGCCAGCGCCCGCTTGGCCGCGCGGGTGCGGATCTGCAGCGTCGTCAGGATCTTGCCGTTGACCGCGTCATGCGCGCCGAGCGGCTGCGAAGCGATGTTGTCGACGCCGTGGATGCGCATCACCTCCTCGACCAGGTCGGCCTTGCCGTCGACATCGGGACGCCAGGACGGCACGGCGATTTCGACGACATCGCCCGAACCCTCAGGCTTGAAGCCGAGGCGCGTGAGAATATCGAGGCTTTCCGCCGTCGGCACTTCTATGCCGGTCAGCCGCTTCACTTCCGACAGCGGGAAGGAGACGATCTTGGGCTGATGGCCGGCATAGCCGGCCACCTCGATTTCCGTCGGCGTGCCGCCGCAGAAATCAAGCACCAGCCGGGTCGCAAGCTCAACGCCCGGCACCATGAATTCGGGGTCGACCCCGCGCTCGAAACGATAGCGGGCATCGGTGATGATGCCGAGCGCGCGCCCGGTGCGGGCCGTGGTGATCGGGTCCCAGAGTGCGGATTCGATCAGCACGTCGGTCGTGTTCTCGTCGCAGCCGGAACGCTCGCCGCCCATGATGCCGGCGATCGATTCCACGCCATTGTCATCGGCGATGACGCACATCTCCGGCGTCAACGTGTATTCGCGGCCGTCGAGCGCCAGTACCTTTTCGCCATCCCTGGCGCGACGCACGACAAGATTGCCGGCGACCTTGCCGGCATCGAAGACATGCAGCGGCCTGCCACGATCGAAGGTGACGTAGTTGGTGATATCGACCAGCGCGCTGATGGGCCTCAGCCCAATGGCGATCAGCCGCTGCTGGAGCCATTTCGGGGACGGGCCGTTCCTGACGCCGCTGACCAGATTGAGCGCGAAGCCGGGGCAGAGTTCCGGCGCTTCGATCGTCACCTTGACGGGGCACATTCCATTGCCGACATGCGGCATGATCGCGCCGCCGACGAGGCGGCCGAGACCGCTCGCCGCGAGATCCCGGGCGATGCCGTAAACGCTGGTGGCATCAGGCCGGTTTGGCGTCAGATTGATCTCGATGACCGGATCGTCGAGATGCGCGTAAGCGGCGAAGCTGGTGCCGACCGGCGCATCTTCGGGCAGGTCGATGATGCCGTTGTGCTCGTCGGAAAGTTCCAGCTCGCGCTCGGAACACATCATGCCGTGGCTTTCGACGCCCCTGATCTTGCCAACCGTCAGCGTCACATCGATGCCGGGCACATAAGTGCCGGGCGCGGCGAAGGCGCCGATCATGCCCGCCCGCGCATTGGGTGCGCCACAGACGACCTGCACGGGCGGCTTGCCGTCGCCGGTGTCGACGGTCAGCACCCGCAGCCGGTCGGCGTCGGGATGCTGCACCGCCGTCAGCACCCTGGCGATGACGAAGGGCTTCAGGCTCGCCTTGTCGTCGACATGCTCGACCTCGAGGCCGATCGAGGTCAGCCGCTCGACGATCTCGCCGAGCGAGGCGTCGGTCTCGAGATGGTCCTTGAGCCAGGAGAGGGTGAATTTCATGATGCTGTTCCGTAATGTATCGCAGCAGGAATCGTCTTGACCGTCACGCGCTCAGGCCCCCGAACAAAGTCGGCATGTCGAGCGGCCGGAAGCCGTAATGCGACAGCCAGCGCACATCGGCATCGAAGAAGGCGCGCAGATCCGGCATGCCGTATTTCAGCATGGCGATGCGGTCGATGCCCATGCCCCAGGCAAAGCCCTGATATTCATCGGGATCGAGCCCGCCAGCGCGCAGAACGTTGGGGTGCACCATGCCGCAGCCAAGGATCTCCATCCAGTCGGAGCCTTCGCCGAAGCGCACCTCGCCTGGCCGCGAGCGGTCGCACTGGATATCGACCTCGAGGCTTGGCTCGGTGAACGGGAAGAAGGACGGCCGGAAGCGCATCTTGACCGACGGCACCTCGAAGAAGGCCTTGCAGAACTCTTCCAGCACCCACTTCATGTTGGCGACGTTGGCCGATTTGTCGATCACCAGCCCTTCGACCTGATGGAACATCGGCGAGTGGGTGGCGTCGGAATCCTGCCGGTAGGTCTTGCCCGGAATGACGATGCGGATCGGCGGCTTCTGCTTCTCCATGGTGCGGATCTGCACCGGCGAGGTGTGGGTGCGCAGAAGCTTGCGCTCGCCCTTCTCGTCCGGCTGGAAGAAGAAGGTGTCATGCATCTCGCGCGCCGGATGGCCTTCCGGGAAATTCAGCGCGGTGAAATTGTAATAGTCGGTCTCGATGTCGGGCCCTTCGGCGATGGCGAAGCCGAGATCGCCGAAGATCGCCGCGATCTCGTCGATGACCTGGCTGATCGGATGAATGCGGCCGCGCTCGGCCGGCGACTGCCGCACCGGCAGCGTCACGTCGACCTTCTCCGCGGCGAGGCGGGCAGTGATGGCAACATCCCTGAGTTCCGCCTTGCGCGCGGTGAGCGCATCGGTGACGCGGTTCTTGAGGCCGTTGATGGCGGGGCCTTTGACCTGGCGCTCCTCAGCGCTCATCGAGCCGAGCGTCTTCAGCATTTCCGAGATCGACCCCTTCTTGCCAAGGGCTGCCACGCGCACGGCTTCTATCGCGGCCTCGTCAGCAGCCGACGCTATGTCGGCGAGCAGCGAAGCTTCCAGGCTTTCAAGATTTCCAGCGGTGGCGTTCACGGCGAAACTCTCTCGATCGGGCAACCCACCATCACCGGGCGTGTCACCAATTTGGTTACATCAGGCATAAGAAAAACCCGCGCCAGCCGTGCCAGCGCGGGTTCCCCAAATCAGAATTTCGAATGTTTGGGAAGCGCTGGTCTTAGGCGACAGCGCTTTCAAAAGCATTCGGGGTGGTGTTCTTGAGGTACTCAAGAGCAACCTTGGCCTTGGCCACGAGCGCGGCGAAAGCCTGCGGCTCGTGGATGGCCATATCCGACAGGATCTTGCGATCGATCTCGATGCCAGCCTTGTTGAGGCCGTCGATGAAACGGCCATAGGTCAGGCCGTGCTCGTGCGTCGCGGCGTTGATGCGCTGGATCCACAGCGCGCGGAACGAGCGCTTGCGGTTCTTGCGGTCGCGATAGGCGTATTGCAGCGACTTTTCCACCGCCTGCTTGGCGATGCGGATGGTGTTCTTGCGGCGGCCGTAGAAGCCTTTCGCGGCTTTCAGGACCTTCTTGTGCTTGGCGTGCGAGGTGACGCCTCTTTTTACGCGTGCCATGTCATGATCTCCTTAAAAGCAATTCCAGGAAAAGTGCCTTGCGGCTTTCCGTTCGGAATTGCGTAAAACAAATTCGTGTTCGGCCGAATGCTCAGAGGCCGTTCGGCAGAAAATTCTTGATGACCTTCTTGCCGTCCGGTTCAGCCAGAACCATCGTGCCGCGGGCATTTCGAATGAACTTGTTGGAACGCTTGATCATGCCGTGACGCTTGCCGGCCGCAGCCGACAGGACTTTACCCGTACCGGTGATCTTGAACCGCTTTTTGGCGGCCGATTTGGTCTTCATCTTGGGCATTTTGCTACTCCGTATTGTGGCGCACCATCGCGCTTCTTGTTCGCTTCGGGCCGACCAAAGCCCGAAAAGCAAATGAAACCGCCACGGCATGCCCTGCCGGGCGGTTTTCTTGGAACGGCGGTCCTATACGTCAAAGCAGGCGACTGTGCAACACCCACCGCGCCGCGCGTTTCCCCGAACGCCCGGATGCGGCGCCCGGTCCTTCATCAGGGGAGCGTAAACAACACCGGCAACATACCCGACTGCTGGGCGCCGTCGATCAGTTCGAAGGCCGGCAGCGCGATGAGGAACACCAGGCCGTCGAGAAGCGTGGTCAACAGCAGGCGCGGCTTGAAGCTGCCGGTGTCGCCTTCCTGGTAGAGGGAAAGCTTCGGAAAGAAGCGCGGCACTCTTGCCAGATAGGCCTGATAGGGCTCGCCGAGCGTTTCCTTAAGGAATTTCTCCTCGCGCAGGATGACGATATGGAAGGCGCCCGCACACAGGACAGCGAACAGAATGATGCCGGAGAACGAGCCGATCTGCGCGCCGACGCCGGCCGCGGCCACAGTCGAGAACACATAGAGCGGGTTGCGGGTGATCGAATAAGGCCCGCCCGTCACAACTTCGGAAGATTTGCGCCCACCTATGTAGAGCGTCGACCAAAGGCGACCGCAGATACCTAGGAAAATCAGCAGCACGCCGAACATCTCGATCGTTTCATGCATCGCCGTATCAGGCGGAAAGCTCGATTGCCCGAACAGCAGGGCTGCGAACAGCACCACCACAAGCACGGCAAGCACCAGCCTGCGCGTGCGCTGGTAGCTACCCAGCCCGTATTTGAGTTTTTTGTCCAAGGGAGGAATCCGATCGTCGAGAGCTTAGCCGGCGACCGCAGCTATGGCCGAGAAATGGGCGTCCCGCCGATCGCCGGGACGCCCTGTAGCACAATTCAGGCGGAATTGGAGCGCGTCGGTCGCGCTAACCTTATCGTGATCTAGCGCGGCGCCAGCACCATCATCATCTGGCGGCCTTCCAGCTTCGGCTCCGCCTCGACCTTGGCGATGGTAGCCACTTCCTCACGCACCTTGTTCAGAAGCTGCATGCCGAGCTCCATATGCGCCATCTCGCGGCCACGGAAGCGCAATGTCAGCTTGACCTTGTCGCCTTCCTCGAAGAAGCGGCGCACCGCCTTCATCTTGGTCTCGTAGTCGTGGCTGTCGATGTTCGGGCGCATCTTGATCTCCTTGATCTCGATGACCTTCTGGTTCTTGCGCGCCTCGGCCGCCTTCTTCTGGTTGGCGTATTTCAACTTGCCGAGATCGAGGATTTTTACGACGGGCGGCTGCGCGTTGGGCGATATCTCGACGAGATCGAGCCCTGCCTCTTCGGCGAGCAGCAATGCGTCGTTGATGGAAACATCGCCACGGTTCTGGCCTTCGGCGTCGATAAGCTGGACCCGGGGAACCCGGATGTCACGATTGGAGCGCGGCCCATCCTTGGTCGGCGCCGCTGCTTTGAAAGGTCTGCGAATGGTCGTGGTCTCCTTGGCCGTTTCGTTCTGGATTTGCAGGTCTTGATATGTGGACGCGCCAATGTGGGGAGCGCGCGGGCGGAGTCAATAGCACAGCATTGACAGAAAATCACCTGATCGCTGCCTGCACCAAACAAAGAAAGATGGCGAGCACTTTTCGCCACGCCACTGGCTGTGTCACAAGACCCTGCGCCGAAGACGGCGCGAGGAAAAAGCCATGACTGCCCCTGTCTTTCTGGATGTCGACGGATCGAGCATCGCGGTGCGCCATATTGCGGGCGCGACGCCTGGCGTCGTCTGGCTCGGCGGCTACAAGTCGGACATGCTGGGCACGAAGGCTGAAACGCTTTCGGACTGGGCGGCAAAAGACGGCCGCGCCTTCCTGCGTCATGACTATTCCGGACACGGCGAATCCGGCGGCGCCTTTGCCGACGGCACGATCTCGAAATGGCTTTCGCAAAGCCTGGCCGTGTTCCGGCATTTCACCAGCGGCAGCCAGATCCTGGTCGGCTCGTCGATGGGCGCCTGGATCGCCCTGCGCATGGTGCAGGAATTGCGCAAGGCAGGCGACGCAAGCGTCGTCGGTCTGGTGCTTCTAGCACCGGCGCCGGATTTTACCGCAGAACTGGTCGAACCGGTGCTGACCAAAGCGCAGAAGCGCGACCTTGCCAAAAAAGGCTTCTTCGAGGAGCCGTCGGACTATTCCACCGAGCCCTACATCTACACGCGCGCGCTGATCGAGGATGGGCGCGACAACCTGGTCATGACAGGCCCGCTCGACACGCACTGCCCCGTACACGTCTTGCAGGGCCTAGCCGATCGGGACGTGCCGTCGAGCCATGCGCTGAAGCTGGTCAGCCTGCTGCCGGCCGACGATGTCACGCTGTCGCTGATCCCGGACGGCGACCACCGGCTGTCGCGGCCGCAGGATCTCGACATGCTGGTGCGGGCGGTCGGCGACATGGCTGCGCGGGGCAAGTGACGATGCGCCTTTCCATCCCGATCTCAGCCTTCGTCGCGGCCATCGTCGGCTTCGGCGGCACGCTGGCCATCGTCATTGCCGCCGCCCACGCGGTCGAGGCCACGCAAATTCAGACCGCGAGTTGGGTGACCACGATCTGCCTGGCCATGGCGGTCGAAAGCCTGTGGCTGTCCTGGCGAACGAAAATGCCAGTCATCACCGCCTGGTCGACGCCGGGCCTGGCGCTGATGGCGGCGTCGAGTGGTTTTTCGATCGGCGAGGCCGTCGCCGCCTTCATCGTTACCGGCATTCTTTTGGTCGCCACCGGGCTGTTCCGGCCGCTGACGAAACTGATCTCGGGGATACCGCCCTCGGTCGCTTCAGGAATGCTGGCCGGCATTGTCGTCACCTTCGCGCTCAATGCGGTCAAAACTGTTTCCGCCGATCCCTGGCTGATCCTGCCGTTGATCGCCGCCTTCTTCGTCATCCGCCTGTTCAATCCGGCGCTGTCGGTGCTGGCAGTGCTGGTCGGCGGCGGTCTCGCCGCGTTTCTCACCGGCCGCGTCGGCGGTTTGCCCACTCCTGAACTATCGACGCTCACTGTGATTGCGCCTGTGTTCACCGCCAAGGCGATAATCGGCCTGGCAGTACCGCTCTACCTGGTCACCATGGCTTCGCAGAACCTGTCGGGCCTCGCCGTGCTACGTGCCGCCGGCTACCATCCGGAACCCGGTCCGCTGATCGGCATCACCGGCCTGTTTTCGCTGCTTTCGGCGCCGTTCGGCGGCTCGACCACCAATCTGGCGGCAATTTCGGCGGCTATCTGCACCGGGCCCGACGTTCATCCAGACCCCACCGAGCGCTGGAAGACAGGGCCGTTCTATGCCCTTGCCTACCTGATCTTCGCGATTTTCGGCGCTTCTCTGGTGGCGATCTTCGCCGTCCTGCCGCAGAGCCTGATCGTGCTGGTTGCGGGTCTTGCGCTGATGGCCTCGCTGGCCAACGCGCTGGCGATCGCGCTCAAGGACGAAAGCGAGCGCATGGCCGCCACCGTCACTTTTGTCGTCACCGCCTCCGGGCTGACCTTGTTCGGCGTCGGCGCCGCATTCTGGGGACTGATTGCCGGGCTGGTCGTGCTTTTCCTCGATATGCTCAAAAAGCGATAATCATTTCAGCAGCTTGTCCGGTTTTAGCCGACATTGTCTTGAATCGCCGTTTTTGCCTTCCCATTTCGATTCCACGCAGCCGGTCCTGGCTGTCTCCAACCGAAGGAATGGGAGAAAATGAACACATCTGCATTGATCCGCCCGGCCTGGACGCCGGCAACCATCGCGTTGATGGTGATCGGCTTCATGGTGTTCTGGCCGCTCGGCTTCGCCATGCTCGCCTACATCATCTGGGGCGACCGGCTCGAGGGCTTCAAGCGTGACGTCAACCGCGCGACCGACGGCATCTTCGCCGGCTGCCGCCGCGGTTCCGACAAAGCCGCGCGCTGGGGCCACGGCTCCGCCCGGACCGGCAACGTCGCGTTTGACGACTGGCGCGAAAAGGAGCTTGAACGCCTGGCCGAGGAACGCCGCAAGCTCGACGATATGTTGACCGAGTTCGACGACTACGCCCGCGAATTGCGTCGCGCCAAGGACCAGGACGAGTTCGATCGCTTCATGGCGAACCGCAACAAGTCGACCGCTCCGGCAAAGAGCGACCCGAGCACAGGCACGACCTCCACCAAGCGTGGCAAAGGCTCGAACCTGCTTGACGACTGAGGCCGAGCGACAGGCCCGATCGTGAAAAAACGGCGTCGCGCGAGCGGCGCCGTTTCTTTTTTGTTCTATTCGTTTTTCTCGAATCGCGTATCGTCCGGCCATGACCCTCGGATTCTTCCGCAATCTGACGAAGCCCAAGCCCACGCCTGTCGTGGAGCGAGAATACTGCGTTGCCGGCCGCACGCTGCCGCTCAAGATCGTCGAGAGCGCCAGGGCGCGGCGTCTGACGCTGCGCATCGATTCCAGCGGCCAGGGCCTGCGTATCACCGTGCCGCCGGGCCTGCGCCGCGGCGAGGTGGAGCGGTTCCTCGATCGTCATCAGGACTGGCTGGAGCAGCGGCTGGCCAAGGTGCCGACACGGCCGCAGGTACGGCCAGGCATCAAGATACCAATCCGCGGCGTGCCGCACCGCATCGTGCATGAGCCGTCAAGGCGCGGCACCGTCACCGTGTCGCGCGACGAACGCGGCCCGCTGCTGATCGTGCATGGCGAGCGCATCCACCTGCCGCGCCGCATCGCCGATTTTTTGAAGCGCGAGGCCAAGAAGGAGATCGAGAAGCTGGTGGCCAGGCACACCGAAGCGCTTGGCAAGCGCGCCAAGGCGATCCGCTACAAGGATACGTCCAGCCGCTGGGGCTCGTGCACCTCCGAAGGCAATTTGTCCTTTTCCTGGCGCATCATGATGGCGCCGCCGCCCGTCATCAACTACCTCGTCGCGCATGAAGTAGCGCATCTGAAAGAGATGAACCACGGCCCGAAATTCTGGAAATTGTGCGAAAAGCTCTGCCCCGACACCGACCGCTGCAAGGACTGGCTGAAGCGCAATGGCGGGGCCTTGCAGGCGATCGTTTTCGAGTAGCGCAATGAAGCGTCGTACGGCGCCAGAAAATAAGCTTTTCCGCGGTGATGCTTCACACCTCCGGTCCCGCCAGCGTCTACGTTCTTACTGGGCGCACGAACTCAATCGTCATTCGCGGCGTTCAACTCTTCAGGCCGCAGCCCCTCTTCGCTATGATGCGGCCACGGTAAAAAATTCCGATCGAAGGCGTCGGTGTCGAAATAATCGAGCGCCCGATGCGCCTCGGCGCCGTTGAAGGCGGCCTTGTCCATCAAATGCGCGATCACCTCGCGCGCCTGCGCGATCTTCTGCCTGAGTTCGGCAACGGTTCTGTCAGTCATGATGTTCTCCCGCCTTGCATGCTTTCCCATGATAGGTAGCGCCTTTGGCCCTGCCGGCAAACAACATGCTTTTTCTCGACTCTGCCTCGATTTCATGTCAATTCCCGCGCCATGGCACTCGACGTCAAAATCTGCGGCTTGAAGACCGACCAGGCAATGGCCGCGGCGCTGGCCGGCGGCGCCAGCCATGTCGGCTTCATTTTCTTTGCCAAGAGCCCGCGTTACATCGAACCGGCTGCAGCCGGGCGGTTGCGCGAAGCGGCGCGCGGCAAGGCTTTGGCGGTTGCCGTTACCGTCGACGCCAACGACACCTTCCTGGACGACATCATCGACAGCATGCGCCCGGACATGCTGCAGCTGCACGGCTCGGAAACGCCCGAACGGGTGGCCGAACTGAAAGCCCGCTATGACCTGCCGGTCATGAAGGCGCTGCCGCTCAGCGAAGCCGCCGATCTCGAGCGCATCAAACCGTTCGTCGGGGTCGCGGACCGGTTCCTGTTCGACGCCAAGCCGCCGAAGGGCTCCGAGTTGCCGGGCGGCAATGGCGTTGCGTTCGACTGGCGCATCCTGACCGGCCTTGACGCCGGGCTCGATTACATGCTTTCCGGTGGGCTCAACGCCGCCAATATCGGCGATGCCCTTCGGCTTGCCAGCCCGCCCGGAATAGATATTTCCTCAGGCGTGGAAAGCGCGCCGGGCGTCAAGGATCCGGCGCTGATCGAGCAGTTTTTCCGGGCCGTCAAGGCAGTGCGAGACGACCGCGCCGCCTGACCGCCTCAAACCCGAGCATGTCCCGGAAAAGTGGAAACCGGTTTTCGACAGGACATGCTCAAGAAAATCGAGATGCCAGGAGATCGGCGATGAACAAGCCGGCGACACCCAATTCCTTCCGCACCGGACCCGACGAACAGGGCATGTTTGGCATTTTCGGCGGTCGTTTCGTGGCCGAAACGCTGATGCCGCTGATCCTCGACCTCGAACGGCACTGGAACGAGGTCAAGGACGATCCGGATTTCAGGGCCGAGCTCACCGATCTTTCGACCCATTATGCGGGGCGGCCGTCGAAGCTTTATTTCGCCGAAGGACTGACCAGGCATCTTCGTGAGGTTTCCTTGGCGAAGGGCATCGGGGGCGGCGCAAAGGTTTATTTCAAGCGCGAGGACCTGAACCATACCGGTTCGCACAAGATCAACAATTGCCTCGGCCAGATCCTGCTGGCCAAGCGCATGGGCAAGACGCGCATCATCGCCGAGACCGGCGCCGGCCAGCATGGCGTGGCCTCAGCCACGGTCGCTGCCCGTTTCGGCTTTCCCTGCGTCGTCTACATGGGTGCCACCGACGTTGCCCGCCAAAGCCCCAACGTGTTCCGAATGAAGCTGCTCGGCGCCGAAGTGCGGCCGGTGACCGCTGGCCACGGCACGCTGAAGGACGCCATGAACGAGGCGCTGCGCGACTGGGTGACCAATGTCGAGGATACTTATTACCTGATCGGCACCGCGGCCGGCCCGCACCCCTATCCGGAGTTGGTGCGCGACTTCCAGTCGGTGATCGGTTCGGAGGCGCGCGCGCAGATTCTCGAACAGGAGGGCCGGCTGCCCGACACCATCGTCGCCGCCGTCGGCGGCGGCTCCAACGCCATCGGCCTGTTCCATCCGTTCCTCGACGACAAGGATGTCCGTATCATCGGCATCGAGGCTGGGGGGCGTGGCCTCGACGGCATCGAGCACTGCGCCTCGATGAACGCCGGCGCGCCGGGCGTGCTGCATGGCAACCGCACCTATCTCCTGCAAAATGCCGACGGCCAGATCATGGACGGCCATTCGATCTCGGCCGGCCTCGATTATCCCGGCGTCGGCCCGGAGCATTCCTGGCTGCGCGATTCTGGCCGCGTCGAATATGTGCCGATCCTCGACGACGAGGCGCTGGAGGCCTTCAAGCTGACCACGCGCGTCGAAGGCATCATCCCGGCGCTGGAATCGGCGCACGCCATCGCACATGCGGTGAAGATCGTGCCCGCCATGGACAAGGACCAGATCGTCATCGTCAACCTGTCCGGCCGCGGCGACAAGGACGTGCATACGGTGGCTTCGATGCTGGGCATGGAGATCTGATCATGGTGACCCGCATCGATCGCCGCATGGCAAAGCTCAAGAACGAAGGCCGCCCGGCGCTCGTCACCTATTTCATGGGCGGCGACCCGGACTATCAGACCTCGCTGTCGATCATGAAGGCGCTGCCAATGGCCGGCGCGGACATCATCGAACTCGGCATGCCGTTCTCCGATCCGATGGCCGATGGCCCGGCGATCCAGGCCGCGGGCTTGCGGGCGCTTAGAGGCGGCCAGACGCTGGTCAAGACGCTCAAGATGGCGGCTGACTTCCGCACCGGCGACAATGAGACGCCGATCGTTCTGATGGGCTACTACAACCCGATCTACATCTACGGCGTCGACCGCTTTCTCAAGGACGCACTGGCCAGCGGCATCGACGGGCTGATCGTCGTCGACCTGCCGCCTGAGATGGACGAGGAGCTGTGCATCCCGGCGCTGAAAGCCGGCATCAACTTCATCCGGCTGGCGACGCCGACCACCGACGACAAGCGCCTGCCCAAGGTGCTGCAGAACACGTCCGGCTTCGTCTATTACGTGTCGATGACCGGCATTACCGGTTCCGCGCTGGCCGACACCGGCAAGGTCGCTGCGGCCGTCAAGCGCATCAAGGGCCATACCGATCTGCCGGTCTGTGTCGGCTTCGGCGTCAAGACCGCCGAACAGGCGCGCGTCATCGGCGCCAATGCCGACGGCGTCGTCGTCGGCACCGCGATCGTCAATGCGGTCGCGAATGTGCTGGGGCCGAAGGGCGAAAAGACCGCCGACCCGGCCGAGGCCGTCGCCACGCTGGTCAGCGGCCTCGCGCAGGGTGTGCGCTCGGCCCGCCTTGCTGCCGCCGAATAGTTTTCCTACCTCAGGTCTTGTGCGCGTCGCCATCCCAGGCGGCATGCGCTGGATCGGTTTGCCGTTTCACGGAAACGCCGAACTGCTCTATCTTTTTGTTTTATCGCAATTCCGGACGGAAAACCGGTTCACACTTTTCCTGGAATTGCTCTAACTCTTCGTCAGGACAGGAGCCGAAGCGATGAACTGGATCACCAACTACGTTCGCCCGAAGATCAATTCGATGCTCGGCCGGCGCACCGACATGCCCGAGAACCTGTGGATCAAGGATCCCGAGACCGGGGAGATGGTGTTCCACAAGGATCTGGAATCCAACCAGTTCGTCATCCCGTCTTCGGGCCATCACATGAAGATCTCGGCCAAGGAGCGGCTGAAATACTTCCTCGACGACGGCAAGTACGAACAGCTCGAAAATCCCAAGGTCATGCTGGACCCGCTGAAATTCCGCGACGAGAAGCGCTACACCGACCGGTTGAAGGACGCCAAGGCCAAGACCGGCCTGGAAGATGCCATCGTCAACGCGCTGGGCACCGTAGAAGGCCTGCCGGTGGTGGTGACGGTTCAGGATTTTGCCTTCATGGGCGGTTCGCTCGGCATGGCCGCGGGCGACGCCATCGTTCATGCCTTCGAGGTGGCCGTGCAGCGCAAGCGGCCGCTGATCCTGTTTGCCGCTTCCGGCGGCGCGCGCATGCAGGAAGGCATCCTGTCGCTGATGCAATTGCCGCGCACCACGGTCGGCGTCGACCGGCTGAAGGAAGCCGGCCTTCCCTACATCGTCGTGCTGACCAATCCGACGACCGGCGGCGTCACTGCCTCCTACGCCATGCTGGGCGACGTGCATATAGCCGAGCCCGGCGCACTGATCGGCTTCGCCGGACCGCGCGTCATCGAGCAGACCATCCGGGAAAAACTGCCGGACGGCTTCCAGCGCTCCGAATATCTGATGGAGCACGGCATGGTCGACATGGTGGTGTCGCGACTGGAGATGCGCCGGACCATCGCGCGGCTCTTGAAGATGCTGCTCAAGATGCCGGAAGAGCACAAGCCCCTGGAGCCGGAAATCCTGCCGCCGGCGGTGGTCGCGACGGAAGCACGGCCGCAGGCCTGACGCGACACTCTTTGCCGCGAACCGCGATTGCGCGCGATCCATCGCGCGCTTAGGACTCTTACATGACCACGCTTGCCGCCGACCGTGAAATCGAAGCGCTGATGGCGCTTCACCCGAAAGGCTTCGATCTTTCGCTCGACCGCATTTCACGGCTGCTGGAGCGGCTGGGCAATCCTCAGGACTTGCTGCCGCCGGTGATCCATATCGCCGGCACCAACGGCAAGGGCTCTTGCGCCGCCTTCTCGCGGGCGCTTCTGGAAGCGTCCGGCCGGCTCGTGCACGTGCACACCTCGCCGCATCTGGTCAGCTGGCACGAGCGCTACCGACTGGCGGCCGATGGCGGCGGCAGGCTGGTCGAGGACGATATCTTCGCCGAGGCCATCGCCCGCGTCGCCAAGGCCAATGGCGGCGAGAAGATCACCGTTTTCGAGATCCTCACCGCCGTCACCTTCATCCTGTTTTCGGAGCATCCGGCCGATGCCGCCATCGTCGAGGTCGGTCTCGGCGGCCGCTTCGACGCCACCAATGTCATCGCCAGGCCGGCTGTCTCGGTGATCATGCCGGTGTCGATGGACCACGAAGCCTATCTCGGCGACCGCGTCGAACTGATCGCCGCCGAGAAGGCCGGCATCATCAAGCGCGGCTGCCCGGTGGTCATCGGGGCGCAGGAAACCGAGGCGGCGCAGCAGGTGCTGATCGAAACCGCCGAGCGGCTCGGCTGCCCGACCCTGGTCTATGGACAGGATTTCCTCGCCTTCGAGGAGAACGGCCGCATGGTCTATCAGGACGATGATGGCTTGATGGATCTGCCGCCGCCGCGGCTGCCCGGGCGCCACCAGTTCGCCAACGCGGCCGCCGCGATCGCCGCCGTCAAGGCAGCCGGCTTCGAGATCAGCCACCGTGCCGCCGAGAAGGCGATGACCACTGTCGCCTGGCCGGGGCGGATGCAGAAGCTGTCGCAAGGCAGGCTGACGGAACTGGCGCCGAAGGGCGCCGACATCTGGCTCGACGGCGGCCACAATCCGGGCGCCGGCGTGGTCGTCGCCGAGGCGCTGGCCGAACAGGAAGAGAAGAACCCCAGGCCGCTTTTTCTCATCTCCGGCATGATCAACACCAAGGACCAGAGCGGCTATTTCCGCGCCTTCAATGGCCTCGCCCGGCACGTCTATACCGTGCCGGTGAGCCTGAGCGACGCCAGCGTGCCGAACGACGAACTGGCGGCCCGCGCCACGGAGGCCGGGCTTACGGCCGAGCCGGTGAGTTCCGTCGCCAGCGCGCTGATGTTGCTGCGCGACACCTGGGACGGCCCGCCGCCGCGAATCCTGATCGGCGGCTCGCTCTATCTGGCTGGAGCGGTGTTGGCGGAGAACGGCACGCCGCCGACGTGACATAGCGATAATCGGAAATCTATCCTACCCGCCCCCGGGAAACGATCTCGGCTTGGGAAAACGTCATGGCACAACATACCAAAGACGCTTCGCGTGAATCCGTTTCAACGCTAGAAATCCCACGGTGAGATCAGGTCGAGGTTGGCCGCGCCAAAGTCATTGAGGTTGCGCGTCGCCAGCCGACCACCGTTTAAACGCGCGATCGCGGCGATCATGCCATCGGGAGCCGACATTCCACGGCCCAGGCGGCTGGCGGTTCCCATGATCTCGCCGTAAGCCAGCGCAGCCTCTTCGGTCAGCCCAAAAATCCGGTCGGCGAAGCGACGGCGCCATTGAGAAAGCCCCTGCTCCAGGCGATCCGCGCGCTCATCAGGTCGGATTTTGTGAATGCCGAAAGCGATTTCAGCAATCGTCACCGTGGGCCAATTCAGCATCGTTGCGGACAAGCCAGGCGAGAACGGCTTCGTCCGGTGCCTTCTTGAGTGTCTCTGAAATCACATCGGTGTCGACGAAAATCAAAGCTCGGGTCCAGCATGAATCAGGCGGCCGTCGCGGATGATTTCCTTCAGATCGATATCGACGCCACAACTGGCCGTGAGGCGGGCGTAGAAGGTGGTGGCGGGCTCGCGTCCCGCCTCACGGATCTCGTACGATTCAAGCGCTCGCTCGACGACATCTGCTATCGAGCGATTTTCGCGACGAGCAAGTCTATGAGCCAGGTCGCGTGCTTTTGCGCTACGGACCGAGAGCTGAGGTTCGGCCATCTCAAACTCCGTTGTTGGAAGACATATATACCGGTTTCCGCTGCGGTATTCGAGGCGAACGCCGCTATTTCAGCTCGATCTCAATGAAGGCATATTCGCCCTCATTGGCGCTGATGACGTCGTGCTCGACGCCTTCCCTGCGGAAATAGGGCGCGCCTTTCTTCATTTCGGCGAAGGATTCGCCGTCCTTGGTCAGAAGCTTTACCTTGCCGTCCATCAGCGGCACGACAACATAGTCGTGGCCATGGCGGTGCCAGCCGGTGTTGTCGCCCGGCTGAAAGCGGTATTCCGTGACGATGACGCGCTCATTGTCGATGAAGACGGTGGCCTTGGCGGATCCGGTCATTTTTCCTCTCCCTGCATCTGCTTCCAGCAGAAGACATGGAGGCCCCGGACGTCAGGGCCAGAGCGGGCGACCAATGACGCCAACAAAAAGCCCGGCGCGATCGGCCGGGCTTGATGTCAGGAATTTCGGATTGATCAGGCGAGATTACCGTTGATCCAGTGCGACAGCGCGGTCTTGGGCGCGGCGCCAACCTTCACATCGGCTCTTTCGCCGCCCTTGAAGATCATCAGCGTCGGGATCGAGCGCACGCCGAATTCCGCTGCCAGTTCGGGATTCTCGTCGATGTTGAGCTTGGCGATCTTCACCTTGCTGCCGAGCTCATTGGCGATGTCTTCCAGCGCCGGCGCGATCATCTTGCAGGGACCGCACCATTCCGCCCAGAAATCCACCACGACCGGCTCCTTGGCGTCGAGCACAGCGGTCTGGAAATTGTTCTTGTCGACCTTGACGGTAGCCATGCGGAAATCCTTTCGAAATTTTTCGTCGCACCAAATGTGGTGGTTGCCGCGCCCTTCTTCAAGCAGTTCTTGTGTCACGCTCGCGTGAGTCGGGCAAGAGCGTCATCCATGGCCCGAGCCGGTAGTTCGATCAGCCGCGGCGCCTCCGTGAACAGCAAGGCCGCCGTGACTTCGCGGCCGGGATAGAGCGGCCGCAGCAAGGCGCGATAGAGCGCGAGCTGCAGCAGATAGGCGGGCGGAACCTCGCCCAGCGAGGCGGGCGCCGGCCGATTGGTCTTGTAATCGATGATGGATACGCGGTCCGGCGTCACCGCCAACCTGTCGATCTTGCCGGAAATCGAGCGTTTCGTGCCCTTGACGTCGAGGCTGCCCATGACCGCCACTTCGGCGCGCGAAGAGGGTCCGAAAAGCGGCGCGAAACGCGGATCGGCAAGGATCGCCATCACCGAGGCGACCGCCTTTTCGCACTCGCCGGCCGGCCATTGCGCGCCGGCGCGGGCGAGATAGCGTTCGGCTGCGCCCTGGCGTTCGTTTTGCGCCACGCCGGGCAGCATCTGCAGCAGTTTGTGAAGCGCCAGGCCTCGCATGACGGCGAAGCCGGGTTCGGCGTCGCCATCCAGCACTGGCGAGCCGGTGTCGATGACGCTTTCCTTGCCCTCGTCGATCAGGGCGGAGGCTCCGGATGGCGACAGCGGGCGCGGCAGGTCCTCGTATGGCGGCAGCGGCTTGAACAAGATTTCGGGCGGCGGCCCGAAGTCCCGCGTCTGCCTGGCTTCGCTCTCGGCGACCGGTGCAAACGGCGGCAATCCGGTCACCTGGAAGCGATGCACTGAGACGCCGCCGCCGGCCGGATGCGGATACTCGGCACTCTCCGGCGCCCCGACCAGGGCACGGCTGACGAGCGAATGCCAGGTGCCGGTGTTCGGCGCGCGCTTGCCATGATAACCGCAGACGATCAGCCTGTCCTCGGCCCGGGTCATGCCGACATAGAGCAGCCGCCGGTACTCGTCATCGGCGAGATCGCGCGCCCTGGCCGCGGCAGCCTTCGAAATCCCGTTGGCGACGTCGCTGGTCGAACGCCAGAGAAAGCCCTTGCCGCTCCAGTTCAGCCCCGAACCCTCGAAAGGCATCAGGCGCGGCAGGTGCTGATCGCTGAACGGAGCCGAACCGCCATCGACCAGGAAGACGACAGGCGCCTCGAGCCCCTTGGCTGCATGCACGGTCATGACGCGAACCTCGTCGCGGGTCTGGTCCATCTCGCGCTTGATTTCTGGGCCGGCGCTCTCCAGCGTCGACAGGAAGGCTTCCAGCCTGGGCAAGCCGGTCCGCTCCTCGGCAAGGCAGAAACTCAGGAATTCGTCGAGAATGTCCCCGGCTTCCGGCCCGAGCCGCGCAACCATCTTGCGGCGCACGCCACCGCGTGCCAGCAGGCCGGCATAGAATTCGAACACCGGCTTGAAGACGGCCTCGTTGGCCCAGATGTCGAGTTGAGCGGCGACCGCCGCGAGCGCTTCGCTTTGGCTGGCATGCTGGCGCAGGGACTCGGCCAGCGACAGGCCGGATGGTCTTTGCGCGGCCAGTGTGAAAAGCATCTCTTCCGAGAGATCGAAGATCGGGCTCCGCAGCACGGCGGCGAGCGACAGATCGTCCTGCGGCTGGATCAGGAAATGGCCGAGCGCGATCAGGTCCTTGACCGCGATGTGGCCGGGCAGGCTCAACCGGTCCGCGCCGGCGACCGGGATGTCACGACGTTTCAGGGCACGCGTCAGTGCATGAACGAAGCGATCGCGCTTGCGCACCAGCACCAGCACGTCGCCAGGGCGCAGCCTCTTGCCGCGGCCTTCGATGACCTCGCCATTGCCGATCCAGCCGGCAATGGTGGCGGCGACGTTTTCGGCAACCCGAACCGCCGGCGCGCGGGCATGGTCGACTGCCTGGGTCCAGTCGTCCGGCTCGTCGACGACATCGGCGCCGATGGATGGCCAGACCTCGACATAGCCCGGTGCATCGGTGCGTATCGCCTTGTGGCTCAGCGGGTCGGGGTCATGGCTGATGCCGCGCCGCACGACCGGATCGGCGAAGACACGGTCGACAGCGGCCAGAACATCGTCGGTCGAGCGGAACGACCAGGTGAGCTTCAGATCGGCGAAGGGCGCATCGGCGTCGCGCACCTTGCTTGCGAACAGGAGCCTGCTGTCGGCGAAGGAATCCGGCGCCGCTCCCTGGAAGGAATAGATCGACTGTTTTTCGTCACCGACAGCGAAGATCGTCCGATGCGCGGTGTCGCGGGCGCCGATGCCGGCGAAGAATTCCTCGGCCAGCCGCTTCACCACCTCCCACTGGTCGGGGCTGGTGTCCTGCGCCTCGTCGAGCAGGATGTGGTCGATGCCCTGGTCGAGCTTGTATTGCACCCACGGGCCGGCATCGGGCCTGGCCAGGAGACTGACGGTGCGGGTGATCAGGTCGTTGAAGTCGAGGAACCCGCGGCCACGCTTCAACTGCTCGTAGCGGGCGACCAGCCAGTCGGCCAGCGTCAGCGCGGCGCGCGTGCCCTCCAGCATTCGGAACAGGGCGAGCCGGTCGACCGTCTCGACGATTGCGGTGGTCGCCGAGAGATAGCGCTCCGCCAGGTCCGGCAGCCGGTCGAGCAGCGCCTTTTTGAATGCATTGGCTGGATCGTAGACGTCGCCGTCGGCCTTCAGGAAAGCCCGCGAAAGCAGCTGCAGGCGGCGCACGGGGTCGGTTTCCGCGAAAGCCAGGCGCGCATGAGGCAAGATGTTGTTGAGCACCGTCCTGGCGTCGGCGGCCTCCGCCGCCTGGGCGAAGCCGGCAAAATAATCCGGCAGGAAGCCGGGCAGCGGCCAGATGGCGGTCGCTATGCCTTCGGCGGTCTGGCCGGGGCGGAATTGGAATTCGTCGAACAGCGTCTGGAAGTTCGGGCCGCCTCGATCGATTTCACCGATGAAGGCGCCCAGTTCGTCGCGCTTGCGGACGATCTCACCCAGCAAAGCGTCGAGCCCGGCCTCGCCACCGCGCTCGAGCACGGCGGCGAAAGCTTCGGCGAGGTCCGGCCGATCCGCCGCGCTGCCCGAAATCATTTCACGGCGCGCGGCGGCGAACAACGATGCCTCCATCTGCGGGTCGAGCATCTCGAAATGCGCGGGGATGTTGGCTTCCAGCGGGAACTGGTGCAGCACCGATTCGCAGAAGGCATGAATGGTCTGGATCTTCAGGCCGCCGGGCGTTTCCAGCGCCTCGGCAAACAGGCGGCGGGCGCGGCGCATGGTTTCGCGGTCGGGCCGGCGGCCATCGAGCGCCTCGACCCTCACCGCCAATTCGGCATCGCCGAGCGCGGTCCATTCCGACAATGTCGAGAAAACCCGGTTCGACATGTTGGCGGCGGCGGCGCGCGTGTAGGTCAGGCACAGTATCTTCGACGGATCGGTGCCACGCAGCAGGAGCCGGATGACGCGCTGGGCCAGCACATGGGTCTTGCCGGACCCGGCATTGGCCGACACCCAGGCGGAATTCCTCGGATCCGAGGCGCTGGCCTGCCTGGAGGCGGTTTCGCCGGGGATGGGATAGGCTTTCTTCATGCCTCCCCTCCCTCGTCATCCGCATCGCCGCCCGCCGACCATTCGAGCACGCGGGCGAGATGGTCGTAGTTGCCGTCGGTCTCGCCTTCGCGGAACGGCAGTGCCCGCGACAGGTAGCCGGCCGCCGGATCGGCATAGTGGATGAGCAATTTCTCCAGCCGCGCCCAGGCCTCCTCGGCGAGGTCCGTGGCGGTGCGTGGCTGCCGGTTGTATTCGAGGATCGATTCCTCGAAAACCTCGCCATTCGGCTTCAGCCTGACAAAAGCCAATTGCGAGGGCTCGCGCGCGCCGAGTTCCTGGAAAGCGCCGCGCCTGAGCAACGCGCCCTCCAGGGCCAGTTGCGGCGACAGCAGCGTGTGCGCCTGGGCCTTGGAAGGCGAGGAGCCGGTCTTGTAGTCCAATATGTCGGCCAAGCCGCCATGGAGAAGATCGACCCGGTCGGCATAGCCCGACAGGGTGATCCCGGATTGGCCGACCACGGTCTTGGCCGCTCGCGCCTCGGCGTGGCGCCGGGCCACGGCCCCAGCGCGGCCGCGTTCCCATTCGATGATGCTGGCGGCGAGCTTTTCGAAACGCGGCCACCAGACCGCCTCGACATCGGCGGGAAGTGCTGCCTCGGCAAAGCAGGTCCGGCCGGCGGCGAGCAGGCCGGCCAGCGCATCGGGAGCACGCGGATCGGCCACGCTGCCCGAGAACAGATGCAGGATGGCGTGGAACAGCGTGCCGCGCTCGGCCGCACCCGGGTCGCGGATGACCGGGTCGAGCGGCAGCAGGCCGAGGATGCGCCTGGCATAGACGGCGTAGGGATCGCGACGCAGCGTCTCGATCTCGGTGACCGAGAAATGGGTTGGACGCAGCGCGACCGGCGGCTTCGGCTGCGGGCGCGGCGCGAAGTCCCGCCGCGGGCCGGAATCGAGCGCGCGCGCCCAGGCGATGAGTTCGTCGCCACGTTCGGCAAGCCTGGCTGCCTGGTCCTTCCCGATATAAGTGAGAATGCGCTGCAGCCAGCGCGAGGGCACGGCGGGCGCGTCGCCGGCGCGTGCGGAGCGCGACAGCACCACCTTCGCCGCCCCCATGGCCATCTGGAAATCATGTGCGGCAAGCCCAATGCGCCGTTCGGGCGGCTCCAGGTCGATGCCGGTCTTCATCAGCCGCGACATGAAGCGATCGCTTTCGGGTTTGCGCGGCCACACGCCTTCGTTCATGCCGCCGATGACCAGCGTGTCGACATTCTGCAAGCGGGCTTCCAGCGCCCCCCAGATGGCGATGTTCCTGTCTGTGCCTTGCGCCGGCTTGACCGTCTCGGGCGCGATCAGCGCCGCCATGACGTCTGGCCATTCGTCGGCGGCAAACGACAGCGGCACGGGCGCCGCGACCAGTCCACGCAACAGGTCGGCGAGCTTCTCGCCGGCATCGCCGGCATAGAGCGCGCCAAGACCGCCATCGGCCGCACGGCCGAGATTTTCCAACACCACGACGCTGGCCCCGACCAGCGCGACAAGACCGGCGTCGGCCTGGCCGCGAAAGGCGGCAAGCGGCGCCAGCGCTTCGTTGAGACGTCCGAGCAAATTCCGCGCGCCTTCGATGGCGCGCACGGTCAGCCGGGCAAACCAGAAAGGCCGCCTGCTGTCGGCGCCGAGGTCAACCAGGCGGGCTTCGAACAGGTCCGGCAGCGACGCGATGTCGGGGCGGCCGGTGCCGCCGCGCAGCGCCACCAGCTCGATCAGTTCCGCCGCATGGCGAACGCTCGTCCGGTCCAGGCCAAGGGCAAGCAGGGGATGCTTGAGCAACGACAGCAGGCCGACCGGGTCACCGGGGCGGAACACCGCCTGCAACGCCAGCCCAAGCAGGCCGGCGGCGGGCGTGTTGGAAAGCGGCACACCGCCGGAATCGTCGGCGACGACGCCGAAGCGAGCGAGCTCGACCGAGACGCGGCGCGCCAGCGCACGGTCACCGGTAACGAGGGCCGCTCTTTGGCCGGGCTGCTCGACTGCGCGCTTGAGCGCGACGGCGATCCCCACGGCTTCATCGCGTTCGCTGGCTGCCTCCAGCAGGCTCACGCCGGAGAACGCCTGCTCGATGTCGGAGGGGGAAAAGCCGCTGCGCGTCTCGGCCCACAATTCGGTGGTCTCGGCCGGCCGCAGCGCTTCGCCGACGAGGGCGGCGCGAAGCGCGAGTTCATGTCCGGCCGCGCCGATCTCCTCGACATCGCCGCGCAGCACACCGATGGTGCCGATCAGCTTGGCGAGGCCGTATTGCGGATGGCCGAGCACGGCCGGACGTGCGCCCGGCGCCGTGATGGCCTGGAAAGACGGCTCATCCATCGTCCGGTCGAGGCCTGGCAGCACGATGGCTCCTCCCGCCAAGCGGGCGATTGCGGCCAGCAGCTCTGCCGTGGCGGGGATGGAGCCAGTGGAACCGGCGGCGATAACCGGCCCGGCGGGCGGATTGCGCCGCAGCCGCGCCGCTTCCAGCCGGATCAGGGCGCTGCGATGCGCGGCCGGATTGGAGAGGTTCCGTTCCCCAAGGAATTTCGGCCAGGCTTCGGTGACGATGCCGAGGAAATCGAGCGTGACCTGCCACCATCCCGCGAGATTGCCGCTCACCAGATCGGCGAGCCGCGTCCAGTCCGTGCCTTCCGTCTCGATCTCATCCATAAGCCGGGCGAGATCGCGCGCCAGCCAGATCGCATCGGCGGCGGAGGCCGGAATGACGATCTCCTCGTCGAAAAGCGCCGCCACATGCGCCGGCAGCCGGCGTTTCCAGGCACGCACCAGCGGCGCCAGCAGCAACAGGCGTTCGGTTGCCGCGATCGGCGGCGCGAGGTCGATGGCGGCCGACGCTTCCGTCTCGAACGCGGCCTCGTCCTCATCGAACTCGCCGAGCGGCCGGATGACTGGCAGAATCGCCGAACCGCCGCCGCCCCTCGCCGACAGGCTGTCGACGAAGACGCCACGCAAGGCGCGCGCGGCGCGGCGCGTCGGCACATAGATGATGACATCGGCCAAAGCGAGCGGGTCGCCATCGAAGCGAAAGCCCGGAACAAGACGCCCGGCCAGCAGCGCCTCGGCAAGCGTCGGCAGAAACGGCGCACCGGGCGGAATGGAGAAAACGCGGCCCGGGCCGCTCATTGCAACTCGGCTAGCGCGTCGGCGACCGCCGCTTCCGCGCTGGCAATAGCGTCAGGCGTGCCGACGGTGATCCAATGGCCATACATCGGCATGCCGGACAGCCGGCCGGCGGCGATCGCCTTGTCGAAGTAGGCGTTAAGCGAATGAGGTTCCGGCAGGGCACCCTTGAAGATGCGCGGATGGACGATCGCCGCCCCGGCATAGATCAGGCCCGCCGGATCGCCCTTGGAACGCCGCAGGGTGCCGTCCGGCGCCACCAGGAAATCGGTGCTGCCGCAGTGTCCGGTCGCCTGATGGAGATCCGCCAGCATCAGCAGAATATCCATTTTCGCGGCGTCCCATGCAAGGGCGAGACGGTTGAGATTGGGCGTTCCTTGGTCGATCCAGAAGGTGTCGGCGTTGAGGATGTAGAAGGGCTGTTGGCCGAGCTCCGGCAGCGCCTTGACGATGCCGCCGGCGGAATCGAGCAACCGCTCGCTCTCGTCCGAAATGACGATCCGCGGCGCATGGCGCGCGCCGAGATGGGCGACGATCTGTTCGGGAAGATAGTGCACGTTGACGACGGCCTTGCCGATGCCGGCCGCGGCGAGACTGTCGAGGCCCCAGTCGAGCAGCGTCTTGCCGGCGATCCTGACCAGCGGCTTGGGGATCGTGTCGGTGATCGGCCGCATGCGCTTGCCGAGCCCTGCGGCAAGCACTATCGCAGTTTTGGGCACGATCGCAGTTTTGGGCACGCTCGCTGCGTCCGGTATCGATGTCACGGCGTTTGCTCCTCCAGCAGACCGTGAGCGGTATAGAACTCGCGAAGGCCGGCCAAGGCAGGATGAGACAGCGCCCGGCGCAGATAGTCGCGGATACGCGGCAAGTGCTTCAGATAATAGGGCTTGCCGTCGCGTTTTTCGAGCCGGACGAAGATGCCGAGGATCTTGGAATTGCGCTGCGCCGCCATGATCGCATAGGCCTCGAGGAATGCCGCCTCGTCAAATGGGCCGGCCGCGTGGCGGGCGGCGACATAGGCATCGAGCGTGCGTTTCTCGATGCCTGGCGGGATGGTGACGCGCGCGTCCATGGCCAGCGAGGCGACGTCGTAAGCGGCGGGGCCGATCAACGCGTCCTGGATATCGACGATACCGAGCCGGTCATGGCCGGAGCGCTCAGCGCGCCAGATGATGTTCGGCGAATGAAAGTCACGCAGCATCAGCGTGTATTGGCTGTCAGCGAGCCGGTCGAGAACCGCGTTCCACTCCTTGTGGTAGCCGACGCGCAAGGCATCGCCCGCCGGAGCGCCCGTCAGCATCGGCACGTACCAATCGACCAGCAGGTCCGCCTCGATCAGCATGGCGTCGCGGTCGAAGGGCGGCACATCGTGAAACACGCCGGGCGCGGCCTCCATCCGGTGGGGCCAGGTCTTGCCATGCATCATGGCGAGCAGTTCGGCCGCCGCCTCATAGCGCCCGGCGACCGGCCTGCCATGCCCGTCCAGGAAACCTTCGGAGCCCAGATGTTCGAGCAGCAGGAATCCCTGGTCGAGATCCTGCGCATGGATTTCGGGAACGCTGACCCCGGCGGCGAGCAGCGCGCGGTCGATGGCGGCGAAGGCTGACACCGACTGGGCGGTGTGGGCGATGACGCCATAGGGCTTGCCGTCGCGCACCGGCGGGCCCAGCACCAGCCGCGGCGAGTTCATCAGCACCCTCGCGGCGTGGCCTGGAAGCGAGACAATTTCGTAGGAGCGGGCAGAGGCATCGCCGATGAAATGGCGGCGGCTGGCCTCGCCCCATCCAGCGCCTTCGAGGAAATCACGCATGGCGAGCGACCGCGCCACCCGATCGTAGGCAGCGCCTTGCCCGGACAGTCTCGCCAATCGGCCATCGCCATGCTGGACGAGTTCGATCAACACGGCGGTCCCAGGCAAATAACCCTCGGCCCGTTCCGGCCATTCGACAAGGGCCGCGCCTTGCGCCAACGCCTCGTCGAAGCCCAGTTCATCGAGCTCGGCTGCCGAGGACAGGCGGTAGAGGTCGAAATGATGGACCGGGATGCGCGTATCGTAGCTTTGCACAAGGGTGAAGGTAGGACTCGGCACGTCGAGACCGGCATCGTCGGCCAAGGCCCTGATCAGCGCCCGCGCCAGCGTCGATTTGCCCGCGCCGAGATCGCCCTTCAGCGCCAGGACGTCGCCGGCGCGCAACGCCAGCGCCAGATCCTCACCCAGCCGCGCTGTCTGTGTTTCGTCGGCGAGTAAACGCTCGAGCATCAATGCGGCCATCGAGTGCGCTACTCGGCCGCGGCGCGGATGCCCGGCATGTCGGGAAAGGTGCAGATGACGGTCGTGCCCTTGTCCTTGCCGGTTTCGATGCGGACGCTGCCGCCATGCAGCTCGACGAAGCTCTTGACGATCGACAGTCCGAGCCCG
Organism: Mesorhizobium sp. B264B1B; assembly: GCF_020165765.1. Classification (NCBI taxonomy): domain Bacteria; kingdom Pseudomonadati; phylum Pseudomonadota; class Alphaproteobacteria; order Hyphomicrobiales; family Phyllobacteriaceae; genus Mesorhizobium; species Mesorhizobium sp. B264B1B. Next base: position 47,920 of record NZ_JAIUIS010000021.1, read on the forward strand.
GCGCCGCGCCGGCGGCCGCCATTGGCGCGCGGCTCGAAGCGGCGGAACACCGAGTCAAGCACGTCGGGCGGCATGCCGGGTCCATCGTCATGGACCGAGAATTCCACCCCGTCCGCCAACTGACGGCAGGCGAGCCGGATGGCGCTGGCCTCCGGCGCGTAGTTGGCGGCGTTGCTGAGCAGGTTGTAGAGGATCTGGCGAATGCGGATTTCGTCGCCGTGGAAGGTCTTCGGCGCCGCGGCGGCATCGACCTCGAGCCTGATTGAATGCTCTTCCAGCCGGTCGGCAACCAGCTCGGCGGCGGCGGCGATCGTGCGGTCGACATGGACCTCGGAAATGTCGAGCTGCATGATGCCGGCATCGACCGTGGCCAGGTCGAGTATGTCGTTGACGATGGTCAAAAGCACCGAGGACGACGAGCCGACATGCTCGACATATTCGCGCTGCTTCTGCGTCAGCGGACCGGTGGCCGGCAGCGACAGCAGTTCGGTGAAGCCGATGATGTTGGTCAGCGGCGAGCGCAGTTCGTAGGACACGTGCTGGACGAATTCGTTCTTGAGCTGGTCGGATTTCTCCAGCGCCTCGTTCTTGTCCTTGAGCGCGCGTTCGACACGGACGCTGTCGGTAACGTCGACGAAGGTCATCATCACCTGCCCGTTGGGCAGGGGGATCACGGCGTAGCGCAGCACGGTGCCGTTGTTGAGCTCGGTCTGACCGTGGCGGTCGCGGCGCTCGTCGTCGAAGCCGGTGATGGCGGCGACGAAGCCGCCCCACGGGCTGTCGATCGCTTGCAGGTCGCAAAGCTCACGGATTGCGGAAACATGGACATTGGGCCGGGCGGTTTCGGCGTCCAGGCCCCACAAAGTAGCAAATGCCGGGTTCGACAGGCGCAGCCTGCCGTCGGGACCGAACACCGCCACGCCTTCGGCGAGGTTGTCGAGTGTTTCGCCCTGGACCCGCACCGCGGTGCGGTAGCGGCTTTCGAGGTCCATCTTCTCGGTCAGGTTCTCGAACACCCAGGTGACGCCGCCCTTGGGCTGCGGGTTGGCGACGACGCGGATGGTCTTGCCGTCGGGCAGGTGCCACCAATGCTCCTGGGATTCCACCGCGCGGTAGGCGCCGAGCAGGCCTTCCTTCCAGCGACGCCACTCCGGCTGCTCGGCGATCTTGCCCTCGCTGCGCAGCCGATCCAGCAGCAAAGCGTTATCGGGCGCGCTGTGCAGGAAGCCTGCATCGAGGCCCCAGAGCTTCTGGAAAGCCTGGTTGAAGAAGCGCAGCTTCTCGTCGGTGTCGAAGATCGCGACCGCCGTGTTGAGCTGGTCGAGCGTGTCGGCGTGGCTGCGCACGGTGCGCTCATATTCGCTGCGGATGGTTTCGATGGCGCTGGTGTCGCAGGCAAGCCCGGCCGAACCGTCGGCGCCGGCGAAATCGGTCACCGCGAAGACGCGGCGGTCGCCCTCGATGACCGTGGAAAGCGTCTGTTCGAAGACAGGATGGGACTTGTGCTGGGCAGCGATCGCTTCGCGCGCTTGGCCGCCGAGGAATTCCTTGGCGTCGCGGACAGCCATCTCCGCGCTTTCGGCCTCGACCGCTTCGGCATAGGCCCGGTTCACCCATCTCAGGCGGCCGTCCTCGCCGCGCAGCCATGCCGGCATCTTCAGCGCCTCGAGCAGGCCGATCATCGTATCATGATCGGCGGCCAGCCGCTGGTTTTCGATCTTCAGCCGGGCCTGGCTGCGTTGCGTCTCGGAAAGAGAAACGAACCGCACCAGCACATGCGCCGCGCTCTTGCGGCCATGCACTTCCAGCGGAGCGCCGGTCTGCGTTTCGATGACGAGGTCGAAGGACACGGCTCTTTCGCGCAGCCCCGCGACGGCATGCTCGAGTGCCGCAGCCGAGCGCGGCATCAGCCAGCGGCCGAAGGCAAGGAAGGCGGCCCGCTCCTCGGGCGCGCCGCTTTCGACCGGCAGCGTGCCGATGAGCTCGGGTTTCTTGTTCTCCGAGGCCCAGACGACGACACGCTGGTCGCGCAAGTTGAGCAGCGCCTCCGAACGGCGCAGCGCCGCGTTGATGTCCGCGATGCGGCTCCTGAGCTCGACATTTTCGGCCGAGGTGCGCGCTCTCTCCCGGATCAGAACGATGGCCGACAGGAATGCCGCTCCCATCACTCCGACAAAGACGGCAAGCTGCACGACCTCGACCGTGCTCACCGATAGGCTTGCGGCCTCCGCACCAGCAGCCTGGGCGTGGGCCACCGTGCCGGCCAAAGGCCAGCCAAGTGCGGAGCCGGCAAGGAAAAGTCCGGCGCGCGCGCGCCATGAAGGGCGCCCGCCTCGCGTGGCGGTGCCGGTAATCCTCGAATCGTCATGGCCGCCGGAAACGGCCCGTCCCGCGCAAAGCGGGTTATCCCCCGGCATGTCTTGGTCCTCTTCGCCGCCTGAATGCAAGACCGCCCTGATGCGTACGCCGGTCCTCGTCCCCGGACCGCGAATCACAACAATAGCGCCTGCTGGAATCGGCGTGAAGAATCATTCGGCGCAAAAATAAAGCCGGGCGAAAAGTCAATCGCCCGGCGTCAATATCTGGTAGTAAATTCAGCTTTGGTTAATAGCGGTAGTGTTCCGGCTTGAACGGACCCTGCGGGGTCACGCCGATATAGGCTGCCTGTTCGCCCGACAGTTCGGTCAGGCGAGCGCCGAGCTTGTCGAGATGCAGGCGCGCGACCTTCTCGTCGAGATGCTTGGGCAGCACGTAGACCTGGTTCTGGTACTGCTCGCCCTTGGTGAACAGCTCGATCTGCGCCAGCACCTGGTTGGTGAAGGACGCCGACATGACGAAGCTCGGATGGCCGGTGGCGTTGCCGAGGTTGAGCAGGCGGCCTTCCGACAGCAAGATCATGCGCTTGCCATCGGGGAAGGTGATCATGTCGACCTGAGGCTTGACGTTGGTCCATTTCAGGTTGCGCAGCGATGCCACCTGGATCTCGTTGTCGAAGTGACCGATGTTGCCGACGATCACCATGTCCTTCATCGAACGCATGTGGTCGAGGGTGACGACATCCTTATTGCCGGTGGTGGTGATGACGATGTCGGCGGTGGGTGCGGCATCTTCGAGCGTGACGACCTCGAAGCCGTCCATCGCCGCCTGCAGGGCGCAGATCGGATCGACCTCGGTGACCTTGACGCGGGCGCCGGCGCCCTTCAGCGAGGCGGACGAGCCCTTGCCGACGTCGCCATAGCCGCAGACGACGGCGACCTTGCCGGCCATCATGGTGTCGGTGCCGCGGCGGATGCCGTCGACCAGCGATTCCTTGCAGCCATATTTATTGTCGAATTTCGACTTGGTGACGGAGTCGTTGACATTGATGGCCGGGAAAGGCAGCAAGCCCTTCTTCTGCAGCTGGTAGAGCCTGTTGACGCCGGTGGTCGTCTCTTCGGTGACGCCTCGGATCGCTTCCTTCTGCTTGGTGAAGAAGCCGGGCGAAGCCTTCATGCGCTTCTTGACCTGGGCATAGAAATGTTCCTCCTCCTCGCTGTGCGGATTGGACAGCACGTCCTCGCCGGCCTCGGCGCGCGCGCCGATCAGGATGTACATGGTGGCGTCGCCGCCATCATCGAGGATCATGTTGGAGGTGCCGCCGTCGGCCCACTGGAAAATCCTGTCGGTGTAGTCCCAGTACTGCTCAAGCGTCTCGCCCTTGACGGCGAAGACCGGGATGCCGGCCTCGGCGATGGCAGCAGCCGCATGGTCCTGGGTCGAGAAGATGTTGCAGGAAGCCCAGCGTATATCGGCACCGAGCGCCTTCAGCGTCTCGATCAACACCGCGGTCTGGATGGTCATGTGCAGCGAGCCGGTGATGCGCGCGCCCTTGAGCGGCTTCTTGGAGCCGAATTCCTCGCGGCAGGCCATCAGGCCCGGCATTTCGGTTTCGGCGATCTCGATTTCCTTGCGGCCCCAGCCGGCAAGCGAGATGTCGGCGACCACATAGTCCTTGCTACCCGTCATGGCAGTGCTCCGATGCGAATTGTTACGCTATTGAATTGTTTGCGGATGCGCCCGCGCCGGCAGGCGCGTCGAAGGGCGCGAATTGCCCGCCTGACTAGCAGATCGGCGTCAAGACGACAATGGGATATAAAGAAATCTTTATCCCTGCATGTCTTCCATGCGAAGGTAAGGGATCAGCATTCCTCGCCGAAGCGGGACGCCACCAGCTGCTCCAGCGCATTCATGACCTCAAGCGCTTCGGGACCGCTGGCGGTGACGCGAATCGAATAACCCGGACTTGCAGCCAGCATCATCAGGCCCATGATCGAGGTGCCGCCGACCTTGACGCCGTCCTTCTCGACATGGACCGACGCGTTGTAGCCGCTGGCGAGCTGTACGAACTTGGCCGAGGCGCGCGCGTGCAGGCCGCGCTGGTTGACGATCGGAAATTCGCGGACGATCTGGTCCTTTTCCGACGACATCGTGCTCATTTGCTGCTCAGGAGCTGGCTGGCGACATTGATGTATTTGCGCCCCGCCGCCTGCGCCTCGTCGAGGGCCGCCGCCATGTTGTCGCCCTTGCGGATCGAGGATAGCTTGATCAGCATCGGCAAATTCATGCCGGCGATCACCTCGGTGCGGCCGGACTCCATCACGGAAATGGCAAGGTTCGAAGGCGTGCCGCCGAACATGTCGGTCAACACGATCACGCCCGTCCCGGTGTCGACACGGGCAACGGCATCGACGATGTCGCGCCGGCGCTGCTCCATATCGTCGTCAGCCCCGATCGCCACGGTTTCGAAATTGTCTTGTGGCCCGACGACATGTTCCACGGCATGTCGGAACTCGGTGGCCAGTTGACCGTGCGTTACAAGCACGAGTCCGATCATTCTTTGGTGGCTCCCGTCATCGCCGCTTCACAGGCGCATTTTATGCTCGCCAGCCATTCCAGGCGGCGGGAGCGCTATCTTGTCGACGCGCGGCTCGTTGACAAGCCCAAAATTGCGCCGGCCCATGCCATTTTGACGCATTGCAGCAAAAAACCCCGGTCGCATCATAGAAAAGGCGCGATCGACAGATGCGCCATCACGGCGGGCAAGGCAGCGGCAATATTGCGTTCCGTCACGTCAATCCGCGGCACCAGGCAGCCGGCGATGTTGTCGTCGGCATCCTCCTGAAAGCGTACCACTTCGCCGGCCGGCAAAAGCCTGACATGCAGATCGATGACGGCGCCCGCCTCAAACGGCACGGGTCGCGGACCACGCCCGGGCACCTCGACCAGGCCCTCGATCGCGGCGGGCGCGCGGCACACCAGCCGTCCCGCATGTGCCATGACGAAAAGCTGGTCGTCGCCGACGAGCCGTGAGAACAAGCCTCGCGGGTGGCAATGGTCAATGAGCGCCAGCGCCAGCGTCGTCTTGCCCGAACCGGATGCGCCGCTGACGAGAACGCCGCGCTCGCCGATCAGGATGGCCGTTGCGTGGATGTTTTCAGGCTGCATGAGCGTGCCCGCTTGTGTATTTCGGAAATCCTGATCCAACCCCGTCATCCCGAGAATCTGCAGGCCTTCCAATAGTGTTCGCACCATAGTCCCGCTGTGCGGCGGATCCACGGGACAAGCCCGAGGATGACGGCCGTAAGGCCGCGATATCCGGGATCATTTTTGCATGAGGCATGATCTGATCCGAAAACCGGTTCCCACTTTTCGGGATCATGCTTCGGCCGGCAGCGTAACCACGAAGCGGGCGCCCTTGATCTCGCCTGGCTTGGTGCCGGGGATGTTCTCGGCGGTCAGCGTGCCGCCATGGGCCTCGACGATCTGCCTGGATATCGACAGGCCAAGGCCTGAATTCTGGCCGAACGCCTCGCCGGCGGGCCGGTCGGTGTAGAAACGTTCGAAGATGCGGTCGATGTTGTCGGCACGGATGCCGGGACCATTGTCATCGACGGTGAGGATGTTGAACTTGCCGGTGCGCGCCAGCGACAGGATGATGTGGCCGCGCTCCTCTGGCACGAAGGAGCGGGCGTTCTCGATCAGGTTGGTGATGACCTGGCCGATGCGCAGGTCGTGGCCGACGACGAAATAGCCCTTGACGCCCTGCGGCAGCTTGGCGACCCTGAGCTCGATCTCGACCGCCTTCTTGTTGCGCGTCGTTTCACGCGAGACGGCGACGAGGTCGGTGATGAATTTCTTCAGGTCCACGGTCCCCGCGTCATCCCGCGCCAGCTCGGCGTCGAGACGGGAGGCATCCGAAATGTCGGTGATGAGGCGGTCCAGCCGCCTGACGTCGTGCTGGATGATCTCCATCAGCCGGCTGCGCGAATTGTCGTTCTTGGCCAGCGGCAAGGTCTCCACCGCGCTGCGCAGCGAGGTCAGCGGGTTCTTCAATTCATGGGAAACATCGGCGGCGAAGCTCTCGATCGCCTCGATGCGCGCATAGAGCGCGTTCGTCATGTCGCGCACGGCAATCGACAGATTGCCGATCTCGTCCTGACGGTCGGAGAAATCAGGGATTTCCTCGCGGCTCTTGACGCCGCGCCGTACCCGCACGGCCGCCGCCGACAGCCGGCGCAGCGGATTGGCGATGGTGGAGGCCAGAAGCATCGACAGGATGGCGGTGACGAGCGCCGCGATGCCAAAGACGCGCAGGATCGCCTTGCGTTCGGCGGCGACGATCTTGTCGATGTCGCCGCCTTCGGTCGACAGCATCAACACGCCGAGAACGGCGCGGAAGCGCTGGATCGGCACCGCGACGGAAACGATCTGCTCGCCCTGTTCGCTGATCCGGACGATGGTCGACGGGCTGCCGGTCAGCGCCTTGACCACTTCCGGGAAGGCGGCGCCATTGCCGCCGGGCTGCTCGTGATAGACCGGCAGATCGGTGTTGCGGAAGAAGTCGAAGATGAACTTCTGGATGCGTTCGACAAGGTCGGGCTCTTCCTCGTCGACCGGGGGCAGATCGTACCGAAGGATCTGCCCGCGCGAATAGAGATGGCGCGAATCGAGCAGCAAATTGGCGTCGCGGTCGTAGATGCGGGCGCGGGTGCGGGTCGGCGAGATCAGCCGGCGCAGCACCGGGGCGACGCGCTCGGGATTGATCGGGAAATCCAGATTGTCGAGCTGGTCGGAGCCCGGTCCCAGGCTTTCGCCGGCCTGCAGCTCAAGCAGCTTTTCCGGATCGATGCTGATCGAATCGGTCTCGACCGTCGCCGAGGCGGCGATCGCGCCGGCGATGATCTCGCCCTGGGTCATGAGGCTTTCGACGCGGGCGTCGATCAGCCCGTCGCGGAAGGTGTTGAGATAGAGAATGCCGGTGACCAGGACTGCGAGGCCGGCGAGATTGAGGAAGAGGATACGCCGCGTGAGGCTGGAAAAGATGTGATGGCCGAGGAAGCGGCGCATGGGCACGGTGAGCTTCGACAGGAACGCGGGCATGATGCGCGCCGGCCGCCTTGCAACGCCCGCCGATCTGCTCCGCTGTGCTTCCACTGCCATCGAACAGCAGTTCCCTGCTTAGTATTAGTGAGTAGCGGGTAGCGAATAGAGAAATGGTTGGCTGAGATCGCGGCGATGCACGGGTGGCCGCTCGCACCATTCAAAACTGACTACCGACTATTCTCTATTGCCTACCCGCCTATTCACGCCTCGCGGAACCGGTATCCGACTCCGTAAAGGGTTTCGATCATCTCGAAGTCGTCGTCGACGGCCTTGAACTTCTTGCGCAGCCGCTTGATGTGGCTGTCGATGGTACGGTCGTCAACATAGACCTGCTCATCATAAGCCGAATCCATCAGCGCATCACGACTTTTTACGACGCCGGGGCGCTGTGCCAGCGAATGCAGGATCAGGAATTCGGTGACGGTGAGCGTCACCGGTTCGCCTTTCCAGGTGCAGGTGTGGCGTTCCTGGTCCATGACGAGCTGGCCGCGCTCGAGCGAGCGCGCCTGCTGGCTGGGCGCTTTTGCCGCGGCCTCACGGGCGCTGGCACGACGCAACACCGCGCGCACCCGCTCGACCAGCAAACGCTGCGAGAAGGGTTTGCGGATGAAGTCGTCGGCGCCCATCTTGAGGCCGAACAGCTCGTCGATCTCGTCGTCCTTGGAGGTCAGGAAGATGACCGGCAGGTCGGATTTCTGGCGCATCCGGCGCAAGAGTTCCATGCCGTCCATGCGCGGCATCTTGATGTCGAGGATGGCGAGATTCGGCGGGCGCGCCGCCAGGCCTTCCAGCGCGGACGCACCATCCGTGTAGGTTTCGACGCGATAGCCTTCCGATTCGAGGGCGATCGACACCGAGGTCAGAATGTTGCGGTCGTCATCGACAAGCGCGATTGTTGCCATTTCAAGCGGCTCCCTCATGAGCTGTCCCTTCTTTGGTAGAGAAGGGGCTTTTGCAGGACAAATTAGGTACAAAATGTGGCATAGGCCTTCGCCGCTGTCACGGGCGGCATGCCGGCGGCCACGATCGCACCTCGATATGGATTGGACGAACCAGCGCCGCCAATCCTTTGGGCAACCACGAAACTTTTTGCACATATAAACGATTTAAACAACTTTCAAAATATTTAAATCGATTAATGATTTGATATCATTCGGCTTTTCTGGTTCTGACCATCTAAGCTCGCGTAGTGGGCGTGCCGGAAAGGCGCCGGCAAAGATGCGGCAAATCGGAGAAGGGTCACCCATGTCGGAAGTCGGCAAACGCAATCCTGCCTGCGCGATCGATCGTATCGGTCTCAGAACCTCTGGCCTGGTGCGCTACAATTTCGGGGCGCCCGCCCTCTACGAGGAATCGATCAGGCGCGGCGAAGCGCGGCTGACCGCACATGGCGCGCTGGTCGCCGAAACAGGCCAGCACACCGGCCGTTCGCCCAAGGACAAGTTCGTCGTCCGCGACGGCGCCACCGAGAATGACATCTGGTGGGACAACAACAAGGCGATCTCGCCGGACCAGTTCGAGACGCTGCTCGAAGAGTTCCGGGCGCACGCCGCGGACAAGGATCTCTACGTGCAGGACCTTGTCGGCGGCGCAGACCATGAGCTGAAGCTGCCCACCAGGGTCATCACCGAGTTTGCCTGGCATTCGCTGTTCATCCGCAACCTGCTGATCCGTCCGGAAGCTGCGGAGCTCGACCATTTCGTGCCCGAGATGACGATCATCGACCTGCCCTCCTTCCGCGCCGACCCCGCCCGCCACGGCACCCGCACCGAAACCGTGATCGCCGTCGACCTCACCCGCAAGATCGTCCTGATCGGCGGCACTTCCTATGCCGGCGAGATGAAGAAATCGGTGTTCACAATGCTGAACTACCTGCTGCCGGCCAAGGGCGTGATGCCGATGCACTGCTCGGCCAATGAGGGCGCTGGCGGCGACGCCGCGATTTTCTTCGGCCTGTCGGGCACCGGCAAGACGACGCTGTCGGCCGATCCGTCGCGCACGCTGATCGGCGACGACGAGCACGGCTGGGGGCCGCACGGCATCTTCAATTTCGAAGGCGGCTGCTATGCCAAGACCATCAAGCTGTCGGCGGAAGCGGAGCCTGAGATTTTCGCCACCACGCAGCGCTTCGGCACGGTGCTGGAGAACGTCGTTCTCGACGCCCATGGCGTGCCGGATTTCGACGACAGCCGGCTCACCGAGAACACGCGCTGCGCCTATCCGCTCGACTTCATACCCAATGCCAGCAAGACGGGGCGCGCCGACCATCCCCGGAACATCATCATGCTGACCGCCGACGCTTTCGGCGTGATGCCGCCGATCGCACGACTGACCCCGGCGCAGGCGATGTATCATTTCCTGTCCGGCTACACGGCCAAGGTGGCCGGAACGGAGAAGGGCGTGACCGAGCCCGAAGCGACGTTCTCGACCTGTTTCGGCGCGCCGTTCATGCCGCGCCATCCCTCGGAATATGGCAATCTGCTGCGCGAGCTGATCGCGCAGCACGGTGCCGATTGCTGGCTGGTCAACACCGGCTGGACTGGCGGCGCCTACGGCACAGGCAGGCGGATGCCGATCAAGGCGACGCGCGCGCTGCTTGCCGCGGCACTCGACGGCTCTCTGAAGACGACCGGTTTCCGTACCGACGCCAATTTCGGTTTCGAGGTGCCGGTGGCGGTGCCGGGCGTCGACGCCGCCATCCTCGACCCGCGATCGACCTGGGCCGACAAATCGGCCTATGACCGGCAAGCGGCAAGGCTGGTCGGCATGTTCGCCGTCAATTTCGAGAAGTTCGAAAGCCATGTCGACGCCTCCGTCCTCGGCGCGGCGCCGCACATGCGGGAAGCGGCGGAATAATCGCCCGCCAGGCTCAGCCATCCTCGCAAGGCCGGTCCCGATCGGGCCTTTTCTTTTTTCGTGCGCCGCGCCATGACTGCGGCATGACGAGCGACGACACAATCATCATTGCCGACGATGCCGTGATCCATCCGGGTGATCTGCACGAGGATTTCATCCGCTCCTCCGGCCCCGGCGGGCAGAACGTCAACAAGGTGGCGACGGCGGTGCAGCTGCGCTTCGATGCACGCAACGCACCCGGCCTGTCGGAGCGCGTGCGCGAACGCACGATCAGGCTTGCCGGCCAGCGCGCCACCAAGGACGGCGTCATCGTCATCGAAGCCGGACGCTTCCGCACGCAGGAGCAGAACCGGGCGGATGCACGGGCGCGGCTGACGGCGCTGGTCGCCAAGGCGGCCGAGCCGCCACCGCCGCCGCGCAAGAAGACGAGACCGTCGAAAGGCGCGGTCGAACGGCGGCTGAAGAGCAAGGCCGGACGCGGCACCATCAAGAAACTGCGCGGCCGGGTAGAGAACGATTAAGCAACACACCAATCGCGCGCGTGAACCCGCTTTCAATTTCGCTTTGCAGATGCAAGGTTTACTCATTGCCACAGCAAGGAGACCTGGAGATGGGTATGTTCGATTTCGTCAAGAGCGTCGGCAAAAAGCTCGGCATAGGCGGTGACGAGGAAGCGGCACCCAGCGCCGATACGCTCAAGAAAGAACTCGATTCGCACAAGCTCGGTACCGACGGCGTGCAGGTCGTCGTCCAGGGCGACACGGCGGTGCTGAAGGGCGTGGTCAAGGACCAGTCGGTTTTCGAAAAGGCGGTCATCGCCGTCGGCAACACGCTAGGCGTCTCCAAGGTGCAGGCGGACGAGTTGCAGGTCGCGCCGGCCTCCGGTTCGGCGGCGGCCGCGGCCAAGGAACCGACCTTCTACACCGTCCAGAAGGGCGACAATCTCTGGAAGATCGCCGAGAAAAGCTATGGCAAGGGCAAGGGCGCCAAGAACACGGTCATCTTCGAGGCCAACAAGCCGATGCTGACCCATCCCGACAAGATCTATCCGGGGCAGGTCCTGCGCATTCCAGACCTCACCTGATCAAGGGAGACGCGAATTTTTCGGGAACGGCGGCTTTCGGGTCGCCGTTTTCATTTTCAGATGGCATGCTCGAACCGACGAAACGGAGCTAGCGACCGACCTCATGCTCGTTCTGCCCAAGGGCGTCCGCCACATGCCGGCCTATCTGTCCCGCGACGTGCAGGAGGCGCTGGTGGAGGATGTGAGAGGCATCGTCCAGCAGGCGCCGCTATTCGTGCCGGCCATGCCGCGCACCGGCAAGGAAATGAGCGTGCGCATGACCAATTGCGGCCCGCTCGGCTGGGTCACCGACAAGGAACGCGGCTATCGCTACCAGCCGACGCACCCCGTGACAGGGACGCCGTGGCCGCCGATCCCGGATGTGCTGATGCGGTTGTGGCGAGAGGTCTCGGCCTACCCGCATCCGCCGCAGGCATGCCTGGTCAATTTCTACGCGCCGGATGCGAAGATGGGTCTGCATCAGGACCGCGACGAGGAGGATTTCTCAGCACCCGTTGTATCGGTCTCGCTGGGCGACGACTGCCTGTTCAGGGTCGGCCAGACGACGCGCGAGGGGGCGACCCGGTCGTTCCGGCTGAAGAGCGGCGACGTCGTCGTGCTCGGCGGCGAAGGACGCCTCTGCTTTCACGGCGTCGACCGCATCTACCCCTCGACCTCGGCGCTGCTGAAAAATGGCGGCAGGATCAATCTGACGCTGCGGCGGGTGACGAGGGGTCAGTGAGCACTGCTGCGCCGCGCATAGACCTCGATGTAGTCTCCTAGCGCGATCTCTTCGTAATTGCTCATCAAGGCCTGGAAGTCAGCGTTCTGACGCATCCAGGTAGTCCATATTGGAGGATAATTCGCCGCCAACGACAACACGGATTTCTTCTTGTCCAAGCGATCGACAAGGATGATGTCCGGCTTGTTGTCGCGGATCAAGGAGTTGACATAAAGCGTATAGTTGTCGAGGTCGTGCCGCGCTATTCGTTCGTCTTCGCCGTGATAGTTGCCTTTCATCAAACCCCAAAGCGCATGGGCGCCAACCCAATCATGAGCGTAGGCTGAAAGCCAACGGCCATTGACCATCCTCGCCAGCGGATTCCCGACGGAAAGATCCGAACTGACCTGAACAATGGACGGCGAGGAGTATCGGGCCTTGATTGCATCGACCAGGCTCTTTTCCGGCATCTGGTAAAACTGGTGGTGCGTTACCGTGAGAGCGACAACCACAGCAAAGGCGGCGCTAGAATGAAGTCTCGCATTGGCGCGCTCCGAGGCCGCTTCTTCTCCTGAAAGCGCGAGCACTTTTTGCCGTCGCGATGCAACAGCCAACAGCATCGCGACCAGCAACGCAAGCTGATACGGATACTGGTGATTGGGCCAATATTTGCCAAGATATGCCATTGAGACAAAGAAGCCTGCGCCACTTGTTACCGCAATTGCCACATCACTTCGCCAAGCAGATTTCCGCATCTGGAAGGCTATAAAAACGACGAACACCGCAAAGGTCGGCAGCGCCAACAGAATATTTATGTTGGCCCGCAGACTGACATAGTAGCGCATCAGCAAAGGCAAGAATGTATCAAGAAATTCTGGGAACCATATTCGCACGCTGGCGAGATACCCCGTGCAGATCGCGCCTATGACGATATTCTCAACAGTCAGGCAGGCCAGAAGCGACCGCCTTCGCCAGGCGATGACAAGATAAGGCAGTGCGATGCCAAGTGCCCAGTGGGGCTTAACGAGCAGCAACACGCTTGCCGCCAGCCCAACGGTGAATGCAAGTGCAAATGGTATATGCTGGCCTGGACTATCGTTGGAACGCCACATCATCAGGAACAGCATCGGCATGAACAGCATCATACCGATATGCTCGCGTTGTCCGAAAATATTCCCTGGCATGATCAGAAGCAGAACCGCGAGCATGGGATAGACCCACTGGGTTCTGAGATCGACAAAGATCCTGCCTTTCTCGATCACAAGGGCCGACAACAAAATCGAAACGACGAAGATAAGATAGATGAAATATTCGATCGCCAATTCCGGCGAAATTCCCAACCTATGGGACAACCACACTGGTCCGATATACAGAGCGACCGAAAAAGGCGGGTTGGTTTCTAAAATGTCGACATAGAGTTTCTGACCAGAAAAAATCTTCTCGCAGATAATGATTATCCAACTCACATCGGTGTTGTCACCCGCTGTCCAAGGCATGAAAAAGGAGATCACGACGACCAGTCCAACGAGCGAGAATTGCCGCAGACTGCCGATACGGTACTGGGATGCGACCATCGCATCGAACGTTCTTGCGCCCGACAAGCTCATATGATTGCCTCTAAAAGGACGAGCCTCCGCAAAAGATTAAAGGTCATGATCGAAACTGGGACAGAGGCATAGCTGCTTGCGATCCCATTAAGATTGCATCGGAAACTAGCTCGGATAGCCTAAAGTGCCGTTAATCGCGCCAGCTAAAGCTTGCGCAGCGCCACTTCCTCGACCAGGTGGTCGGCGCCTTTGCGTAGGATCAAGTCGGCGCGGGCGCGTGTCGGCAGGATGTTTTCGCGCAGGTTCTTCAGGTTGATGTTGGTCCACAGGCCTTCGGCAATCGCCCGTGCCGAATCCTCCGACAGTTGCGAATAGCGATGGAAGAACGATTCCGGATTGCGGAAAGCGGTCTCGCGCAGCCGCATGAAGCGGGAAATGTACCATTCGTGGATCAGCTTCTCGTCGGCATCGATGTAGATGGCGAAGTCGAAGAAGTCGGACAGGAAAGGCACGATCTTGCCGTCCTGCGGCAGCTTGCCCGGCTGCAGCACATTGATGCCCTCGAAGATCAGGATGTCGGGCCGGTCGATGGTGACGAACTCGCCGGGGATGACGTCATAGGTGAGGTGCGAATAGACCGGCGCGCGGATATCTGGCAGCGCCGACTTGATGCCCGAGAGGAAGCGCAGCAGCGCGCCGACGTCGTAGCTGTCGGGAAAGCCCTTGCGCTCCATCAGGTTTTCGCGGCGCAGTACCTCGTTGGGCAGCAGGAAACCGTCGGTGGTGATGAGATCGACCTTGGGGCTGGACGGCCAGCGCGCGAGCAGCTCCTTCAGTACGCGCGCCGTGGTCGATTTGCCGACCGCGACCGAACCGGCGATGCCGATGATGAAGGGCGTCTTGACCACGTCCGAGGCGTTGAAGAAAGCCTGGCGCTGCCGGAACAGCAGCTGGCTGGCCTCGACATGCGCCGACAGAAGCCGCGACAGCGACAGATAGATGCGCTTGACCTCTTCGAGATCGATTGGATCGTTCAGCGACCGCAGGCGGCGGAATTCATCCTCGCTCAGCGTCAGCGGCGTGTCGGCGCGGAATTGCGACCATTGCTCGGCCGAGAAGAAACGAAAGGGGGAATATTTCTCGGTCGGTGCGAGCTGATCCATCGAGATTCCTGCCCTCCTCGCGGTCAGCGCTTGGACCGTGACGCCTTCTCGGCGATACCCGAACGCCCGGTGCGGCTTTCGAGCTCCTTAAGCACGTCGTCCAGCGGCACACCCGAAATGCCGAGAACGACGAGCCAATGGTATATAAGATCGGCACTTTCCGAAACGAGCGCGTGTTTGTCGCCCTTGATGGCGGCAATCACCGTCTCGACCGCCTCTTCGCCGAGCTTCTGCGCCGCCTTCTCGATGCCGCGCGCGTAAAGCTTGGCGGTCCACGAGTCCGGATCGCCGGAATGGGCGCGTTCGCTGATGATTGTCTCCAGATCGGAGAGTGAAAACCCGGTCATGGCGCCTTGGCCCTATTTCTTAGCCGCAAGCCTCTAGGGCCGATCGCCCGAGGAGTCCAGCCGCATCGGCAGGCCGGCTTGCGCCATATGGGCCTTGGCCTCGGCGATCGTATAGGTACCGAAATGGAAGATGGAGGCCGCCAGCACGGCACCTGCATGACCGTCGCGAATGCC
The DNA here is from genome assembly GCF_020165765.1 of Mesorhizobium sp. B264B1B. NCBI lineage: Bacteria > Pseudomonadati > Pseudomonadota > Alphaproteobacteria > Hyphomicrobiales > Phyllobacteriaceae > Mesorhizobium > Mesorhizobium sp. B264B1B. The sequence continues at coordinate 63,213 of NZ_JAIUIS010000021.1, forward strand.
TTCGACCATATGGTCGAGCGTGCCGACGCCGCCCGAAGCGATCACCGGCGCGCGCACCGCGTCCGATACCGCGCGGGTCAGCGCGATGTCATAACCGGCCTTGGTGCCGTCGCGATCCATTGAGGTCAACAGGATCTCGCCGGCACCGCGATCGACCATTTTGTGGGCGAATTCGACCGCATCCATGCCGGTTTTTTCCCGCCCGCCATGGGTGAATATCTCCCAGCGATCGGCCTCGCCGGCGCCTGACACTTTCTTGGCGTCGATGGCGACGACGATACACTGGTTGCCGAACTTGTCGGCGGCCTCGGCGACGAAATCCGGGTTCTTCACCGCCGCCGTGTTGATCGACACCTTGTCGGCGCCGGCCAGGAGCAATTTCCTGATATCGGCAACCTGGCGCACCCCGCCGCCGACGGTGAGCGGCATGAAGCATTGCTCGGCCGTGCGGGCGACGACATCGAAGATGGTCTCGCGATTGTCCGATGACGCGGTGATGTCGAGGAAGCAAAGCTCGTCGGCGCCAGCCGCGTCATAGGCCTTGGCGGCCTCGACCGGGTCGCCGGCATCGACGAGATCGACGAAGTTGACGCCCTTGACGACGCGGCCGCCCTTGACGTCGAGACAGGGGATGACGCGGGCTTTCAGCATCAGCGGCCTTCTATCGTGGCTATGAGATCGTTGAGCAGCTGCCCGACCAGCGGCGGCACATCGGCCTGCGCATCGAAAGCCGGATCGTAGGCGGAAACGGTGATGCCGACGATCGGCACCGCAAGCGCCATAGCGCAGGTCGCGTCGCGCAATTGTTCCGGGTTCGGCCCGCCCGGCGCTACATAGCGGTTGGCCTGCAGCGCCTCAGGGTCGTGCACGTCGAGATCGAGATGCAAGTGCACGCGTTTAGCGCCGGCGACCTTGAGTTTTTCGGTTGCCGCTGCCGCTCCCGGACATTCCGTGCGGATCACCGGCAATGCCTCCAGAAGCTGTTTCTCTTCCGGGTCGAGATCGCGGGCGTTGACGAGCACGCAGCGCGACGGATCGATCGGCTGGAAGCCGGGAATGGCCGCCGCCATCGGGCGCCAGCACAGGCCAAGCACGGTGGCCAGCGCCATGCCGTCGAGAAACCCGTATATGGATGTGTCGGGCGTGTTGAGGTCGCCGTGCTGGTCGGCCCAGATGATCGCGTCGGCGCCTTCGCCGGCGACCGCGCCGGCTGATGTCAGGCAGTTTCCGGCCAGCACGATGGGAAAGCGTCCCCTGTCGCGGGCAATGCGGACCTCGCCCGAAACGGCATTGCAGACAGCGAAACCGGTGGCGATCTCACGCTCCTGGGCATCGCCGACCTTGCCGATGTCCTCGACCGCGACATCGTGGCCGGCCATGGTCAGGGCTTCGACCAGTCCGCCCGCAATCAGCGCGTCCGGCCCCTGCCCCATGCCGCCATGATAATGGCCGCTGTCATAGGAGGCCAGGATGATCGAGACTTTCAAGATCGCATCTCCACCGGGGGCGCGCCTTTCAGGATCGCCAATGCTTCGGCCGGGTCGATACGGCCGTCGTAAAGCGCACGGCCGGAGATCGCCCCTTCGAGCTTTTGCGCGTCGGGCATGGTCATGCGCACGATGTCGGCGATCGAGGCGAGGCCGCCCGACGCGATGACGGGGATCGACACGGCATCGGCGAGGCTGATCGTGGAATCCCAGTTGATGCCGGTCAGCACGCCATCGCGGTCGATGTCGGTGTAGATGATGGCGGCGACGCCGGCGCCTTCGAATTTCCTGGCTAGCTCAACGACGCCGAGGCTCGACGCTTCGGCCCAGCCCTCGACCGCCACCTTGCCGCCCTTGGCGTCGATGCCGACGGCGACCTTGCCCGGAAAGGCCTTGCAAGCCTGCCTGACCAGGTCCGGATCGCGCACGGCCACGGTGCCGAGAATGACACGGGCAAGCCCGCGGTCGAGCCAATCCTCGATCTGCTCGAGCGTGCGGATGCCGCCGCCGAGCTGCACCGGGTTCTTGGTCGCCTTGAGGATGGCGCCGACCGCGGCGCTGTTGACGCTCTGACCCTGGAAGGCGCCATTGAGGTCGACGACATGCAGCCATTCGAAGCCCTGCTCTTCAAATGCCTTTGCCTGGGCGGCCGGGTCGTCGTTGTAGATGGTCGCGGTCGCCATGTCGCCGTGCCTGAGGCGCACGCACTGGCCGTCCTTGAGGTCGATTGCCGGAAACAGGATCATTTTCTCAGGCGCCTTCGACAATGACAAAATGGCCGGTCGAGGCGGCAAGCCGGAATTTAGAGGCCTGCTGATATTCCGGCGAATGATAGCATTCGACGGCCTTGGCGTAGGATTCGAACTCGACCAGGACGTGGCGGTTGCCGGTTGGCCCTTCCGGGCTCTCGTGGCGTCCCGCCCGCACGACGAATTTCGCGCCGTACTTGGCGAAGGCAACGGCATTCGCCTCGATATACCGCTTGTACAGATCGGGATCGCGAACATCGATCATCGCCATCCAATAGCCCTTCTTGCTCATGGCTCCTCAAGGCCTCCAGCGCAGGAAATTGGTGATCAGGGCGAGGCCCAGCGCCTGGCTCTTCTCTGGGTGGAACTGCGTGCCGACGAGATTGTCGCGGGCGACGGTCGCCGTTACCGGGCCGCCATAGTCGGCGATCGCCAGCACCTCGTCGGGCTTGCGCGCATCGAGATGATAGGAATGGACGAAATAGGCGTGCAGGCCGGTTGGCCCGGTTGGAACGCCGGAGAACAGCGGATGCTTGCGCATCAGCTCGATCGTGTTCCAGCCGATCTGCGGGATCTTCAGTGCCGGATCGGCCGGCGTGATCTCCTTCACGTCACCTGATATCCAGCCAAAGCCATCGGTGATCGTCTTTTCGAGGCCCCGCTGGGACATCAGCTGCATGCCGACGCAGATGCCGAGGAATGGACGCCCCTTGGCGATGGCGACTTCCTCGACAGCTTCCCACATGCCGGGGACGGCACGCAGGCCGGCCGCGCAATCGGCATAGGCGCCGACGCCGGGCAGCACGATGCGGTCGGCCGTGCGCACCCGCTCGGCGTCGGCGGTCAGGTCGATGCCGGCGGCGATGCCCGCCTCGCGCGCCGCGCGCTCGAAGGCCTTGGTGGCCGAGCGCAAATTGCCCGAGCCGTAATCGATGATCGCAACGCGCATGTCAGCGTCTTCCCGGAATGTGGGTCAGCCCCAGCGCCATGCCCGGCTGCGCCGGGCGCGCCAGGGCGGCGTCCGGCACCATGCGCGGCGCAGGCTCGGCTTCATCCGCATGTCGCTCGGCCTCCAGGGCAAAGCGCGCATCGGCATCGTCGAGCCAACCGGCTTCGACCACCCCCCATTCGCGCCACCCGCGGCGGCGGAGTGCCGCGATGCGCAGCGCCTGTCCTTCCAGCCCGACATAGAGCGAGACAAGCAGGGACAGCAGCGAGCCGGCCCATCCAAGACCGAGCCTTTCGCCAAGCATCGAAAGCACCGCCATGACAATGAAGGTGAGTGCCGCTTCGATCCACAGCCGATGCCAAGCGAACCACAGCGGCGGCACCAGCAGGCCGAGCCAGGTGAAGCCGTCGCGGACAAGCGCCGTCGCATCGGCCTTTTCGCCAGGGCCCGGCGGTTCCATCACGACATAGCTGGCCATGACGCTATCCCTTCAACGATCCCTTGGTGGAGGGAACCGCGTCCGGCTGGCGCGGGTCGCGCTCCAGCGCTGCCCGCAGCGCACGCGCAACCGCCTTGAAGCAGGTTTCGGCAATGTGGTGGTTGTTGGCGCCATAGTGATTGGCGACATGCAGCGTGATGCCGGCGTTCTGTGCCAGCGCCTGGAAGAATTCGCGCACCAGCTCGGTGTCGAAGGTGCCGATCTTGGGCGAGGAAAACGAAACGTTCCACACCAGGAAGGGACGGCCGGAGACATCGATCGCCGCGCGCGTCAGCGTCTCGTCCATGGCAAGATCGATCGAGGCATAGCGCATGATGCCGCGCCGCTCGCCCAGCGCCTTGGCCAGCGCCTGGCCGAGCGCGATGCCGGTGTCCTCGACCGTGTGGTGGTCGTCTATGTGCAGGTCGCCCCTGGCCCGAACGGTCATGTCGATCAGCGAATGGCGCGAAAGCTGGTCGAGCATATGATCGAAGAAGCCGACGCCGGTCACGATGTCCGATTTGCCGGAGCCGTCGACATGGACCGACACGGCAATGTCGGTTTCCCTGGTCTTGCGGCTGATTTCGGCTGAACGGGGCGACATGGCCTTGTCCTTGTCCGTGAGTTTAAGCGCTTCAGGCGTTCGCCTGCTTGAAAACGAAAGCCTTCTAGCAGCATGATCCGGCGATTGCCAGTTGCGATCCAGGCCGGTATCGAGCGTTTGCAATCACCGCCCCCATGCATACATATGGGCCGATCAAAGTCACTCGTACCGCGCCGATCGCCTTTTGAGGGATGGCGCGAATCGGAGCAGCAAATGTCCAATGAACTGACCATGCACGCCACGACTATCGTGACGGTGCGCAAGGGCAACAAGGTGGTGATCGCCGGCGACGGCCAGGTCAGCCTTGGCCAGACCATCATGAAGGGCAACGCGAGAAAGGTGCGCCGCATCGGCAAGGGCGGAAACGTGATCGCCGGTTTCGCCGGTGCCACGGCGGACGCCTTCACGCTTCTGGAGCGGCTCGAGGCCAAGCTCGAACAATATCCCGACCAGTTGACGCGCGCCTGCGTCGAACTCGCCAAGGACTGGCGCACCGACCGCTATCTGCGCCGGCTGGAAGCGATGATGCTGGTGGCCGACAAGTCGGTCTCGCTGGCGCTGACCGGCACCGGCGACGTGCTCGAACCCGAGCATGGCGTCATGGCCATCGGTTCAGGCGGCAACTATGCGCTGGCTGCGGCCCGCGCCTTGATGGACAGCGACAAGGATGCCGAGGAGATCGCGCGCAAGGCGATGCAGATCGCCTCCGACATCTGCGTCTACACCAACAACAATTTCGTCGTCGAAACACTCGATGCCGCCTGAAACAGGCCGGCGTCCATGATCCCGATCCGAAAGACCGCGCAAGCGAAAAATGGAGGCCGGCTTCGGAGAAGATCATGGAAAGACACGAACATAGCTACGATTTTCGGCCGGTGACCCAGAAGGACCTGCCGATGATCGCCGGCTGGCTCGCCGAACCGCATGTCGCTCAGTGGTGGGACGATCCAGAGACGGAAATCGCCGAGATTCGCGATCATATCGATTCGATTTCCGTCGAGCCGCTGATCGTGGAACTCGACGGCACGCCGATCGCTTACCTGCAAAGCTACGATCCACACCTGGAAGAAGACCACCCTTATGCCGACCAGCCGTTCGGGACGCTCGGCATCGACCTGTCGATCGGCCGGCCGGAACTGGTCGGCATCGGCCATGGCTCGGCGATGGTACGCCAGTTCGTCGAGCAGTTGTTCGAGGAAGGCGTGCCGCGCGTCATCATCGATCCCGACCCATCCAATGGACGCGCCATCCGCGCCTATGAAAAGGCGGGATTCCGGACAATTGATCGCCGGCAATCCAGATATGGTGATGTCGTGCTGATGGCAATCGATGCGCATGAGACGCAAGCGGGCGACACGGAAGCGGGGAACTGACGGATGAACGCAGTTGGCGAGGACAGAACGCTCTCGGCCTATGAAGACAGCTGGCGGATGGGGCTTCTGCTCGTGCTCGCCCTGGTCATCTTCCAGGCTGGAGCCCTCTATGGCATGGGGCATCCGCCGATCTGCACCTGCGGCTATGTCAAGCTCTGGCACGGCGTGGTGAACAGTTCCGAGAATTCCCAGCATATATCGGACTGGTACACGTTCTCGCACATCATCCACGGTTTCCTGTTCTATGCGCTGGCCAGGTTCCTGTTTCCGCGATCGCCGGTCGGCTTAAGGCTGGCTTTCGCCGTCTTCATAGAGGGCGGCTGGGAGCTGATCGAGAACAGCCCGTTCATCATAGAGCGCTACCGCGCCGGCACCATCTCGCTCGACTATTACGGCGACAGCATCATCAATTCGGTGTCCGATACACTGGCCATGGTGCTGGGATTTGTGATGGCGCGAAGGCTACCTATATGGGTGATCGTCAGCCTCGCCATCCTTTTCGAACTGGGTACAGGCTACCTTATCCGGGACAATCTGACACTCAACGTGATCATGCTGCTGCATCCGTTCGAGGCCATCAAGCAGTGGCAAAGTGGAATTTAGCGATATGAGCACATTTTCTCCCCGCGAAATCGTTTCGGAACTCGACCGCTTCATCATCGGCCAGAAAGACGCCAAGCGTGCCGTGGCCATCGCCTTGCGCAACCGCTGGCGCCGCCAGCAGCTGGAAGGCCAGATGCGCGAAGAGGTGATGCCGAAGAACATCCTCATGATCGGGCCGACCGGCGTCGGCAAGACCGAAATCTCGCGCCGCCTGGCGCGGCTGGCCGGTGCGCCCTTCGTCAAGGTCGAGGCAACCAAATTCACCGAGGTCGGCTATGTCGGCCGAGATGTCGAGCAGATCGTGCGCGACCTCGTCGAGGTCGCCATCGGCCTGGTGCGCGAGAAGATGCGTGAGGACGTCAAGGCGCGCGCCCATGTCAACGCCGAGGAACGCGTGCTGGAGGCGCTGGTCGGCAAGACCGCCAGCCCTGCCACACGCGATTCTTTCCGCAAGAAGCTGCGCGAGGGCGAACTCGACGACAAGGAGATCGAGATCGAAGTGGCCGATACCGGCAATGGCGGCATGCCCGGCTTCGAGATTCCCGGCATGCCGGGCGCCAATATCGGCGTGCTCAACATCAACGACATGCTGTCCAAGGCGATGGGCGGCAAGAAGACCAAATTGCGCAAGACGACGGTGAAGGAATCCTACGACCTGCTGGTCAACGACGAGTCCGACAAGCTGCTCGACCAGGACGAGGTGGTTCGCCGGGCGCTGGACGCCGCGGAAAATGACGGCATCGTCTTCCTCGACGAGATCGACAAGATTGCGGCCCGGTCGGACATCTCCGGCGGCCCTTCGCGCGAAGGCGTGCAGCGCGACTTGCTGCCGCTGGTCGAAGGCACCACGGTGGCGACCAAATATGGGCCGTTGAAGACGGATCACATCCTGTTCATCGCATCGGGTGCGTTCCACGTCTCGAAGCCGTCCGACCTTTTGCCAGAGCTGCAGGGCCGCCTGCCTATCCGGGTCGAATTGCGCGCCCTGGAAAAGCAGGACTTCGTTCGTATCCTGACCGAGACGGAAGCGAGCCTCATCAAGCAGTATATCGCGCTGATGAAGACCGAAGGCGTCGACCTGACCTTCACCGACGACGCCATCGATTCGCTGGCCGGCATCGCCGTCGACCTCAACGCCAGCGTCGAGAACATCGGCGCGAGGCGTTTGCAGACGGTGATGGAGCGCGTGCTGGACGAGATCTCCTACGACGCGCCGGACCGCAACGGCACTGCGGTGACCATCGACGCCGCCTATGTGGAGAAACATGTCGGCGACTTGTCGAGGAACACCGATCTGTCGCGCTTCATTCTTTGAGCAGGCGCGCGCCGGATCGTTCCGGCGCCTGTCGGGCGAATGGATCATGTGTGGCCGGATGGTATCATTCGGCCACCTTTCGTTCTGCCGAGCGCAGGGCCGCTCTCGACTCGACCAAGAGCTTTACCTAGTTTGCGCGGCAATTCTCTAGGCGCGGGGCGCATGAAAAAACTCATCCCAGTCATTCTCGGCTTGACGCTGGCGGCAACGCTGTTCGGCGCCGACGCGGCAACCCTGGTGCCGCCGGGAAACCGCAGTGCCGAGCAGCCCAGCATTCCGGGAGCCTCGAGCCGGCGCACGCAGGCCACCAACACCACGTTCCAGGCAAAATACCGCAAGGTCTATGCGCTGCTGCAGAACGACGCCGACCTGCGCGGCAAGATCAAGAAGGCAGCAAGCGTCTACGGCATCGATCCAATGCACATTGTCGGCGCCATCGTCGGCGAGCACACCTACAATGTCGACGCCTACGACCGGCTGCAGACCTACTACGTCAAGGCGATCTCCTATCTCTCCAGCAAGCTGTCCTTCGCCTATGACGGCGAGGACATCACGGATTTCGTGCAGCGGCCGGAATTCAGGAAATGCGCTGGGATGTCCGACAGTTACGATTTGTGGGAATGCCGCGAGCAGGTGTGGAACCGTTCGTTTCGCGGCAAGACCGTCGGCGGCGAAGACTTTCCCAACGACCGATTCGGCGCCACTTTCTTCCAGCCTTACTATGCCGGCCAGACCTTTGGTCTCGGCCAGCTCAATCCGCTGACCGCGCTCCAGATGAGCGATCTCGTGCACAAGGTTTCGGGCCTGCCGAAGCTCGACGTTGGCGATCCCAATGCGGTCTACAAGACCATCATGGATCCCGACCTGACGCTGCCTTATGTCGCCGCGACGATCCGGAAATCGATCGACGCCTACAAGAGCATTGCCGGCTTCGATATTTCGGGCAATCCGGGCCTGACCGCCACGCTCTACAATGTCGGCAATCCCGAGCAACGCGCCTATGCGCTGAAGGCGGAGAACGACAAGCGCAGCGCCGCCGGCGAGCCTGTGAAGCTGCCGGAGGAGAATTATTACGGCTGGCTGGTCAATGACAAACTGCCGGAGCTGAAGGCGCTTTTCTAAGGGCGGACCCGGCGCGCTGACGTTGATTTGCCAAGGCCTGCGCCGCAGACCCTGACAATTGGCGTTTCATCCTACGCCGCCAGCAGCGACTTCAATTTCACCGCCTGCGAACCGAGCGCTTCCGGCGCCGGCCTCGCCCGTTTGCCGATCAGCATCTCCGCCAGCCTGATATCGCGGGCGACCGCATTGCCCGGCCCGATGCCGCTGGCGGCCACCAGCCTGCCGTCCTCGGCAAGGTGAAAGAGGATGAAGGCGTCCTCGCCGAGATCGCGGCGCACCGTGCTGCGGCCTTCGTCGGAAAGCCCCGCGATCTGCAGGGACAGGCCATATTGATCCGACCAGAACCACGGCACCGCCGCATGTGCTTCGCCGGCGCCGAGCATGTTTTTTGCCGCCAGCGCGCCTTGTTCCTGGGCGTTGCGCCAGGCCTCCAGCCGCACGCGACGGCCGCCATAGACGGCAAGCGGGAACGAACAGCAGTCGCCGGCAGCGAAGATGTCGGGGTCGCTGCTGCGCAGTTCGGCGTCGACTGATATGCCGTTGTCGATGGCCAGTCCCGCTTCGGCGGCAAGAGCCGTCACCGGCACGGCGCCGATGCCGATGATGGCGAGATCGGCGAGGATTTCGCGGCCGCCGGCAAGCGCGATGCGCACCTGCCTGCCGTCGTCGGCGATCAAGGCAATGCCTTCGCCGCACGCTATGTCGACGCCTTCGGCGACGTGGGTGTCATGGACGACCTTGGCGATCTCGGCCGGTACGCCGCGCATCAGGATACGCGGCTGCGCCTCGATGACGGCGACCGCAGCACCGAGCTTGCGGGCCGCCGCGGCGAGCTCGAGGCCGATGAAGCCGCCGCCGATGACGGCAATGCGGTTACCCGCCTTGAGATGGGCGCGGATAGCCAGCGCATCGACGAAGGTGCGGAGGTAGACGCAGCGCCCGTCAAGGCCAGGCATCGACAGTTTGCGGGGCGTCGAGCCGGTCGCCAGCAGCAGCTTGTCGTAGGGCAGCATCGAGCCGTCCGGCAGGCGCACAGTATGCGCGGCGCGATCGATCGCTGCAGCCTGAATGGAATGGATATGCCGGATCGACTTTTCGGCGAGGATCTCGTCGCTGGCGATCGCCTTGATCTCGGGCGCGCCGCCGGCCATGGCGTCCTTGGACAGAGGCGGCCGTTCATAGGGCAGATGCGGCTCGTCGCCGACCAGCGTCACTGGTCCCTCATAGCCGAGGTCACGCAATGCAAGCGCTGCCCGGCCGCCGCATTCCCCGGCGCCGATGATGACCATTCCGCGCGTCATACCGGTCATCCGATCTGGACGAAGACGCTGCCGGCGTCGACCTTGACCGGATAGGTCCTGAGATTGACGCAGGCCGGCGCGCCCTTAGCCTGGCCTGTCTTGTAGTTGAAGCGGCCATTGTGCTTGGGACATTCGATGATCTCGTCCATGACAAGCCCGTCGGCGAGATGCACCTTTTCGTGCGTGCACAGGCCGTCGGTGGCGAAATACTCGTCATCGGGGCTGCGATAGATGGCGTAGCTGCGGCCGCCGTGATCGAACCGCATCACATCTTCTTCGTCGATGTCTCCCACGGCACAGGCCTCGACCCAGTCGCTCATACATTTCTCCCGCGAAATTTCCCGATCGCGCCTCACGGGCGGATATCACTCCGCCGCGGCGTTGAAGGCAGCATTGTCGTTGTGCAGATCCTCGCGATACGGCCTGGCGGTGGGCGGCAGCTCGCGCTTGAGGAAATAATCCTCGTTGCGCAACTGGCGCCAGAAGACAGGTAGCATCTCGCGATAGCCGGCCAGGATCGACGGCGTCGGCGCCGGCAAATCGTGCTTGATCAATTCATGCAGCTTCGGCAGCGCATGGTAGGGCACCATCGGGAACATATGATGCTCGACGTGGTAGTTCATGTTCCAGTAGATGAAACGGCTGATCGGGTTCATGTACACGGTGCGGCTGTTCAGCCGATGGTCGGTGACGTTGTCGGCAAGACCGCCATGCTGCAGCAGGCCGACCATGACGTGATGCCAGGCGCCATAGAGCCTGGGCAGGCCGACCAGCATCAAGGGCAGGAACGAGCCGGTATAGAGCGCCAGCGCGATGGTTGCGGCATAGATCGCGGTCCAGATGCGGGCGATGCGGATCGCTTTCGGCTGTTCCTGCTCGGGAATAAAGGTCTTTTCGGCCGCGCTGATGTTGCCGGCGGCGTTGCGCAGCATGTCTGACATCGCATGCCAGGCGTCGAGCACGCCGACAAAGCCGAGGATGGCGCGCACCAGGTCCGGCGGCCGCATAACCGAGATTTCCGGGTCGCGGCCGACGATGATGGTGTCGGTGTGATGGCGCGTGTGGCTCCAGCGCCAGGTCACCGGGTTGCGCATGATCATGAAGCAGGCGACCTGATAGACCCAATCATTCATCCACTGCGTGCGGAAGGCCGTACCATGGCCGCATTCGTGCCAGCGGGAATCCGTGGACGAGCCGTAGAGCACGCCATAGGCGAAGAAGAACGGCACGCACCACCAGGTGCCCCAGAACCAGGCACCGCCGGCGCCGCTGACGATGAGCGCGGCGATCCAGATCGCCGTGTCGCGGAGCGCGGGCGCGTCGGAGCGCTGCATCAGCTCCTTCATCTGCTTGCGGGGAATGTCGGTGTGATACCATTCGGCCGCCGACAGGCCGGTCTCGACGGCCAGCCTGGCGTCGCGGCCGATCAGGCTGTAGTCACGCCGGGACGGCGCAGCATGCATGGTTGCCTCCCTCGGCAAGGGCATCCGCCACGCGAATGCCCGACATTTCCTGACTTCGAGGCTGAAAATAACGCCAGCTCATGATAGACTCAACATCATAAAGATAGTTTCTATCATTTCCTATCATCAAGATGTAGGAAAGATGCACGGTCAAATGAGGACAGACATGGCGAAACGGCCGACCATATCAGATCTGGCGCGCATCTCCGGCGTCAGCGTCGCCACGGTGGACCGGGTGCTCAACAGCCGCCTGCCTGTGCGCGAGGAAACGGCGCGCCGCGTCTATGACGCCGCGACCGAGATCGGCTATCACGCCGCAGGCCTGATCAAGCAGCGTATGCGCCAGGAATTGCCCGAGTATCGGCTGGGTTTCCTGCTGCTTCGGGGCAATGACGTTTTCTATGGCGATTTCGCGCGGGAACTCGAACTCGCGGTCGCACAATCGCAGCGCTTCCGTGGCGTCGCAACCATCGATTTCGCCAGTTCCCTGGCCCCGGATGAGATCGCTGCCCAGATGCGCAGGCTGGCGGCGAAATCGCGGGCGATCGCCGTGGTCGGCCCTGACCATCCGACGCTGACGGCGGTCGTGGAGGCGCTAAAAGCCAGGGGACAGCCGGTCTTCTCCCTGCTGTCCGACTTCGCCGCCGGCATCCGCGAAGGCTATGTCGGGCTCGACAACCGCAAGGTCGGCCGCACCGCCGCCTGGATGATCTCGAAGGCTGCGAGGAAGCCCGGCAAGGTCGCCCTTTTTGTCGGCAGCCATCGCTTCCACGGCCATGAGCTGCGTGAGATCGGTTTCCGCTCCTTCTTTCGCGAGCATGCGCCGGACTTCAACGTGCTGGAGACGCTGGTCAATCTGGAGGCCAACCAGGTGACCCATGATGCGACGATCGATCTTCTGGCGCGATATCCGGATCTTGTCGGCTGCTACGTCGCCGGCGGCGGCATGGAAGGCGCCGTCTCGGCGCTGCGGACAGCGAAGCCCGCAAGCATGCCGGTGGTCGTCTGCAACGAGATCAACGCCGAATCGCGCGCCGCGCTTGCCGACAACATCCTGACGATGGTGATCTCGACGCCGCTTGCTGCGCTCTGTCGCGAGCTCGTCGATCGGATGGCGCATGCCATCGAAACCGGTGCGGCCAATGCGCCGGGCCAGACATTCCTCCCCTTCGACATCTATTTGCCGGAAAACATCTGAAGCCATTTCAGGAATGCGCGCAGCGGTTTTCCGTCCAGGTCGCGTCAGGACGGAAGGTAGAGCGTTTCCATGAAACGATAAAACCCTCGGGCAGCCCGGTCTGCCGCAAACCGGCCGCCTGAAATGATAGAACCCATCAGAGGCAGCCGAAAATCGCACGCCCGGATTCGGAATCTCCCTTGACGCCCCGATCCGAAATGGAATAAATATTTCACTGACTGTACATTTTGGTTCTTTCGTTCCGACAACATCTGGTTCGAGCAGGCAGTTCGGCGTTCCAGCCAGTGGTGAACCGCGTTGGAACGAAATTATATCAGGGAGAGATTCCCCGAGGAGATCGGGGATTCCGGATAGATCGGTGCGACCGGACACCCAAAGTGGAGGAGAGATACAATGAAGAAAATGATTTTGGGCGTCGCTTTCGCGGCGCTGATGAGTTCGTCCGCCATGGCCGCCAAGATCGGCGTGTCGATGGCCAAGTTCGACGACAATTTCCTGACCGTGCTGCGCAACGGCATGATCGAGCAGGCCAAGGGCATGAGCGGCGTGGAGCTGCAGGTCGAGGACGCACAGAACGACGTCGCCAAACAGCTCGACCAGATCAAGAACTTCGCCGCATCGGGCGTCGACGCCATCATCGTCAATCCGGTCGACACCTCGGCCACGCAGGCGATGTCGGATGCCGCGGCCGCCGCCAAGATCCCGCTGGTCTATGTCAACCGCGAACCGGTCAATGTCGACACGCTGCCTGACAATCAGGCCTTCGTCGCTTCGAACGAGGCCGATTCCGGCACGCTCGAAACCAAGGAGGTCTGCCGCCTGTTCAAGGAAGCCGGCAAGAAGGAAGCCAATGTCTATGTGATCATGGGCGAGCTTTCCAACCAGGCAGCCGTGCAGCGCACCAAGGACATCGAGGAGGTGATCGCGACGCCGGATTGCAGCTTCATCAAGATCATCGACAAGCAGACGTCGAACTGGAACCGCGACGAGGCCCAGAACCTGATGACCAACTGGCTGTCGACCGGCAAGCCGTTCGACGGCGTCATCGCCAACAATGACGAAAGCGCCATCGGCGCCATCCAGGCAATGAAGGCCGCCAATGTCGACATGAAGACGGTTGTCGTCGGCGGTGTCGACGCCACGCAGGACGCGCTCGCCGCCATGCAGGCAGGCGACCTCGACGCCACCGTGTTCCAGGACGCGGCCGGCCAGGGCGCCGGCGCGCTCGACGCGGCACTGAAACTGTCCAAGGGCGAGAAGGTCGAACACAAGGTCTACGTGCCCTTCCAACTGGTGACGCCGGCCAACATCGACAAGTTCCTGAAGAAGAACTGAGCGGCGGAACGGTTCACCTCGGGGCGGCGCTCATAGGACCGGGCGCCGCTCCTCCTCTCGGCGCTTTCATGGTGCCAGGAGCGACCGCGGCTGACGGAGGATAGAAGATTGGCACAGACATCTCATGGCGTCGGCGGGGTCAGCTATGATGCGAAGAAGCGCATATGGCCGGCGGAATTCAACGTCTTTCTGGCGCTCGTCATTCTGGTCGTCATCTTCGAATTGATCGGCCGCGTCTTCCTCGGCGACAGCTTCCTGTTCAACACCCGCAGCAATGTCGGCGGCCTCTTCAACGAGGCGCGGCTACAGATCATCATCCTGCAAGTATCGATCGTCGGCATCATCGCCATCGGCGTGACGCAGGTTATCATATCGGGCGGCATCGACCTGTCGTCGGGTTCGATCGTGGGCGCCACCGCCATGATCGCCATGAGCTTCGCCCAGGTGGCGACGGTCAACGGCAACCCCAATCCCAAGGCGATGTTCCTGGCTCAGGGCTGGACCGACCTGCCGGTCATCGTACCGGTGCTGGTCGCCATCGGCTGCGGGCTGCTGGCAGGCCTGGTCAACGGCGCCCTGATCGCCTACACGCGCATTCCGCCCTTCATCGCCACGCTAGGCATGATGGTGACCGCGCGCGGCATCGCCAAATGGTGGTCGAAGGGGCAGCCCATCTCGTTCCCGACCGAGAGCTTCGCCGCCATCGGCAAGGGCCTGATGCCCGTCATCATCTTCCTGTCGCTGGCCGTGCTGTTCCAGCTGATCATGACCTACACACGATACGGCAAGCATTGCTATGCGATCGGCTCCAACGAGGACGCCGCGCGCATGTCCGGCATCAAGATCGCCAACCACAAGATCCTGGTCTACGTCATCGCCGGCATACTCGCGTCGCTCGCCGCGGTGGTGCTGTCTTCCAAGAACCTCACCGCCCAGGCCGGCATGGGCGTGATGTACGAACTCGACGCCATCGCCATGGCGGTCATCGGCGGCGTATCGCTGTCGGGCGGCCGCGGCTCGATCATCGGCACGGTGATCGGCGCGCTGATCTTCGGCGTCATCATCTCCGGCTTCACCTTCCTGCGCCTCGACGCCTACTACCAGGAGATGGTCAAGGGCGTGATCATCGTCGGCGCCGTCGTTCTCGACCAGTGGCGCCAACGCCTGCGGGCATTGAGGGCTTGACCATGTCAGACATCGTCCTGAAGACCGAAAACCTGACCAAGCGCTATGGCGGCGTGCAGGCGCTGGAAGGCGCGAATTTCGAGCTGCGCAAGGGCGAACACGTCGCCATCATGGGCGACAATGGCGCCGGCAAGTCGACCTTCGTGCGCCAGATCACCGCCGTCGAGCAACCGACCAGCGGCCAGATCTGGTTCGACGGCAAGCAAGTCAATTTTTCGGGCCCTATCGAGGCGCGAGAGGCCGGCATCGAGACCGTGTTCCAGAACCTGGCGCTGGCCGACGACCTCGACGTGCCGTCGAACCTGTTCCTTGGCCGAGAAAAAGTGCTGTTCAATCTGGGACCGTTTTCGATCCTGGACCGCCGGGGGATGCGCAAGGCGACCGAAGCCGCGCTGGTGCGCACGGCGGTGAAAATCCCCAACCTGTCGAACACCATCCGCCATATGTCGGGCGGCCAGCGGCAATGCGTGGCGATCGCCCGGACCGCGACCTTCGCCTCCAAGCTGATCATCATGGACGAGCCGACGGCGGCACTCGGCGTGCAGGAGACCGCGCAGGTCGAGAACATCATCCGCACGCTGAAGGATAATGGCGAGCCGCTGATCCTGATCAGCCACAATATGCGCCAGGTGTTCGACCTTTGCGACCGCATCGTCGTCTTCCGGCGTGGCCGCATCGTCGCCAATTTGCGCAAGGAGAACACCGACGGAAACGATATCGTTTCCTACATCACCGGCGCCAAGACCGGAGAGGCCGAACTCGCGGCCTAGACCGGGCGCGGAGGCGGCGGTCATCGCCTCCCTGTCGATCTTGTCTTGACCGGAAAAACACCTGCGCGCATGACCGGCGCCCCGCCAACCTTCGAACCATTCCCCAGAGGAAATTTCCATGACTCTCCGCTTCGCCCTCCTCGGTGCCGGCCGCATCGGCAAGGTCCACGCCCGCGCCGTCGGCTCCAATCCGCAGGCCAAACTGGTCGCCGTTGCCGACGCTTTCGAGAAGGCGGCGAGCGAACTCGCCACGGCCTACGGCGCCGAGGTGCGCACCATTGATGCCATCGAGAAATCCGGGGACATCGACGCGGTCGTGATCTGCACGCCGACCGACACCCATGCCGACCTGATCGAGCGCTTCGCCAAGGCCGGCAAGGCGATCTTCTGCGAGAAACCGATCGACCTCGATGTCAAGCGGGTCGAGCAGTGCCTGGCCGTGGTCGAGAAGGCCAAGGCGACGCTGATGGTCGGCTTCAACAGGCGCTTCGACCCGCACTTCGCTGCGGTGCGCAAGGCAATCGATGACGGCGCCATCGGCACGGTCGAGATGGTGACCATCACGTCGCGCGATCCGGGCGCACCGCCGATCGACTACATCGCGCGCTCCGGCGGAATCTTTCGCGACATGACCATCCATGATTTCGACATGGCGCGCTTCCTGCTCGGCGAAGAGCCGGTGGCGGTCAGTGCGCATGCCTCGGTGCTGGTCGACAAGAAGATCGGCGAGGCCGGCGATTTCGACTCGGTCAGCGTCATCCTCGAAACCGCGTCGGGCAAGCAGGCCGTCATCTCCAATTCCCGCCGCGCCACTTATGGCTACGACCAGCGCATCGAGGTGCATGGCTCGAAAGGCATGGTCGCGGCCGAAAACCAGCGGCCGGTCTCGATCGAACTGGCCAATGAAAAGGGCTATACCCGCCCGCCGCTGCACGATTTCTTCATGACCCGCTACCTCGACGCCTATGCCATTGAGATTGCGTCCTTCATCGCCGCCGCGACGTCGGGCAAGAAGGCGGCACCGAGCGGGACGGACGGACTCATCGCACTTCGGCTGGCGGATGCGGCACTGAAATCGGCGACATCAGGCCAGACCGTCCGCCTCGACAAGTAACGACTTAAAGCACAGGAGCAGAGCGATGAGCGCATCAGCCGATCGCAATTCACAAACGCGCGCCATCGTCACCGGCGGCGCACAAGGCATAGGCTTCGCGGTCGCCGAGGCATTGGCGGACGAAGGCTGCCGGGCGCTGGCGCTGATCGGCCGCTCGCAGGAAAAGGGCGACAAGGCAGTCGCCAGCCTCAAGAAGTCGGGCGTCGACGCGATCTTCATCAGCGCCGATGTCTCCAAGGTGGCCGACTGCAAGCGCGCCGTCGCCACCGCGCTTTCGCATTTCGGCACCATCAACGCCCTGGTCAACGCCGCCGCCACATCCGCGCGCGGCTCGCTGGTGGAGACTAGCGAGGAGCTGTTCGACACCATCTTCGACACCAATGTGCGAGGACCCTTCTTCCTGATGCAGGGCGTGGTGGCGCATCTGCTTGAGAAAAAGGCCCCCGGATCGATCGTCAACGTGCTGTCGATGTCGGCGCATACCGGCCAGTCGTTCCTGACACCCTATTCGACCAGCAAGGGCGCTCTGATGACGCTGACCAAGAATGTCGCCAACGCCTATCGCTTCAATCGCATCCGCTGCAACGCCGTGCTGCCCGGCTGGATGGACACCGAGGGCGAGGATATCGTGCAGAAGAAATGGCATGACGCACCCGACGACTGGCTCGAGAAGGCCGAGGCCGCGCAGCCGATGGGCCAGCTGGTGAAGCCGGACCAGTTGGCCCGGCTGATCAGCTACATGGTCAGCCCGCAGTCCGGCGTGATGACCGGCTCGCTGGTCGACTACGACCAGAGCATCGCTGGGGCGTCGCCGGAGTAGCGGCCGCGTAAGCGAAACCGTTAACCAGGTGGTCATCCACGGGCGGAGCAAGGAGCGCAGCGACGCGGCGCAGACCCGAGGATCCATGCCGCGACTTCCGGGCCGTCGCTACGGCGCAAGATTCTGCACCGCAGCACTCTCCCATCTAGGTCGCGGCATGGATCCCAGGGTCTCCGCGACGGAGCTTCGCTCCTGCTTCGCCCTAGAATGACGAAATCGCAAAGGCTCGGCCCTCACCTGAAATTGCTTGCTACCAGGGTACGTGACAAACGCCGCCGCTTCGACTATATGAGCCGCATGATCCACCTGACCGCCACCTATTGGTACTTTAGCAGCTCGCTGGCGGCGGGAGGATTGCGCTCGATCTGAAGATTGCAGCAAACAGTCCGACAAGCCGCCAGACCTGGCGGCTTTTTTGTTTTCAGCCGGCAGGTCTCCCAACCAGGAGCAGAAGCCGTGTTGACCACCACAGACGACCTTCGGGTCAAGGAACTGAGACTGCTGAGCACGCCGGAAGAGGTGATGCGCGAGATACCGCGCTCACTCACGGCGACGCGCACCGTTGCCGCCTCGCGCAACGCCATCCACTCCATCCTGACCGGGGCCGACGACCGACTTGTTGTCATCGTCGGCCCTTGTTCCATCCACGATCCGGTCGCGGCCGTTGACTATGCCAGCCGTCTGGCGGCGCTGCGCGAAGCTCTGTCCGACCGGCTCGAGATCGTGATGCGGGTCTATTTCGAAAAGCCGCGCACGACGGTCGGCTGGAAGGGCCTGATCAACGACCCCGACCTCGACGGCAGCTTCAACATCGACGAGGGGCTGCGGATGGCACGCAATGTGCTGTCGGCCGTCAACAATCTGGGCCTGCCGGCGGCGACCGAATTCCTCGATATGACCACGCCGCAATACATTGCCGACCTCGTCGCCTGGGGCGCGATCGGCGCGCGCACGACCGAGAGCCAGATCCATCGCGAGCTGGCCTCGGGCCTCTCTTGCCCGGTCGGCTTCAAGAACGGCACCGACGGCAATCTCAGGATCGCCGCCGAGGCGGTGAAGTCGGCCGCGCAGCCGCATCATTTCATGGCGGTGACCAAGGGCGGACGCAGCGCCATCGCGGCAACGACTGGAAACGAGGATTGCCATGTCATCCTGCGTGGCGGCATTCAGCCCAACTACGATGCGGCAAGCGTCGAGGCCGCATCGGTCGAACTCGCCCGCATCGGTATCGCCCCCCGCCTGATGATCGATGTCAGCCACGCCAACTCAGCCAAGAAGCCGGAGAACCAGCCCAAGGTCGCGGCTGACGTGGCAGGACAGGTCGCGGCGGGGGACGAGCGCATTATCGGCGTCATGATCGAGAGCAATCTCGTCGCCGGCCGGCAGGATGTCGTGCCGGGCAAGCAGCTCGTCTACGGCCAGAGCATCACCGATGGCTGCATCGACTGGGCGGCCACGGAGACGGTGCTGCACGGCCTTGCCGGCGCCGTGGAATGGCGCCGGTCGGCGCGCCGCGCCTTGATGGAGAGCCGGCAGGGCGCCGCCTGATCCGGTTGGAGCATAAGGGCGGCGTTTCCGGTTTCAGCCCAGGACCACGCCGCCCTTAGAGCAGTTCACCGTTTCATGGAAACGGCGAACCGCTCTAACTCTTTGTTTTGACGCAATTCCGGACAGAAAACCGCACGCACTTTTCTTGGAATTGCTCTAGGGCCGCAGCCCTCCACCTCCCTTGCATGCCACCGATCCCCGTGTTACATACTGAACCAAATGGTTCAGTATTCCGCGACCCGCCTGGATGCCTCGTTCGCCGCGCTTTCGGACGCCACCCGACGCGGGGTTCTGGAGCAGCTGGGCCGTGCGGACGCTTCGATCACGGACCTGGCCCAGAAATTCCACATGACCCTCACGGGCATGAAGAAGCATGTCGGCGTCCTGGAGCAGGCGGGACTCGTCACGACGCGGAAGGTCGGGCGCGTGCGGACCTGCAAGCTGGGCCTGCGCCGCCTGGAGGATGAGGCGGAATGGATCGAGAGATACCGGCAGCTCTGGGCCGCACGCTTCGACGAGCTGGACAAGGTTGTCGAGGAATTGAAACGCAAGGAGGAAGTCGATGGACGCAGGAAGAGCGAGTGAGGCCAAACGCACGACGGTGGAACGGAGGTCCGACCGGGAGTTGGTCGTTACGCGAAGCTTCGACGCGCCTGCGCGCGTCGTGTTCGAGGCGTGGACCAAGCCTGAGCTGTTCAAGCAGTGGTGGGTGCCGAAGTCGATGGGCATGTTCCTGCGTTCCTGCGAGATGGATGTTCGTGTGGGAGGCGGGTACCGTTTGGTGTTCGGGCATGACGGCTCGAACCCTGCCGAGTTCTTCGGCAGGTATCTCGAAGTGACACCGCACTCGCGCCTCGTCTGGACCAATGACGAAGGGGGTGAGGGTGGACCCGTCACCACGGTGACCTTCGAGGAAAAAGGCGGCAAGACGCTGCTGGTCATGCGCGAGCTCTATCCCTCGAAGGAAGCCCTCGACGCCGGCGCCGGGGCGGCGGATGCGATGTCCGAGCAGTTCGAGCAGCTGGACGAGCTTCTCGCCACGCAGCAGGGCGCCGCCTGATTCGGCCGGAGTCCCAGGTGAAGGGCGGCGGGTCGGGTCCAACCCAAGACTACGCCGCCCTCAGCCCTTCCCATGCGGTGAACACGGACACCGCGAAGAGCAGCAGCCCAGCCGCCCGGCCGGCAAGGATGGTCGCCCGCGGATTGGCGATCAGCAACTTGCGGCTGCGGCCGGCCGATATTGCGAGCCCGCCATAGATCGCGGCCTGCGTCAGCACGGTCAGCAGGCCCATCACCGTCGCCTGCATCCAGATCGGGCCGTAGTCCGTTCTCAGGAACTGCGGATAGACGGCAAGGACGAACAGGTAGGCCTTCGGATTGATCAGGCAGGTCACAAGGCCTTGGCGAAACGCCTTCCATGCCGAGCGGCTGCCGGCGGGCCCGTCGCGACCGACAGTGATGGAGCTGCGCATCAGCGTGATGCCGATGAAGGCCATGTAGGCGGCGCCTGCAATCAACAGCGGCTTGAACAGGATCGGCAAAAAATGCATCAGCAGGCCGACGCCGATCGCGCCGTTCAGCGTGTGCACCATGCCGCCGACCATGATGCCGCCGGTCGCGGCAAGGCCCCTGTCGCGCCCGCCCGTCAGCGCATTGGCCAGCACGAACAGCATGTCCATGCCCGGAACGGCGATGATGCCGAACAGCAGGATAAAGAACAGCCAGAGATTTTCAGCATAGCTCATGTCAGTAGCCTGTCGCCTCGCTCGGCCCAGCCGCAGCGGAACCTGTTGATTTTCAAAGGTGACGATACGCTCGATCTATCGCGACATCGCAGCGCTTCAGGCCATGCGCGTGCCGATCGAGGGCGGGAGGAGCATCGGCTATATCCTGCGCCCCGGCTTCGACTTGCCGCCTCTGATGTTTTCGATCGAGGAGATGGAGGCGATCGTGCTGTCACTGGCGCTGCTGGAGTGCACGGGCGACGACGAGCTCAAGCAGGCAGCCAGCGCGTCGGCGCCAAGATCGCCGGCGCGGTACCGCCGCCTTTGCGCCAGACCCTCGACGGCAATGCGCTGCATGCGTGGGGATTCGCCGCGCCCTCTGCAGGTGCGATCGACCTGGCGCTGGTGCGCCGCGCCATACGCGACGAGGATTACCGGCCGACAGGACTCCGCTTCAAGGATCATGCGCCTTATTCTCGGTGAGCTTCACGACCAGTCCTCCCACTTGGCGAGCGAGGCATAGTATTCGTTCAGGCGGGTGGCGCTATCGGCGGTAAGAAACCGTAGCCGGCCGTCAGGGTAGCTCATCGCTTCGGCACCGCCCTTACAGCGGCGATCCGGCCCCAGCTTGCAACGGGTTGCGGCCTCTTCATCGGTAAGCGATCCACACACAGAGCAGGCCCGGTGCTCGTATTCGAGTTCGGGCCTCGGCGTGCGAGGAAGCAGAGACGGGAAGTCGTTCATAGAGAGCATGCGCTTTCTCCAAAATTGCCACCACTGGCGGCGCGGCGGTCTAGCCGGGCCGGGATGCGGTTCGTAGTGCTTGGGCAGCACAAAGAGGCGCCCGCCATTGTGGTTCTTCAGGATTAACATACCCCTCTCCCAGCCGATCACTTCGTAGAAGGCATCGGGGTTTCGCACCGGAGAGATCGGAGAAACGTATCTCGTGATCTGGGCACTCTCATTCAAGAACGCCGTCACGAGGGCATCCTTGACCGGATTTTCGTATTCAGGGTAGATGAAGTCTTTGATTGTCTGAAAAGCCGCGTGCGTCGCTGCTTCAGCACGCCATAGGCTTGCTGATAGCCGTTCATTTGCCACTGGTAGTTCCCCCTTATTTAAGCCCCGGGGCTTTGTATTGTTTTGCCGGCGCCAATTCAACATTTGCGAGCCGACACACTGCCGCACGTCGCGGCGAAATGTGCGGTTTTGATTAGGCCAGAGGGACTCGCCGACCCCAACCATCAGTCAGCGCCCCCTGTTCACGCGAGTAGCGCAGAAACTTCTCGACCTTTGTCTTCTTTTCCGTCTTCCACTGCTCATCGAAGGGCTCGAAGGGCACGGGAACTAAGCCCTCGTCGATCGCCGTCTCCAAACGGCGACCAGATCCAGGAATTCCTCGTAGATGCGGAATGCGTTGTCGATCTGCTGCCCCGGCTGGACCTCCTTAAGGCCGAAGCGCAGCGCCTTTGAGCAGCGTTGCGAGACTTCGACGCCTTCCTCGCCAAGGATGGTCACAAGATGCTCGTGCCGGTTCATGTCAGAATCCGAAGTTGTTGAACGGATTTGCCGGACTGGTCGGGTTGAGGGATTGGTCGGGTTGAGCGGCGAGAGGGGGTTCGCCGGGTTCACCAGGCTATTGTCCCACTCGCGCCGGCGGCGCTCCTCTTCCTCGTTGCGCCTACGCCGCTCGTCGTCTTGCTTATGCTGCCATCTCCGTTACCTTCGTCGTCTTGTTGGGCATCTTCTCGATCAGCATCACCTGCTTGACGTGATCCCGCATTTCATTGTGGCTGATGACGAACACCGAGCCACGCTCGCGCGCCTTCTCCTCAAGGATCATCGTCAGCCGCTCCAGGCCGGCGGGGTCGAGCGCGTCGTCAATCTCGTCGCCGATGAACAGGTCGATCGGCTTGGACGCCCTGGTCGCCACGAGATCCTGGAGCGCCAGCGCGGTCGCGATCCGGACCTTGCGCTTCTCACCGCCCGACAGGCCCTTGAAAATCTTGCCGCTGGTCGCATTGGTGACGGAACGCGATCGGTTGCGGCAGATCTGGGTCAATGGGTGGGAAGTCAACGCAGCGGCCGTCGGCTAAACCGACCAGCGGAGCGAACCTTACCTTACATCCACCCAGCGCTTCTCCTCGAACGATCGCGCCATCGCATGCACGGTGCGCTCGATCTCCAGACCTTCGTCGAATTCGATGAGCCGCGCCGGTCTGCCGGCGAGCCGGGTCAGCAGTTCATGGCATTCGATGATCTTGAGATCGTTGAAGCCGAGGCTATGCCCGGGCGCGGGCACGAACAGATCGTAGGGCTTGTGCTGTGGCGACACGAGGATGGTGCGATAGCCCTGTTCGGTCGGGCGATCCGATGTGAGGTAGAGCTGGAACTCGTTCATCCGCTCCTGGTCGAACAGGATCGAGCCCTTGGAGCCGAAGATCTGGACGGCGATGCGGCCCTTGCGGCCCCAGGCCGAGCGGTTGACCAGAAGCGTACCGGCGATGCCGTTCTCCAGATGCATCAGCACGGAGGCAATGTCGTAGGTCTCGACCGCGCGGCGGCCGCCGGCGGCCAGCTTGCGGTCGGCATAGGGCTTGGCCATGTCGCAGATGACGCTGGCGACGCGGCCGAACAGGGCCGACACCAGCGACAGCGGATGCACGGCGAAATCATCAAGCGCGCCATAGCCGGAAGATGCTTCGTGCTTCCAGAAGAACAGCGCCTCGGGATCGGCCATGAAATCCTCGTCCATCTCGATGCGCAGATGGTTGACCTCGCCGATGATCTTTTCGTCCAGCAGCGCGCCGATATGGCGGATGGCCGGGCTCTGGATGTAGTTGTAACCGAGCGCCGCGACCTTGTCGGATTTCTTCGCCGCGGCCGCCATCGCCTCGGCTTCGGCGAAGCTCGGCGCCATCGGCTTTTCGCACCACAAATGCTTGCCGGCCTCGAGAACTGCGATGGCCATTTCCGGATGGAACTGGTTGGGCGTGGTGAGCGAGACGACGTCCACTTCGGGATCGTTGACGACGGCGCGCCAGTCACCGGACGCCCTGGCGAAACCGAACTCGCCGGCCTTGCGCCTGGCGAGATCCTCATTGACCTCGCCGAGATGGACAAGCCGCGGTTTGGTCATGTCGGGAAAGACGGCGCCGACGGCACTCCACGCGATGGCGTGGCACTTGCCCATAAATCCCGTGCCAATAAGACCGACGCCGACCATTTTCCGTTCCTCCACCGTCATAGATGCTACGTGGATGAATTAGTCCATTTTTGTTCGGAATGGAATGTCTGCCTCATTTTTTATGGTGTTCTTGCGCAGCCTCGCTATGATGGGGCAGAGAGGACGCTTCACCGATGAGCTTGGACGGGCCGACGATGGACGAACGGGTACCTCGCGACTTCGAGACGCTGCGCGCCACGATCCTCGATCGGCGCGAAAGCCTGCCCAAGCGCATCGCCCAGATCGCCGCTTATGCGCTCGACAATCCCGACGATATCGCCTTCGGCACCGCCGCCAGCATTGCCGCCTCGGCCGGCGTGCAGCCCTCGACGCTGATCCGCTTTGCCCAGCAGCTCGGCTTTGACGGCTTCACCAGCCTGCAGCAGGTGTTTCGCGAACGGCTGCGCGAGCGCAACTCCTCCTATGACGAACGGCTGCAGGCGCTGCGCGCCAAGGCCGAGGGCGGCGCCGGCCACCGGGCGATCTTCGACGGCTTCGTCGCCGCCGCCAGCACCTCGCTCAACGACATTTCGCGCACGCTGGACGACGCGCATCTGGAAGAAGCGATTTCCCTGCTGGCCAAGGCACAGACCATCTATGTGCTGGCCAAGCGGCGCTCCTATCCGGTGGCGTCCTACATCGCCTATGCGCTTGGCAAGCTGAAGATCCGCAACCAGCTGATCGAATCAGCCGCCGGCCTCAACGCCGAGATGGTCAGCTTTGCGACGCCCGCGGATGCCGTCGTCGCCATTTCCTTCTCGCCCTATGCGCCGGCCACGATCGAGGAGGCGCGCACGATTTCGGAACAGGGCGTGCCGATCATTGCCATCACCGACAGCTCGTTTTCACCGCTTGCTCAGTTCGCCAGCGTCTGGTTCGAGGTTGCCGAGGCGGATTTTGCCGGCTTCCGCTCGCTATCGGCGACGATGGCGCTGGCCATGGCGCTGACCGTTGGCGTCGGCGAGAAGCGGCGCAACCCCGGCAAAGGGCGCAAGGCCTGAGTGGAAGGCAAAAGGCGATTTTAGATCGGGGAATGCTCATTCCATATTGACTATGGATTGGAATTATTATTTCATATTTTTCGGCGCCACGCTGCCGCTCGCGCGTGTACCCCAACATAACAGGCCCGACGGGAGGTTCCAATGAGCGAAGCCGTGGACGCGAAATACGCTGCGCTCGACGTCATCACCATCGGGCGGGCTTCCGTCGACCTCTATGGCCAGCAGATCGGCTCGCGGCTGGAGGACATCACCTCCTTCGCCAAGTCGGTGGGCGGCTGCCCGGCCAACATCTCGGTCGGCACGGCGCGGCTCGGCCTGCGTTCGGCGCTGCTGACGCGGGTCGGTGACGAGCAGATGGGCCGCTTCATCCGTGAACAATTGAAGCGCGAAGGCGTCAACACCGACGGGCTGAAGACCGACAAGGAGCGATTGACCGCGCTGGTGCTGCTTTCGGTCGAGAGCGAAGGCGTTTCGCCGATGATCTTCTACCGCTCCGACTGCGCCGACATGGCGCTGGCCGAGGAGGACATCGACGAGACGTTTATTTCCTCGGCTCGCGCGGTCGTCGTCACCGGCACGCATTTTTCCCGGCCCAACAGCGATGCCGCCCAGCGCAAGGCGATCCGCATCATGAAGGCCAAGGGCGGCAAGGTCGTGTTCGACATCGACTACCGGCCGAACCTCTGGGGCCTGGCCGGCCACGCCGAGGGTTTTGAGCGCTACGTCAAGTCCGACCGCGTCTCGGCGCAGTTGAAGACGGTGCTGCCCGATTGCGACCTCGTCGTGGGCACCGAGGAAGAGATCATGATCGCCTCGGGCGCCGACGACTGCCTGAGCGCCCTGAAGACGATCCGTTCGCTGTCCCCGGCCACCATCGTCTTGAAGCGCGGCGCCATGGGCTGCATCGTCTATGACGGGCCTATCAGCGACGATCTCGAGGACGGCGTGGTCGGCAAGGGTTTTCCGATCGAGATCTACAACGTGCTTGGCGCCGGCGATGCCTTCATGTCGGGCTTCCTACGCGGCTGGCTGGGCGGCGAAAGCCTTGCCACGGCGGCGACCTGGGCCAATGCCTGCGGCGCCTTCGCCGTGTCGCGGCTGTTGTGTGCGCCGGAATATCCGACCTTCGAGGAATTGCAGTTCTTCCTCAAACACGGCAGCAGGCATCTGGCCTTGCGCAAGGACGAGGCGATCAACCACATCCACTGGGCAACGACGCGCCGGCACGACATTCCCTCGCTGATGGCGTTCGCCTGCGATCACCGGGTGCAGCTCGAGGACGTCGCGGCCAAGACCGGCGCCGATGCCTCGCGCATCGAGGATTTCAAGGTGCTGACGGTGAAGGCGGCGGCCAAGGTCGCCGCCGGACGCGACGGCTACGGCATGCTGCTTGACGAGCGACATGGCCGCGAGGCGATGTTCGAATTCGCCAGGCATTCCTTTGCCTGGCTCGGGCGGCCGGTGGAGTTGCCGGGCTCGCGGCCGCTGCGTTTCGAATTCTCGCAGGATATCGGCTCGCAGCTCACCGAATGGCCGGTCGAACACTGCATCAAATGCCTGTGCTTCTATCATCCCGACGATCCGCCGGGCTTGAAGGAGGAACAGCAGCAGAAATTACGCACTCTGTTCGAGGCCGCGCGGAAAGTGGGCAGGGAGCTTCTCATCGAGATCATCGCCGGCAAGCACGGCAAGCTCGACGACACGACCATCCCGCGTGCGCTTGAGGAACTCTATGCGCTCGGCATCAAGCCGGATTGGTGGAAGCTCGAACCGCAGGCATCCGCAGGCGCGTGGACGAAGATCGAGGCCGTGATCCTGAAGAACGACCCCTGGTGCCGCGGCGTCGTGCTGCTCGGCCTGGAGGCGCCGCAGGACGAGTTGGAGGCCGCCTTCGCAGCGACGGCCAAGGCGCCTATCGTGAAGGGTTTCGCGGTCGGCCGCACCATCTTCATCAACGCCGCCGAACAATGGCTTTCCGGCAGGATGTCGGACGACGAAGCGGTTGCCGACATGGCATCGCGCTTCGAGCAGCTGACCGAGGCATGGCTTGCCGCGCGCGGCCGTAAAGCAGCATAAGAAGGCACGGGCACTGGGACTGCGGAGGAAACCAATGAGCAAGACAATCCGCCTGACGATGGCGCAGGCGCTGACCCGTTTCCTGAGCAAACAGAAGACCGAGATCGACGGCGCAAGGGTACCGATC
The DNA here is from genome assembly GCF_020165765.1 of Mesorhizobium sp. B264B1B. Taxonomy (NCBI): domain Bacteria; kingdom Pseudomonadati; phylum Pseudomonadota; class Alphaproteobacteria; order Hyphomicrobiales; family Phyllobacteriaceae; genus Mesorhizobium; species Mesorhizobium sp. B264B1B. Next base: position 90,781 of record NZ_JAIUIS010000021.1, read on the forward strand.
TTCGGCGGCGTCTGGGCCATCTTCGGCCACGGCAATGTTGCCGGCATCGGCGAGGCGCTCTACCAAGTGCGCGACGAACTGCCGACCTTCCGCGCCCACAATGAACAGGCGATGGCGCATGCGGCGATCGCCTATGGCAAGGCCAATTTCCGTCGCCGCTTCATGGCCGCCACCTCTTCGATCGGACCCGGCGCGCTCAACATGGTGACGGCGGCGGCACTTGCGCATGTAAACAGGTTGCCTGTCCTGTTTCTGCCGGGCGACGTCTTCGCCAACCGCATTCCTGACCCGGTGCTGCAGCAGGCCGAGGATTTTTCCGACGGCACGGCGACGGTCAATGACTGTTTTCGTCCGGTGTCGCGCTATTTCGACCGTATCACGCGGCCGGAGCAGATCATCCCGGCGCTTAACCGCGCCATGGCCGTGCTGACCGATCCGGCCGAATGCGGGCCGGTGACCTTGTCGCTCTGCCAGGACGTGCAGGCCGAGGCCTATGACTATCCCGAGAGCTTCTTTGCCGAACGGGTCTGGCGCCAGCGCCGGCCGCGCCCGGATCGGGCTGAATTGGCGGCTGCGGTTGCAGCGCTGAAGAGCGCAAGCAAGCCGCTGGTGATCGCCGGCGGCGGCGTGCTCTATTCTCGGGCCTCGGACGAACTGGCGAAATTCGTTGAAGGCGCCGGCATTCCGGTCTGCGAAACGCAGGGCGGCAAATCCTCGCTGCCGGACGATCATCCGCTCAACATGGCGGCGATCGGCGTCACCGGCACGCCGGCCGCCAACCGGCTGGCGGAAGAGGCCGATGTCGTGCTCGCCATCGGCACGCGCCTGCAGGATTTCACCACCGGCTCCTGGGCGCTGTTCAAGAATTCGGGCAAGACCATCATCGGCTTGAATGTGCAGCCTTTCGATGCCGGCAAGCATCGGGCATCGCCGCTGGTCGCCGACGCGGCCGAAGGCTTGGCCGAACTCGGTGCCGCGCTGAAGGGTTGGAAGGCGCCATCCGCCTGGACCGACAATGCGGCAGCCGGCAAGAAGGAATGGCAGGCCGAAGCCGCCAAGGTGACGGCGTCGACCAATGCCGCCTACCCTTCCGACGCGCAGGTGATCGGCGCCGTGCAACGCGCCATGGGCTCCGGCGTGACGCTGCTCAACGCCGCCGGCGGGCTGCCGGGCGAATTGCACAAGCTTTGGCAGGCCGGCGCGCCCGGCTCGTATCATGCCGAATACGGCTTCTCGACCATGGGTTACGAGATTGCCGGCGGGCTCGGCACCAAGATGGCCAAGCCCGGGGAAGAGGTCGTCGTCATGATCGGCGACGGCTCTTATCTGATGCTCAATTCCGAGATCGCCACCTCGGTGATGCTCGGCCTGAAGCTAACCATCGTGCTGCTCGACAACAGGGGTTTTGGCTGCATCAACCGGCTGCAGATGGCGACCGGCGGCGCCAACTTCAACAATCTCCTGAAGGACGCGCGCCACGAGGTGCTGCCCGACGTCGACTTTGCCGCGCACGCCGCGAGCATGGGGGCGATCGCCGAGAAGGTCTCGTCGATCGCAGGGCTGGAGACGGCGCTGGCTCAGGCGAAAGGCAACGACCGCACCACGGTGCTGGTCATCGACACCGATCCGCTGGTCTCCACCGATGCCGGCGGCCACTGGTGGGACGTGGCGGTGCCGGAAGTCTCCGAGCGCAGCCAAGTGAACGCGGCGCGCAAGGTCTATGACGAGAAGCGGCGGATGCAGAGCGTCGGCGATTGATCTCGGCGCTGCCCACCCCCTACCTCTCCTTGTGGGGAGGTCGGACCGAAGGTCCGGGTAGGGTCTGGCGCCGCGGCCCCACCCCGCTGCTTCGCAGCGACCCTCCCCACAAGGGGGAGGGTGAACAAGAACCGGAGTGACGACTTGAAAGCCAAACTGGGCATGTCCCCCATCGCGTGGTGGAACGACGATCTTGCGGAACTCAGCGACGACGTGTCGTTGGAGGAGTGCCTACGCCAGTCGCGTTCGGCCGGCTTCACCGGCATGGAGATGGGACGGCGCTTTCCCAAGGACCCCAAGGTGATGCTGCCGATCCTGAAGGCGGCTGACGTCACGCTGTGCGGCGGCTGGTTCTCGGGCACGCTGGTCGACGAGGAGATGAGCAAGAACAAGGATCGCATCCAGCCGATGATCGACCTGTTCAAGGCGGTCAACGCGCCTTGCATCGTCTATGGCGAGGTTGGCCGTTCGATCCAGGGCGACCGCTCGAAGCCGCTCGCCACCAAGCCGAAACTCTCGAGCGACGAGATGAAGGCCTATGCCAGGCGCCTGACCGAATTCGGCGAATGGTGCGCCGAGCAAGGCATGCCGCTTTCCTATCATCATCACATGGCGGCGGTGGTCGAGACCGAGGCGGAGCTCGACGCCTTCATGCGCCATTCCGGAGCGGGCATTCCGCTGCTGCTCGACGCTGGACATCTGGCCTTTGCCGGCGGCGATGTGCTGCGCGCCATCGACAATCACCACAAGCGCATCAGCCATGTGCATGTGAAGGATGTACGCATGGGTGTGATCGAGAAGCTCGACCGCACGAGGCAGTCCTTCCTCGATGCGGTGGCTCTCGGCGCCTTCACCGTGCCGGGCGACGGCTCGCTGGATTTCGGCGCCATCGTGCAGCGTTTCGCCGACCATGGCTATGAAGGCTGGTTCGTGGTCGAGGCCGAACAGGACCCGAAGAAGAACCCGCCGCTCAAGATGGCGCAGGTGGGCCACAAGGAGTTGATGCGGGTGATGACGGCGGCCGGCTATACGGTCGAGACGCAGGGCTTCCCCGATGTCTGATCGGGTTCTCGCCAGGCCGGGCTTGCTGTAGGTTGCCGCGATGAAAGATTCCGAGCACCCCTTCTTCCGGCCATTGTGGCGGCGTGTCGCCGTCGTCGCGGTGTGCGTCATCTGGTCGATCATCGAATTCGCGAGCGGCACGCCGTTCTGGGGCGTGATCGCGCTGGGCTTCGCCGGCTATGGCGTCTGGCAGTTTTTTTATCTCTACAAGCCGGCCGACGAGAACAAGGCGCCCGCCGAAGTCGAACCGAAGGAGTAACCGGATGTCGAAGCTGCTGGTCAAAGCCGACAAGGGCCATGGCCGTGTCGCGCATGTCACCCCGCAAAGCGCCGGGTGGACCTATGTCGGGTTCGACCTGCATCGGCTGAAATCAGGGCAAACGGCTTCGGGAACAACGGACGATCGCGAAGTCTGCCTGGTGTTCGTCACCGGCAAGGGCACGGTCACGGCCGGCGGCAAGGATCTCGGCCTGCTTGGCCAGCGCATGTCGCCCTTCGAAGGCAAACCATGGTCGGTCTATGTGCCGCAGGGATCGGACTGGTCGGTGACGGCTGATAGCGGACTGGAACTGGCGGTCTGCTCGGCGCCGGGATTGAGCGGCGGCCTGCCAGTTCGCGTCATCGGGCCTGACGACCTCGGCCAGGAGGTACGCGGCAAGGGCACCAATACACGCTACGTCACCAACATCCTGCCCGAGGGCAAGCCGGCCGATTCGCTGCTGGTGGTCGAGGTCATCACGCCCGGCGGCCACACGTCGAGCTATCCGCCGCACAAGCACGACCAGGACAATCTGCCTGCCGAGTCCTATCTCGAGGAGACCTATTACCACCGCCTCAACCCGCCGCAGGGCTTTGCTTTCCAGCGGGTCTATACCGACGCCGACAAGGACGGCTCCCGCGATCTGGACGAGGCGATGGCGATCGAGGACGGCGATGTCGTGCTGGTGCCCAGGGGCTATCACCCCTGCGCGGCTTGTCATGGCTACGACCTCTACTACCTCAACGTCATGGCCGGCCCGAAGCGGACGTGGAAATTCCACAATGCGCCCGAGCACGAATGGCTGATGAAGGCCTGACCGTTGCGCGTTCACGGCTGAACCTGTTGGTCCAGATCAGGAAAATCGTCGGCTAAGGACCGGCGGGGTCGATTTGCCTTCGAAAACCCTTCAAAGCTTCGTCAATCCGTCATGGAAATCACCTATGGCAACGGGCTGACGAGGATCTTCGATGCGCTACGCCATCTACTTCACCCCCCAACAGGACGAAAAATTGGCGCGGATCGCCGCCAACTGGCTGGGCCGTGACCCGTTCGGCGCCGCGACGCGACCGGTGGAGGCGGTGGGCGATTTGTCGGCGGCGGAAGTCGCCTTCCACACCGCATCGGCACGGCGCTATGGTTTTCACGCAACGCTGAAAGCCCCTTTCCGGTTAGCGGCCAACGAAACCGAAGCCTCGTTGCGCGCAGCGCTCGACGCCTTTGCCGAGGCGACGCCCGTTGTGATGATCCCGCGTCTCGTCGTCAGCCAGATCGACGGTTTCTTCGCACTGGTGCCGGAGGCGCCATTGCCTCCGCTCAGTCGCTTCGCCGATGACGTGGTGCGCGATTTCGACCGCTTTCGCGCGCCGTTGACGGAGGCCGAGATCGAGCGGCGCAGCCCGGACTCGCTGAAGCCGGGCGAATTCCGCAATCTCTGCCAATGGGGCTATCCTTACGTCTTCGAGAGCTTCCGCTTTCACATGACGCTGTCCGGCAGGGCCGGGCCACAGGAAAGCCCTCGTCTTCGCCTGGCAATCGAGGGCCTGTTCGCCGAGGTGCTGCGCCAGCCGGTTCCGGTGGACGCGCTGACGTTGTTCATCGAGCCCGAACCCGGCGCCCCGTTCATGGTGCTTTCCCAGCACGCGCTCGGGCGCCGTCCGGCCAGAAAAACCGCCTGAAGCAACAAGCCGTAAAGGCCAGAAAAAACCAAGGACTGCCTGAAATGACCGCCGAGACCATTCTGAGCAACGCCCGCATCATTCTTGCCGACGAGATCATCGACGGCTCGCTCGTGATGCGTGACGGTCTGATCGCCGACATATCCGCCGGCGCCGTGCGAGCCGGCGAGGACATGGCTGGCGACTTCATCATTCCGGGACTGGTCGAGCTGCACACCGATCACCTGGAAGGCCACTATGCGCCGCGGCCCAAGGTGCGTTGGAATCCGATCGCCGCCGTGCTCGCCCATGACGCGCAAGTGGCGACCGCCGGCATTACCACCGTGCTCGATGCCTTGCGTGTCGGCATGGACGAGGATGCCGATCTCAACGCCGCTGACATCCGCAAGCTCGCCGACGCGATCGAGGACAGCGTGCGGATGGATCGATTGCGGGCCGATCATTTCATCCATCTACGCTGCGAGGTCTCGGCGCCGGATTGCCTCAGGGCCTTCGCCAATTTCGAGACGGACGAACGGGTGAAGCTCGCCTCGCTGATGGACCATGCGCCAGGCCAGCGCCAGTTCGTCAACCTCGAAACCTACGCCTACTACTATCAGCGCAAGCTGAAGCTGACCGATCACGATTTCCAGAAATTCTGCGAGAAACGGATGGGCGAATCGGCCCGGAATTCGGCCACGAACCGCGTCTTCATCGCCGCCGCCTGCCACGAGCGCGGCATCGTGCTTGCGAGCCATGACGATGCGACGACGGGCCATGTCGACGAAGCCATCGAGCAAGGCGTGCGCGTTGCCGAATTCCCGACCACCGAGGAGGCCGCCAGAGCTTCGAAGGATGCCGGGCTCGGCGTGCTGATGGGCGCGCCCAATGTCATGCGCGGCGCCTCGCATTCGGGCAATGTCTCGGCGCGCACGCTGGCCAGCGACGGCCTGCTCGACATATTGTCGTCCGACTACATCCCCTTCAGCCTGATCCAGTCCGCCTTCTTTCTTGGCGACGTCGTCGACGGCATTTCCCTGCCGCAGGCGGTGGCGATGGTGTCCAAGAACCCGGCCGAGGCCGTCGGTCTTTCCGATCGCGGCGTCATCGAAGAGGGCCGCCGGGCCGACCTGGTGCGCGTGCGCCTCGACGACCACGTTCCAGTGGTGCGCACGGTCTGGCGGCAGGGGCGGCGGGTCGCGTGATGGCTTCGGCATTGATCGAGCGTGAACTGTCGGCCGAGGCGTTTCCGATACGCGACGGCGTCTTCGTTGCCGTGGTGGGCCCGAGCGGCGCCGGCAAGGATACGATCATCGGCCATGCCAAGGCGCTTTTCGCCGACGAGACGCGGCTGGAGTTCGTGCGCCGCGTCATCACCAGACCGAGCGACCCGGCAAGCGAGGATCACGACACGCTGGCCGATGCCGCCTTCATCGAGGCCGAAGCCGACGGCGCCTTCGCCGTCTCCTGGGAGGCGCACGGCCTGCGCTACGGCCTGCCGGCCGAGGTCGATTGGGCAGTGGCCAACGGCCATGTCGCTGTCGCCAACGTATCGCGCGCGATCATCCCTGCCTTGCGAAAGCGCTATGCCAATCTGGTCATCGTCGAGATCACCGCTTCGCCCGATGTGCTGGCCGGGCGGCTGGCGATGCGTGGCCGCGAGTCGCGCGGGGAGGTTCTGGCACGCCTGGCGCGCAGCGCCCCTGTGACGCTCTCCGGACCCGGCGTCACCTCGATCGACAATAGCGGTTCGCGCGAAGCGGCAGGCGAGCGCTTTGCCGAGGTGCTGCGCAAGGCGATGGCGTTCTCCGACATGTCGGGGCTGATCGACTAAAGGTGTTGATGGTCAGGTGGCGCTCGCCTGACCTGAACATCGAAACACCTTCCTTTTATGCCGCGTGCCGGTCGTGATCGGCACGACGCGTGCTGGCCGACGGCGTTGCCGAAGGTTGTGTCGGCGCGTCCAGAACCGCGACGTGATGGCGGTACACCATTTCCCAGCCTTTCCAGCCGGTAAACAGCAGGATGCAGACAACGATCAATGAAAGCAGCACTCCCCATGGGCGAACTGCCGCTTCGGCGCCTTGGCTGTAGCGAAGATAGAAATTGATCAGCGCCAGAACGACGGCGGTCAAATTGCCGACCATGTGGTACCAGGCGTCCGTCAGGGCGCGGATGCGCGGCTCGCTCAGGAAATCGATAAAGCCGGCAATCGCCGCCAGGAGAGCCATGACGATGGCTGCTCCAATCAGCCACATCGACGCGCGTGCCCAAAAGGCGTCGGCAGTCCCCCAGAACATCAAATCGGTGAGAAACGCGCCGACAAGGAACGCGACAGGAAAGGGAATGAGCATCGGATGGATGGGATGACCTCCCACCTTGGCGGTGCTTAGCGGATTCGCGGCCATGACAATGCCTCCGAATAGAAAAGCTTTGAACAACGCCCAGATAAGGGTTTCGTTCCAATCCGGATGGAAGCTCGCAAGACCGTTTTCGCGATGCCGCCCCCCTTTTGCACTCAAGTCACTTGGGGCCGCACAGATACGGCCGACAACAGATCGAGCGGAATTGCGGGGCGGGCGAGATAGAGCGGCGTTATCTTTCGACGGCCACGGCGGACGGCGGCTTTTTGCCCCTGACTATTCCGCCGCTGCCCCGGCGATGCTCTTGCGGCTGGCGTCGACCATGCGCCGCCGCGCGCGGAACACGCCCCACTGCTGGTCGATCAGCACGCCGATGAGGATGACGCCGCCCATCACCGCGAAGTTGAGCGAGGACGGGATGCCGAGCAGATTGACGAGGTTCTGCAGCTCCTGCAGCAGCACGGTGCCGAGGATGACGCCGATCAGCGAGCCCTCGCCGCCGCGCAGCGAGAAGCCGCCGAGCACGGCCGCGGCAATGGCGTAAAGCTCGTAGAACTGGCCGTGGCTGGCCGGCGAGATGGATCGCGTGTACATGGCGAAATAGATCGCCGACAGCGCCGTCAGTACCCCGCAGATGACGTAGGCGGCCATGACGACACGCCCGGTGCGGATGCCGGAATATTTCGCCGCCTCCTCGTTCTTGCCGATGGCGTAGAGATAGCGGCCGAACACCGAGCGGTGCAGCACCACCCACATAACGATGGCGATGACGATCAGGGCGAAGAAGGAGTTCGGCACGCCCCAGGAGCGGCCGGCGGTCAAGAATTCGAGCTCCGGGAAATTCTGGCCGAAGGCGAAGCCGGCGGTGCCGTCGGCGGTGTAGAAGCGGGCGACGCCGCGATAGATCAAAAGGCCGCACAAGGTCACCACGAAGGGCTGCAATTTGAGCCGCGTGATCAGCCAGCCATGCGCCAGGCCGATGATGGCACCGAGCACCAGGATGAGCACGAAGGCCAGCGGCCATTCCATGCCGCGCACGGCGATGAAGTCGATGAAGAGCGTTCCCAGCAGCGCCACCAGCGAGCCGACCGACAATTCGATGCCGCCGGTGATGATGACGAAGGCCTGGCCGATCGACAGGATGCCGAACAGTCCGATCAGGTTCGAGGTGTTGGCGAGATTGATCGGCAGCAGGAAGCGCGGATTGATGATGGCGACGATGGCGCCGACCACCAGGATCAGGATCAGCAGGCCGAGATCTTTCTTGCTCATCATCTTCTCCCCAATGCCGGCCCGAGCGCTTCCGCGGCGCGGCGGCAGAATTATTTCGGCTGCTTGCCTACCGCCAGCAGCAGCACGTTTTCCTGGCTGAACTGGTCCTTGTCCAGAATGCCCGAGATCTGGCCCTCATGCATGACGGCGATGCGGTCGGACACGCCGATCACCTCCTCCATGTCGCTGGAGATCATCAGCACGGCGACGCCGGCGTCGGCCAGCGCACGCATCAGCCCGTAGATCTCCGCCTTGGCGCCGATGTCGATGCCGCGCGTCGGCTCATCGAGGATCATCACCTTGGGGTTCATCGCCAGCCATTTGGCCAGCACGACCTTCTGCTGGTTGCCGCCCGACAGCGTGCCGGTGCGCGTCTGCACCGAGGGCGCCTTGATGCCGAGATCTTTTTTCTGCTTCTCGGCGGTTGCCGTTTCGGCGCTGGTCGACACCAAGGAGCGCTTGGCATGCGCCGGCAGGTTGGGCAGCGAAATGTTCTGGGCGATCGAAAGGTCGAGCAGGATACCGGTCAGCTTGCGGTCCTCCGGCACCAGGAAGATGCCGTGCGCGACGGCATCGGCCGCCGAGCCCAGGGAGAGCGGCTTGCCGGCGAGCTCGAGCGTGCCGCCGAGGCTGCTTTCGATGCCGAAGAACACCCGCGCCAGCTCGGTGCGGCCGGAACCGACAAGGCCGGCAAGGCCGAGGATTTCACCGCGCCTGACGTCGAGATCTACCGGGCGGCCGGGATAGGTCGGGGTGCGGATGGCCTTGGCCGACAGGGCGACGGCGCCGGGGGCGCGGGCCGCCTCGGAAGCCTTCTCGCGCTCCTTCAGCATGCGGCCGATCATCAGCTTGACCATCTGGTCGTGGTTGATGTCGCGCTTGGGCAAGGTGCCGGCCAGCATGCCGTCGCGCAGCACGATGACGCGGTCGGCGACACGCTCGACCTCGTGCAGGCGATGCGAAATGAAGATGACGCTGATGCCGTCCGCCTTCAGCGCCCTGATGACGTCGAGCAATTTGTCGGTCTCGGCGATCGGCAGGCTCGACGTCGGTTCGTCGAGGATGACCAGCCTTGCCTTGATCGACAGCGCCTTGGCGATCTCGACCATCTGCTGCTGCGCGAGCGACAGTTCGGCGACAGGCGTGTCGGCGGAGAAATTGGCGCCGACGCGCTTCAGGAGCGGCGCCACCATGGCGCGCAGCCTGGCGCGGTCGACGAGCCTGAGCGGCCCGGCGCGCAGCGGTTCGCGGCCGAAGAAGATGTTGGCAGCGACGTCGAGATTCTCGAACAGGTTGAGTTCCTGATGGACGAAGGCGATGCCGGAGCCCAGGCTGCCCTCGACGCTCAGGCCGTCATGGGCGGTGCCGTCGACGGTGACGGTGCCGCTGTCGGGCCGCGTCACCCCGCCGAGGATCTTCATCAAGGTGGATTTGCCGGCGCCGTTCTCGCCGACGAGGCCGATGACCTCGCCCGGCCTGACCTCCATCGAGAAGCCATCGAGCGCGACGACGCCCGGATAGGTCTTGCGCACGTTCTCGAGACTGAGGAACGGGGTGGTCGCGGCGATGGATGTGTCGGAATAATTCATCATGCCTGACAGCGTTGGCGGGCCGACCTCTTGGCAGACTGACTGGCCTCGAAGGGTTCGTCAATGCGAGAGCAGCCGGCTCAAGCGACGTTGAGCCGGCTGCTCTGCCTTCGGTCTTAGTTTCCAGCCATCGCCTTCAGATTGGCGGCGTAGGCGTCGACGTCATCCTTGCCGATGATCTTGGTCGGGATGATGATGAGGCCGTCGGCCGGGATGCCCGACTTGTCGCCCTTGAGATAGGATGCCATCAGCTTCATGCCCTGATAGGCCCACTCGAAGGGCTGCTGCACGACGGTGGCGGCAATGGTGCCTTCCTTGACGCCGCCCAGGGTGATCGGATCGTCATCGAAGCCGACGACGGTGATCGAGCCGAGCTTGCCGGCATCGCGCAGCGCTTCATAGATGCGCGGCGTGTTGTAGGAGTAGAAGCCGACCATGCAGGTGACGTCGGGGCTGGCGACGAGCGCGTCCTCGACGTTCTTCTTGGCGCGGGCCTGGTCGATGTCGTCGCCGCGCACGTCGACGAGCTCGATCTTGGTGCCGGCCAGGCCATCCTTCATGCCCTGGATGCGCTCCTTGGCATTGTCGGCGCCGAGCAGGCCGACGAAGCCGAGGCACTTGCCGCCGTCCGGCATCGCCTTCTTGGCGATTTCGGCCGCCTGCTTGCCGGCATCGACATTGGACGAGCCGATATAGGCGACGCGCTTGGTCTGCGGAGCGTCGCTGTCGGTGGTGAACAGCGCCGTTTCCGAGGCGATCTTGTTCAGCCCGTCGGTAGAGGTCTTGGGATCGACGGCCGAAACCATGATGCCCTTGACGCCGGCGGTGACCAGATCGTCCATCAGCCGCTGCTGGATGGCGACCGAGGACTGCTCGGGATATTTCAGCTCGAGATTGTAGTCGGGCAGTTCGCCCTGCGCCTTCTTGACGCCGGCCTCGGCCGCCTTCCAGAAGTCGGAAGCGCCGTTGACGACGAAGGCCAGCGTCGGCTTGTCGTCGGCGCGCGCGATCGTGCTCGCCGTCAGGCCAAGCAGCAGCGCCGCGGTGGCCACGGATGCATTGCGTATCAAGGATTTCATGTTCAACCTCCCGTTTTGGCCGGTCGTCGGACCGGCCGATCCTGCACTTGTCTGATTTGCCGTTCGCGGCTTGGACGCCCTCCTCCTCAAGGGTTCCCGGCACTGAAGATGGCGTCGTTCCAGCCACGGCGACGGACTTTAGAGACTCATCCCCCGTTCGTAAATAGTCCGATTTGTCTGACATATCACATGTCCGCGACAAGGCTTCGCGGGGTACTGTCCGCTTGCCATCGGACCATTCGCATGCACCGCGCCCCAGGGAAAACGGACGCGACGGACCGACGTTACAGCGCATTTTCGTATTAGTAAACGGTATTAGTTGCGTTCGATGGCGACCACGCCGGCGATGACGCCGTTGGGTTTGCCTGGAACGCAATGGCTTGGCGCAAACGGGGTAATCGGCTCATATGCTGTGATTTGAGCTGCCCGGAGCCGGCTAGCCAGTAGACCGGTCGCCCGCTAATAGATATAAGTTAGCCGATATTTCTATAAACCGGCGCGGCCTTGATGGTCGCCGGGCAGGCCGGACAGGCCGGGGAACACGAACAGCATGAGCGAGACCACCGATATCCCGACGGCAAAGCGCCGCAAGGCGCCGGTGAAGCCCAAGGGCCGGGTCACCATGACCGACATTGCGCGCGCCGCCGGCTGCTCGCAGGCGACTGTTTCCTTCGTGCTCAACAATTCGCCTGGCATAAAACTGTCGCGACAGACGCGCGAGCGGGTGATCGAGGCGGCGCGCGCGCTGGGCTATAGTGCGCCGGCCTTTTCGGCACTGAAGGCGCCGGCCAGCGCCTTCGACGGGCTGGACGGGGTGATCGGCTTCGCCGTCGACCAGCTCGCCACCAGCCCGGAAGCCGTCGTCGCCATCGAGGGCGCGCGCCAGGCCTCGTGGAACGCCGGCAACGTGCTTCTGGTGGCGCAGACCATGGGCGACGCCGTGATGGAGCCGCGCGCGATAGAGGCGCTGACCAGGCGGGGCATTTCGGCGCTGATCTACATGACCATCTTCACCCGCGAGATCACGGCGCCCGACTTCCTCTACAGCCTCGACATCCCGGTGATCCTGCTCAACTGCTACACGTCGGATTACGCCTTCCCCGCCGTGGTGCCCTCCGAGATCGCCGGCGGCCAGAGCTCCACCCGGCACCTGATCAGCCACGGCCACCGCCGCATCGCCACCATCACCGGCGAGCCCTGGATGCAGGCGGCACAGGACCGCCTGAAAGGCTACCGCCGCGCTCTTGCCACCGCCGACATCCCTTTCGATCCCGAACTGGTGGTCGAGGGCGACTGGTCGGCAAGTGCCGGCTATGCCGCGACCGTCAAGCTCCTGGCGCTGAAGGACCGCCCGACCGCCATCTTCTGCCAGAACGACCGCACCGCGATCGGCTGCTACGAAGCGCTGAAGGAAGCCGGCCTGCACATCCCGCAGGACATCTCCGTGGTCGGCTACGACGACGAGGAAATCGCCAGGCATCTGTTCCCGCCGCTGACCACCTCGATCCTGCCGCATATGGCGATGGGCCAATGGGCGATCGAACAGCTCGAGGCGCCGGCGACGGTGGGACGGGGGCGCTATCCCATCACCAAGCTGGAATGTCCGCTGGTGGAGAGGGAGAGCGTGCGGGCCGTGGCAGGCTGACCGACCGGCCGACAAGGCAAGCATTTGGGTGATGAAAGCCGGCGCCGCGAGCGCCGGCCGGCCACGGACTTTCCCGTCGGACTTTTCCGCTGTCGGGCCAGCCAGGCGTGCCCTTTCAATTGGCACAGCAAGTGGTCTGGCCGCCGGCCCCGAGGCCGCGAGGGCGTGGAAAATGCCGGCCAGCGACGCCGCGAGAGCCCTATTGCGCCAATGTTCGAGGACATTTGTTCCAAGCGCGGCGTGTTGGTTGAACAGACTGGGTTGCAGGCATAGCCTTGGGTCGTCCACCGGGGCTCGCCTCGAGCTTGCGGGGGCAACAGGCGGCGGATCGCGGCGTGCCGCTGATCGAGGAGACGAACATGCAACTCAAACAATCCCTTGCCGGCATGCGCCGGCGCGACCTTCTCAAAATGATCGGCATCACGGCGGGCAGCGCCGCAATGTACCAGGCCATGACCAGCATGGGGCTGGCGGCAGAGTCCGATTACAAGGGACCGATCAAGCTCGAAGGCGACCCGAAGGGCGCTTCGGTGCTCGTCCTGGGCGCCGGCCTGGCCGGCATGCTGGCGGCCCTGGAACTGCGCCAGGCCGGCTACAAGGTGAAGATCCTCGAATACAATGCCCGCGCCGGCGGCCGCAACTGGACGATACGCGGCGGCGACACCGTTACCGAACTTGGCGGCTACACGCAGAAATGCGAGTTCGACGAGGGGCTCTACCTCAATCCCGGCCCCTGGCGCATCCCTTACCATCACAACGGGCTGTTGGCCTACTGCCGGAGGCTCGGGGTGACGCTGGAGCCGTTCCAGCAGACCAATCACAACGCCCTGCTGCACTCGACCGAGGCCTTCGGCGGCAAGCCCAAGCGCGTGCGCGAGATCGAGACCGACTTCAAGGGCCACACGTCGGAGCTGCTGGCCAAGGTGGCCAAGAAGGGCCAGCTGGAAGGGCTCGTCTCCAAGGAGGACCAGGAGGTGCTGCTCGAGGCGCTGCAGTCCTGGGGGGCGCTGGACAAGGACTACAGCTACAAATCCAGCCTCGCGACCGCCGAGTTCCGCGGCTACGAGAAGGAGCCGGGCGGCGGCATCGGCGCCGAGCCGGTGGCGGGTCAGATCATCGGCGCGTCCGACGTATTGAATTCGCGCCTGTGGGGCAGCCTCGCCAACTTCTCGCTCTACGAATTCCAGACCACCATGTTCCAGCCGGTCGGCGGCATGGGCAGGATCGGCGAAGCCTTCGCCAAGCAGGTCGGCGACCTCATCACCTACAATGCCAAGGTCACCAAGATCGCCCAGAACGACAAGGGCGTGACGGTGACCTATGAGGACGCGAAAAACCCCGGAACCGCCCAGGAAGCCAGCGCCGACTGGTGCGTGTGCACCATTCCGCTCACCATCCTCAGCCAGATCGAAATCCAGGTCGGCGGCGCCATGCAGGCGGCGATCGGGGCGGTGCCCTATGCGTCCTCGGTCAAGGTCGGCCTGCAGATGAAGCGCCGTTTCTGGGAGGAGGACGAATCGATCTTCGGCGGCGTCAGCTACACCAACTTGCCCATTTCGCAGATCTCCTACCCCAGCACCGGCTTCAACGCCGGCGGCAAGGGCGTGCTGCTCGGCTGCTACACATGGAACGGACCGAACTCCTACGAATTCACCGCCATGACCCCGCAGGAGCGCGTGCAGAAGGCGGTGGAATACGGCGCGCAGCTCCACCCGCAATACAAGCAGGAATTCGAGACCGGCGTTTCCTGGGCATGGCACCGCTCGCCCTTCACGCTTGGCTGCGCGGGCGACTGGACCGAGGAGGCACGCAAGGAGCATTACGACAATCTGTGCCAGATCGACGGCCGCATCGTGCTGGCCGGCGAGCATGCCTCCTACATTCCCGCCTGGCAGGAGGGCGCGATCCTGTCCTCGCTCAACGCCATCACCCGCCTGCACCAGCGCGTCATGCAGGGATGAGGCCATGCCGATTCCTTCGTTCACCCCGTATCCCGCGAGGCATCCCATCATGAGCAGCTCCTTCAAAAGACCCAGCGGTCTCATCGCCGCCATGGCCGTCGCCATGGCGTTCACGGCCCCCGGCGCGTTCGCCGATTCGGCCGGTGTCACGTTCAGCCAGGGCGATACTTTCACCGAAAAGGACGGCGCGGCGCTCTATGCCAATGTCTGCGCCGCCTGCCACCTGGACAAGGGGCAAGGCGCGGTCGGCGCCGGCCACTATCCGGCGCTGGCCAAGAACAAGAACCTGGAGACCGGCGGCTATCCCGTAAGCCTCGTCCTGCACGGGCAAAACGGCATGCCGCCGGTGGGGCAGATGATGAGCGACGACCAGGTCGCGGCCGTGGTCAACTATGTCAGGACGCATTTCGGCAACGACTACAAGGATGCCGTGACGGCGCAGGACGTGAAGGATGTCCGCTGAGTGGCGGATGTCGCCCGCACATGCGGCAACGCAAACCGCGCGGCGGGCATTCCGGCGCTCGCCGCCCTCTCGAATGGAAGGAAACGGGTCATGAAACCATCGATCGGGAAATCATGGATTGGGGCCGCCGTGCTGGCGGCGGGAATGCTGGCGGCCGGCGCGGCCGTGGCCGACGACGTCGTTCGCCACAAGATTCCGAATTCGGATTTTCCGATCCTGCGCGCCGTCGAGGTGCCGGCCGGCAAGACCACGGTCTATCTCAGCGGCGCCGTGCCGTCGGTCATCGACGAGAAGGCCGACAAGGCGACGATCGCCGCCTATGGCGACACCGAGGCCCAGACCGGCTCGGTGCTGAAGTCGATCGACAAGACGCTGGCCGATCTCGGCCTGAAGATGGGCGACGTCGTCAAGATGCAGGTCTTCCTGGTCGGCGATCCCGCCAAGGGCGGCAAGATGGATTTTGCCGGCTTCATGAAAGGATACACGAAGTTTTTCGGCACCAAGGACCAGCCGAACCTGCCGACGCGTTCGGTGGTGCAGGTCGCGGGCCTCGCCGGTCCCGGCTTCCTGGTCGAAATCGAAGTGACCGCCGTGCGGCCCTGAAGCCGGGTGTTCGGCCAGCCCGTTGCGCCAGGATGCCAAACGGGCTGGCGAGGCGCGGATCCGGCGGGGCGGGAATCGTACGGTTGAAGTGACCTTCAGGCACCCACCGAAAGGCGGAGTTGGGCGATGTTGACCCGCCAGTGAGGGCTAAACCGCGCGGAGCCCACGCCCAGGCACTAGCCATTCGTCGAAGGCAGGTCGCGCGACCGCGGACGGAAAACCGCCTCACACCTTTCCCGGAATTGCCCTAGCCTCGCCTCTTCAGCGCAGGGAGAGCGAGATGACCTCAAGTTTCACCGTTCATGACGCCAGCGGATATGAGCAGCTCATGGGCCGCTGGAGCCGCAAGCTCGCGCCCAAATTCATCGACTTCGCCGGGCTTGCCGGTGGCGAAAAGATCCTCGACGTCGGCTGCGGCACCGGCAGCCTGACGTTCGAGCTGGCGAAATCCGCCGAGCTCGCGGCAATCGCGGCAATCGACTTTTCGCCTGTCTTCGTCGAGGCGGCGAAGCGGCGCAACACCGACCCGCGCATCGAGATCCAGCAAGCCGACGCCACCGCCTTGCCGTTCGCCGACGATGGTTTCGACCGCGCGCTGGCGCTGCTCGTGCTCCACTTCGTGCAGGAGGCCGGCAAGGCGGTGGGCGAGATGCGCCGCGTGGTGCGGCCGGGCGGCGTGGTGGCGGCCGTCGTGTGGGACCATCTCGGCGGCATGCCCGGCATGCGCATGATGATCGACACGGCGGCCGCGCTCAGCGAAGGCGGACGCCAGATGCGCAGCCGCTATTGCTTCCAGCCGATGATGCAGCCGGGCGAAATGAAGCGGACTTTTGTCGAGCAGGACCTGGCCGATGTGACCGAAACCGAGCTGATGATCCGCATGGATTACCGGGACTTCGACGACTATTGGGCGCCGATAGCGGCCGGCGAAGGCCCGCTCGGCAGATACATGATGACGCTCGACCCAGCCGAGCGGTCGCGCACCGAGGCCGCCGTCCGCGATGCCTATGAGGCAGGCCGGCCGGATGGGCCGCGGTCGTTCGCGAATGTGGCCTGGGCTTGCAGGGGCGTGGTGCGGTAAAGGGGGTCGAAGAGCCGCCCTATTGCGGCAAACCGGCGGCCTGCAGCGCCTCGCCAAGGCATTGCGCGAGCGCCGGGGCGCAGTGTACGGCGGCGAACTGCCGGCTGTAGCGAAACGTCGGGTGCAGCTCACGCACCCGCGCCGCCGCCGCCGCCGCCTCTTCCAGCCGGCCGAGCTTGGCCAAAGCGGCGGCCAATTGCACATAGGTGATGCTGTGGGCGGGATTGGCCTGAACGGACCTGTATGCGGCGCGGCAGGCCTCGCCGTAGCGACCGCGCAGCAGATGGCTCATCGCCTGGGCGTCGAAGGCGGCGAAAGCCCAGGGATCGAAGGGGCTTAGCCGCATCCCGCGCTCGCTCCACGCGATGGCTTGCTCGGCTTCGCCGCTCCAGCCCAGGATCACGCTGCCCAGAATGTAGGTCAGGGCGGATGACGGGCTGACGGCGAGCGCGGCTTCCAGGGCGGTGAAGGCGGCCTTGCGGTCATGTCCGTCCATGCCGATCGAAAACCCCGCAAGGGTAAGCGCCGAGGCGTCGTCCTGCCCGTGCAGGATGGCCAGGCGGGCATGGCGTACCGAAGCCTCGCGATCGGCTTCCTGCATGCCGGCGCGAACGAACAGGCAATGGTGGCACATGGCGGCGTTGCCGTGGGCAAGCGCATAGGTCGGCTCGAGTTCGATGGCGCGTTCGAGCAGCACGAGCGCCTGCGTCACCCGTTCGGGCATGCCGGAATCCACGTCCGGCTGGGCCCGCAGCACGAGGTCGTAGGCATCGAGACTGTCGGGTCGCTTGCGCCTCACCCTCTCGATCTCGACGCGCCGCAGGCTGGGCGCGATCGCGCCGACGGCCGCGAGCGCGATCTCATCCTGGAGCGCGAAAATATCGGCGGAGGCGCGGTCGAAGCGCTCGGCCCATATGTGGGCACCGGTCGAGGTGTCGATCAACTGGCCGGTGACGCGCACGCTGCCGCCGGCCCTGCGCACGCTGCCTTCGAGCACATAGTGGACGCCGAGCTCGCGGCCGACCTGCTTCACGTCCACCGCGCGCCCCTTATAGGTGAAGGAGGAGTTGCGCGCGATGACGAACAGCCAGTTGATGCGCGCCAGGCCGGTGGTGATGTCGTCGACGATGCCGTCGGCGAAATAGTCCTGCTCCGGATCACCGCTCAGGTTCGAGAACGGCAGAACCGCGATCGAAGGCTTGCCGGGCCATGTCAGCGTTGCCGCCTCGGGGCCAAGACCACCGATCGCGACCTCGGGCCCGACATAGCGATAGCCGTGCCGCGGCAGCGTCTCGATCCAGCTTCCGCCGCCGGCCGCGCTCTCCAGCATGCGCCTGGCCGCCGCGATCTGCACCGTCAGATTGCTGTCCTCGATCGCTTGGCCCGGCCATGCGGCGTCGATCAGCGCCTGCTTGGGAACCGGCTTGCCCGTGCGTTCGACAAGCAGCGCCAGCAGCGCGACGGCCCGTTGGCCGAGCGGCGTCGGCTGGTCACCGTGGAACAGGATCCCGGCTTCGCCGTCGATGCGAAAGGGGCCAAAGGCGAGGCTCGTTGCCATTCCCGAAGGAGATACCGTTTGCAATCTTTTCGCAATGATTTCGCAACGGCTTCACGACTGGCCGGCCGGGTAGAGGCATCCTGTGCCGGTGGCTGCGGGAAAAAGCAGCGAACCGATGGAGGATCAAATGAGCGCCGCCCCTGTCATCCGGATGCCCGACGAGAACAAGGGGGTCATGCTGCGTGGCCAGCCGATGGTGTTCCTCGTCACCGGCGCGGATACCAGACACACGAGCATGTTCGACTGGACCATACCGGCCGGCTTCGCCACCGGCCTGCATGTCCATCGCGTGCAGGAAGAAACCTTCTATGTGCTTGACGGCGAATGTGTCTGGCACGTCGGCGCGCAGGTGATCCGCGCGACCCCCGGCACCTTCCTGTTCATTCCGCCCGGCGTGCAGCACAA
This sequence comes from Mesorhizobium sp. B264B1B, assembly GCF_020165765.1. NCBI lineage: Bacteria > Pseudomonadati > Pseudomonadota > Alphaproteobacteria > Hyphomicrobiales > Phyllobacteriaceae > Mesorhizobium > Mesorhizobium sp. B264B1B. The sequence goes on from NZ_JAIUIS010000021.1 coordinate 109,534, forward strand.
CATCACCAATGTCGGCGAAAAACCGGCCCGCGTGCTGATGACCGTCTCGCCGCCCGGCCATGAGCACTATTTCGAAGACCTTGCCAGGCTTGCCGCAAAAGGCTCCCCGGACCCGAAGGCGCTTGCCGAACTGCGGAACCGCTACGACACCGACCAGCTCTCCACGTTGACGACGAGTGCATAGGCGCAGTTGGTACATAGGCGTGATCGGCATGCTTCCGGCGTAACGGCGGCCTTCGGTGCCTCGGATGCCTGGACACAGCAAAGATCATCGCTGCGGCCGAGAGCCGGCCGTCCGACGCGGAGAATCCTGCACCTGGATAAAAGCGCCCAATGGTCTAAGTTGTGCCCGGAGGCTCCCGACGTCTTTTCGCAAAAGGTTCCCGAATGGCACTTGGCGGACCGCGCCCGACCTGGCTTACTTTCGACTGCTACGGCACGCTGATCCAATGGGATGAAGGGCTGATGGCCGCGATGGAGACGATCCTGTCGCGCAAGGGCCGCAGGATCGAGGCGCAGACATTCATCCCGGTCTACGACCGGCACGAACACCAGCTCGAGCATACCAGGCCGCACCTCTCCTTCGCCGAGGTGACGGCCAAGGCGCTGCATCTGGCGATGCGGGATTTTTCGCTGGAAGCGGAAGCCGGCGACGCCGAACTGCTGACATCCTCGATCGGCCGCATGCCGCCCTTCCCGGAAGTCGTCGCGACGCTGCAAAGGCTGAAGCAGGCCGGCTTCAAGCTGGCGATCATCTCCAACACCGACGACGCCATCATCGCCGGCAATGTCGCGCAGCTTGGCGGCGCCATCGACCGGGTCATCACGGCGCAACAGGCGCAGGCCTACAAGCCGTCGCGGCAGATCTTCGAACACGCCTGGCGCACCCTTGGCGTGACCAGGGACGAGCTGGTCCACATCTGCGCCAGCCCGCACCTCGACCTGACCGCCGCCCGCGACCTGCACTTCCGCGCTGTGTGGGTGGATCGCGGGACTGGACGAAGGCCGCCGGCGGATTACGAGCCGGACGCGGTCGCGCGGGGGCTGGACGAGGTGCCTGGGTTTTTTGAAGAGGCTGGGTGGGTTTGATGTCGGAGGGATGGGTGGGCGGGCTCGAACCACTCCAAAACC
>NZ_JAIUIS010000022.1:0-72086 GCF_020165765.1 Mesorhizobium sp. B264B1B
TGAACCGCTTCGACGCCAAAACAGAAGCGGACAGATCATGTGCTACCAAACCGGACAACTTGATTAGCTACCGACACCGGTACGCCGGGGGATCGTTCACGTTTTGATCTGTGCTGGCCGGCCGAATCGTCTATGCTATGTGCATGAACGACCTGACATCCATCCTTTCGGAACCTGTCGCCCGGCTTGGCGCGACCACGATCACGCTCGGCCATGCGCTGGCGTTCGGGGCCTTTGTGTTTCTTGGCATGTTCGTGGCGCTTGTCGTCGCGCTGTGGCGCTCGGCCAAGGCGCGCGCCGTGGCCGCTGCCGAAGCCGCCGACCATGCCCGCGACGCCGAGGCGCGGATGGCCGGCATATTGCAAAGCCAAGCCGAGATGCAGGGCCGCATGGGCGCCATCGCGGAAGTCTTCGGCGCGCGGCAGGCGGAACTGACGCAATCGATCGGCCAGCGCCTCGATGCCATGACCGGCCGCCTCGGCCAGACCATGACCGAGCAAACCAAATCCACTCATGAGAGCCTGGCCAAATTGCAGGAGCGGCTGGCCGTCATCGACACCGCGCAAGGCAACATCCAGTCGCTCGCCGGCCAGGTCGTGCAATTGCAGGCGATCCTCTCCAACAAGCAGACGCGCGGCGCCTTCGGCCAGTCGCGCATGGAAGCGATCGTCGCCGACGGTCTGCCGCACGGCGCCTACGAGTTCCAGGCGACCTTGTCCAACGGCAGCCGTCCCGATTGCCTGGTGAAGATGCCCAACGGCGCGCCGGCGCTTGCCGTCGACGCCAAGTTTCCGCTGGAAGCCTGGAACGCCATCCGCGCCGCCGAAGGCGCCGAACAGCAGAAGGTCGCGTCGCAGGCCTTCCGCCGCGACATCGAGGTGCATGTCCGCGATATCGCGGATAAATATCTGATCCAGGGCGAGACGCAGGATACCGCCTTCATGTTCGTGCCGTCGGAATCGGTGTTTGCCGAGATCCACGAAAATTTCGAGGCGGTGGTGCAGAAGGCGCACCGCGCCCGCGTCGTCATCGTCTCGCCGTCGCTCCTGATGCTGTCGATCCAGGTCATCCAGGCGATCCTGAAGGATGCCCGTATGCGCGAGCAGGCACACCTGATCCAGGGCGAGGTGATCCGGCTGATGGAGGATGTTTCGCGCGTCGACGAGCGGGTGCGCAAATTGCAGGGCCATTTTGCCCAGTCGGCCAAGGATATAGACGACATCCTCGTCTCGACGTCGAAGGTGACCAAACGCGGCCAGAAGATCGAAGCTCTGGAGTTTGGGGCGCAGCCCGGAGGCGATGCCGACCCTGACATGGCGTCACCAGCCCCTGCGAAGCCGGAACCCGGCCCGCGCGTTGTCGATTCCCCACGCGTTGCCGATTCAAAGACCGGCCAGCTCAGGCTGAGGGTCGTCGAAGGCGACGAATGAGGCGCCGCACCGGACGGCGCTACTGCTCCTCCACTGTGGTCATGCCGTGAAATTCAGGTAGCCAGTGAAGCGCCGAGCGGTGCCATTTTTGCAGTGTCGGAATCAAATCCTGGCGTTGCCGCGCGGTTCCCACTCGAATGCCGTAGACCTTTGGGCCATCTCCGACCGACGTGGCGTAAAGGTGCGAACCGCAGTCGGCGCAAAAGGCCTGGACGCGCTTGGCGCCGCTTGCCACGGTCTTGATGTAGACCTTCGGTGTACCCTTTGTGATCCGGTAGTGATCTTCAGGCGCCGGAACGGTGACGCGAAAGGCCGTACCGGTCAACTGTTGGCAATCGGTACAATGGCAGATCGAGGTCTTTTCCGGTTCGACCTCCGCCTCATAGGTGATGGCACCACAATGACAGCCGCCGTCGATCTTCATAATCAGTCCTCCAAAACTCGATCGGCTGATTTTAGCGGCGCAGCGTCGCAAGGCAACGACGCGACGCTGGTCCAAGACATAATCCCGAGGAGTGGAATGTGGTTTCGAGACCTGCTCAAAACTCTACTCGGATGCCGATTCGATCAGCTTGCGCCGCTGTTCCCAGGTGCCTGTCGTCTGCGGCTTGACGAACAGCCGGGTGATCTCGGGCATTTCCTTCCTTAGCCGCGCTTCGAGGCGCTCGACGCAGGCTTCGATTTCCGGCGCGGACAGATGGTCCTCGAATTCGATGCTCAGGCCGGCAACGATTTCTTCCGGCCCCAGGTGGACCGTCAGGACGCCGTTCGCCCGCTGCACCGCCGGATCCTGCTGCGCGATCGCCAGCACTTCTTTCTGCACCGCAGGCGAAGCAGGCTCGCCGATGAGCAGCCCCTTGCTCTCGCGCGCCAGGAAGGCCGCGGTCGCACCCAGGATCAGCGCAATGCCGATCGAGGCGGCGCCGTCCAGTTCCGGCATCTCGAAAATCTCCGCCGCCAATATGCCGGCAAAGGCGACGATCAGGCCGAGAAGCGCGGCACTGTCCTCGAACAGCACTGTGTAGACGCTTGGATCCTTGCTCGATTGCACGGCCTGCAGCCAGCCCTGCTGGCCCTTCTGCCGGCGGAATTCCCTCAGCGCCACCAGCCATGAGCTGCCCTCGAACAGAAACGACAGGCCGAGCACGATGTAATTGACCCTGACATTGGCGGCCGGTTCGGGCGCAATGATGTGCGTCACGCCTTCGTAGAACGATACGCCGGCGCCGAGCGCGAAGACGAGAAGCGCCACGATGAAGCTCCAGAAGTAGAGCTCGCGGCCATGGCCGAGCGGATGCGCGCGGGTGGCCGGGCGTGCGGCGCGATGCATGCCATAAAGCAGCAGGCTGCCATTGCCGGTATCGACCAGCGAATGCACGCCTTCCGAAAACATCGCCGAACTGCCGGTGAAGAAGGCTGCGACGAATTTGGTCAGCGCGATCGCGAGATTGCCGGCGAGCGCCGCGTAAATGACCGTTCGAGAGCCGCCATGCCCCGCCATTGCTTCCCTGTCGTCCTGTCCGACACGCGAAGTCTAGAGTAATTGCAGGAAAAGTGGGAGCCGATTTCCTTGAGATCATGCTGCGGGCCCGCCGAAATTCCGCGGCCATCGCGACGCACCAACACCCCGTCCGTTCAAGTCGCTGCGCGCCGGTTCGGATTCATAAGGCCGCCGAAACAGGTTGCCGGTTTTCGCGGCCGTCACCGCGAACGGCCCTTGCCTACAGGCATTTCTCTTGTTTCACTTCACTTCCCGCAACTGGAGGAACGAATCATGGCAAAAGGTGCGATGAAGGCAGGCAAGGAGGCCCGCAAGCCAAAGAAGGACGCCAAGAAGCCGGCCGCTGCTCCCACGCTCAAGGCGCCGCCGGTCAAGGCAACGAGGCTCAAGGAAAAATAGTCGCGTGCCTCGGATGGAGTTCGCCGGCGGCGTTCGGAACACCGCCGGCAGTTTGTTGATCGGGCGTTAAGACACCCTATATCTGGTGCGGGGACGACCCCACATCTCCTGAAATCCGGTCGGGACGACCCGCCCACTGTCTGATAGGGCATCGGCTGCCGCGGTGCTCGGTCGATCGCGCATTGCATCGTCCTGAACGGACGTCGGTGCGATGCTTGGATGGAGCGTTCCCCATGTCATGGATTTTTCTGTTTTTCGCCGGCCTGTTCGAGATCGGCTGGGCAATCGGCCTCAAATATACCGACGGATTCACCCGCCTCGTCCCGACCGTGCTCACGGTCGCCTCGATGATCGTCAGCCTCACGCTGCTTGGACTGGCGCTGAAAGCGCTGCCCGTCGGCACCGCCTATGCGGTGTGGACCGGCATCGGCACGGTCGGCACGGCGCTGCTCGGTATCTGGCTGCTCGGCGAGCCGGCGACCGTCATCAGGCTCGCCTGCATCGCGCTCATCGTCTGCGGCATTATGGGGCTGAAATTCGCGGCGTAAAGCAATCCAGGAAGCGAAGCGGTTTTCCATCCGGAATTGCGTCGAAGCAAACAGAGCAATTTTGCGAAAGTCGCATCACGAACGGCGTCGGCAATCGCATGAATTGGCGCGCGGACAAACGCATGCAGGGCCGCTTCGCAGCGACCCTGATCCTCGAAGCAGCTTGCTCCGGCGGTCTGAGGCTAGCGGCCGGTAAAGCCTGGCGGTGTCCTGCCGGTGCGCGCCTTGCGCGCCGCATAGCGCGCGTCGCGCTTCGCCTTGCGCTCGGCCTCGTCGGCCAGCAGACGCGCGATGCGCTCGGCCTCTTCGGCTTCCCGAATCCTGGCTTCCGCCTGCGCCGCCTCTTCGGCCGCGACCCGTGCGGCTTCGGCTGCGGCCTCGCGCTCGGCCTTCTCGATTGCCTCGCGTGCCAGCCTTTCCTGCTTCAGCCTCGCCTTCTCGGCCTCGCGTATCTCACGCGCCGCAAGGATAGCCTTGCGTTCGGCCTGTCGCGCCAGCACCGCGGGATCGTCCGCCGCCGGCTTCGACTTGAAGCGCTCCAGAAGCGCCTTCTTTGCCTCGTTCGCGGCGTTGCGCCGCTCGAAAATGTCTTTTTCCCTGTAGATAGCCAAGTCCACTTCCCTGAAGTCAATTCGCGACGCTTACATACGCGCGAAAACCGGGAGTTCAAGCGCCAAAACGGTATGCCAGCCATGAAATTCCGTGCTGTTGCAGCCGGGAGACGCCTTCGCGGCCGAAACGGACACGCACTGTTCGCAGTCAGACCCTCTGGTGGTGATACGGGCTGATCGCTACCTCTAGCGCGAAAATCAAACGCCAGGATGACACCAGATGGAACTCGGTCTCTACACTTTCGCCGACGTCAGCCCGCAGCCGGGCCCCGGCGCAATCGGCCCGCACGAGCGGCTGCGCAACCTGATCGAGGAGATCGAACTGGCCGATCAGGTCGGCCTTGACGTTTTCGGCCTCGGCGAGCATCACCGGCCGGACTATGCCGCGTCCGCGCCTGTCGTGGCTCTGGCCGCGGCGGCCGAGCACACCAAACGCATAAAACTGACCAGCGCCGTCACTGTCCTGTCCTCGGACGATCCGGTCCGCGTCTTCCAGCAATTCGCCACGCTCGACCTTCTTTCCGGCGGCCGGGCCGAAATCATGGCCGGGCGCGGCTCGTTCATCGAGTCCTTTCCGCTGTTCGGCTACAATCTTGAGGATTATGACGAGCTGTTCACCGAAAAGCTCGACCTGCTGCTCGCCATCCGCGATCAGGTGAAGATCACCTGGTCGGGCAATCTGCGCGCGCCGATCAACGATCGCGGCGTCTACCCGCGCCCCTTGCAGGAAAAACTGCCGATCTGGATCGCCATCGGCGGCACGCCGCAGTCCGCCGCCCGCGCGGGCGCGCTCGGCCTGCCGCTGGCGCTCGCCATCATCGGCGGCGAGCCGGCGCGGTTCGCGCCGCTGTTTGACCTCTACCGCGAGGCCGCCAGGCGCGCGGGCGCCGATCCGAAGGGTCTTGCCACCAGCATCAACGTCCACGGCTTCATCGCCGACACGACCGAGAAGGCGGCCGACGATTTCTATGGCCCACAGGCCGAGGTGATGAACCGCATCGGCCGCGAGCGCGGCTGGGGTCCGACCTCGCGGGCGCATTTCGACCAGTCACGCGGCCCGAGCGGCGCCTTGTTCGTCGGCAATCCCGAGCAGGTGACCGAGAAGATCGTCACCCAGCACAAGATCTTCGGCAACGACCGCTTCCTGCTGCAGATGGCGATCGGCATCATGCCGCATGCCAAGATCATGAAGGCGATTGAACTCTACGGCACCAGGGTGGCGCCGATCGTGCGCAAGGAAACGGCTGACGCCGTCCCGGCCCCGGCGCCTGCCGCGTAGTGTTGCACTTCCGCGAAAAATTGCGCGGGAACAATAACCGCGACGGCGGGCCTCGTGGGCTCGCCGTCAACGCCGGCTAACGGAACCTTGGAACGGCAGGGGCGTTTTCTCAGCGGTTGCGCCAATTGCGGTGCGCCGCCGAGGGACCGTGATGAAAGCTGACCCCACCGCTTCGGTCGCGGGCGTTTCCGAAGCAGAAGAGGCGCGCATCGCCGCCCGCGCCGACACGCATCTGATACGCTCGCTGCTCGTCGGCATCTTCATCTTCATGGCCATCTACGCGCTCTATTTCGCCCGTGCCTTCTTCATGCCGGTCATACTGGCCTTTCTGCTGGCATTGACGCTGACGCCGATCGTCAGGCTTCTGCGCAAGCGCGGCATCCCCGAGGTGATTTCGGCGACGCTTCTGGTGCTTCTGTCCCTCTGCCTCTTCGCCAGCGCCGGCTACCTGCTGAGCGGCCCGGTGATCGATCTCATCAACAACACTTCGTCGATCGGCCAGCGGCTGACCGAGCGGCTGGCGCATTTGCGGCCTCCGCTCGAGAGGATGATGGAGGTTACACATCAGATCGAAGGCCTCACCGAGACGTCGCAGGAACCGGGCATACAGAAAGTCGCGGTAGCCCAGTCTGGCTTCCTGTCGTCGGCGGCCTCGAACATTCTTTCGGCGGGAACAAGCCTGACCATCATCTTCGTGCTGTCGCTGTTCCTGCTCGCTTCAGGCACGATGTTCTATGAAAAGATCATCCAGTCCTTCGCCAGCCTCACCGAGAAGAAGCGGGCGCTGCGCGTCGTTTACGACGTGGAACGGGAAATCTCGCACTATCTGCTCACCGTCACCATCATCAATATCGGCCTCGGCACGATCATTGGCCTTGGGCTGTGGGCACTCGGCATGCCCAATCCGCTCGTCTGGGGCGCCACGGCCGCTCTGCTTAATTTCCTACCCTATGTCGGCGCCATGATCACGCTCATCGTGGTTACGATCATCGCGCTGATCAGCTTCGACACGATCTCCTATGCGTTGTTGGCGCCTGCCTTCCTGCTTTTGTGCGACATCGTCGAAGGCCAATTCGTAACGCCGATGGTTGTCGGCCGGCGGCTCGAGATCAACGCCGTGGCGATCTTCATCGCCATTGCCTTCTGGTCATGGCTATGGGGCTTTGTCGGCGCGCTGATGGCGGTGCCGCTGCTGGTCCTCATCAAGGTGTTCTGCGATCACTTCGACGGTCTGAGCCATGTCGGCAACTTCCTGGCGGCACAACATCTCTCGGCGGTGGAAGATGAGGCCACCGAGGAAGGCAAGGCTCCGGCATAAAGCCGCGCGTCCGGTTTGCGGCGCCTGGCTCGAATGCCTATATCCGGCCGGTCCAATGGCCGGTGCCCTTCCCATGAGCGATGCTTCCTTCGACCTCGACGACTGTTTCGCTCGCATCGGCCATGCCGGCTTGCGCGATGCGCCGCTGGGCGCGTCGCCAACATTTGCTGTCGACAGATCCGGGCTTGCATTTCCTGTCCATCATCGCGGCACCCCCGCCGAGCAGAAGCGCATGGCCGCGGCCAGCGGATTTGCCGATGCGCTCGGGGGCGGCTTGGCATCCTCATTCCCGACCGCACGGCCTTCGAGGCAGGGTGCTTGAGATAAACCTCGTGGAGACCTGACATGGCAGTCCTTTCCGTCCTCGACCTGTCGCCGATCGTCGAAGGCAGCGATGCCTCGCAGTCGCTGGCCAATTCGCTCGATCTTGCCTGCCATGCCGAGCGGCTGGGCTACAAGCGCTATTGGCTGGCCGAGCATCATAACATGCCGGGCATCGCAAGTGCCGCCACCTCGGTCGTCATTGCCCATGTCGCGGGCGGCACCAAGACCATTCGCGTCGGCGCCGGCGGCATCATGTTGCCCAATCACTCGCCGCTGGTCATCGCCGAGCAGTTCGGCACGCTGGCCGCCTTGTTCCCCGGCCGCATCGATCTCGGCCTCGGCAGAGCGCCCGGCACGGACATGAACACGGCGCGCGCCTTGCGCCGCAATCTCGAGGCCGGTGCCGACAATTTTCCGCAGGACGTCGTCGAGCTGATGGGCTATTTCCTGCCGGCGGAAGAGGGCCAGCGGCTGCGCGCCGTGCCGGGTGAAGGCCAGACCGTGCCGGTCTGGATCCTCGGCTCCAGCCTGTATGGCGCCCAGCTTGCCGCCATGCTCGGCCTGCCCTACGCCTTCGCTTCGCATTTCGCGCCGGCCGAGCTAGACCATGCGCTGGACATCTACCGCTCCCGCTTCCAGCCGTCGGAACAGCTCGACAAGCCCTATGTCATGCTCGGCCTCAACGTCTTTGCGGCGCCCACCGACACTGAGGCACGACTGCTGTTCACCTCGCTGCAGCAGGCTTTCGTCAATCTGCGCACCGGCCGCCCCGGAAAATTGCCGCCACCGGTTGAGAATTATGACCGCGACCTCGATCCGATGGCCAAGTCCATGCTCGGCCAGGCGCTGTCCTGCGCCGTCGTCGGCTCGCCGGAAACGGTGCGGCAAGGCATCGACGCCTTCGTTCGCCGCACCGGCGCCGACGAATTGATGGTCACCGCGCAGATATTCGATCATGCGGCTCGGGTGAGGTCCTTCGAAATCCTGGCCGACGCCCACAAATCGCTGTCGCAAGCGGCGTGAGATTTCCAGCTCGGCGCTTGCCGATAGCGATTCAACCGCTGAACCGCTCTACGCACTCACGCTCTGCGCCACCGCTCCCAGCGGTCGGCATGAATTGCGGATCATCAGCCGGCCTTTGAGCACCAGCTTGCGCGGCGGCGCGTCGCGATTTCCGGCAAGGCGGTCGAGCAGCAAATTGGCCGCCTGTTCGCCGATCGCCTGCACCGGCTGTGCCACCGTGGTCAGTTGCGGGACAAACACGTCCGACCACGGAAAATCGTCGAAACAGGCGATCGAAACATCTTCCGGGCAGGACAGGCCGATATCGCGGATCGCCTTCATGGTGCCGATCACCATCGGATTGTTGGCGGAGAAGATCGCGCTCGGCCTGTCGTGCAGCGACAACAGCTGCATGGCCGCGTTATAGCCGTCGATCTCGTGAAAATTGCCGGAACGTACCAGCTCCTCGGCGACCGGCAGGCCGGCTGCCTGAAGCGCTTCGCGATATCCGGCCATGCGATCATGCATCGGTGAGATATCCGACGTTCCGGTGATGTAGCCGATGCGCCGGTGCCCGAGATGGATCAGGTAGGTGATGGCGTCGAACACGGCGCGCTGGTTGTCGAGCACCACGGCATCCGTGTCGACGCCGTCACAGATGCGGTCAAGCAGGACGACCGGCACGTTGGCGTCGTCGACGATGCGCTTGAGGATCGTCCCATCGCCGACGCGCGCCACGATCAGCCCGTCGACCATACGGTCGAGCAGCAGCCTGATCTGGTCGTCCTGGGTGTTGAGGTCCTCGTCCGTGCAGCACAGCATGACCGCATAGCCGGCGCGGTCGAAGGCCTGCTGGATGACTGACACGACATCGGTGAAGAACGGATTGGTGATGTGCGGGACAGTCAATCCAATGGTGCGCGTGGTGCCCATTTTCAGGCTGCGGGCGATCGCATTGCGCTTGTAGCCGATATCGCGGATCGCCTGCTCGATGCGCTGGCTGAGCTCCGGGCTGACGGTCGCCGTGCCGTTGATCAGGGCCGAAACCGTGGCGACCGACACGCGCGCCGCTTCGGCCACGTGAAGCATGGTCGGCGCCGTCGATTTTCGCTGCCTTGTCTTGCTTGGCCCTGCCATTTTCGAAACGTTTCGCCGCCTCACTATACCTCATACCTACGGAATATCGCGGTTTTTCGCAAGAATTGAAATGAGGCAATCTCGCTTAACCAGATAGAAGCTTGACAGGATCGAAACGTTTAGAATAGCGTTCATGAGGTCAGACGACGACGGAAGGGAGGCCGCCTTTGTCATGGAGCACGGAAATTCCATCGCGCGTCGGGATGTTGCGGCGGATCGTTCGGATGTCGTCCTAAGCGCTGAGCACGTATCCAAGAGCTTCGGCGGCATTGCCGCCTTGGTCGACGTCGGTTTCGAGCTGCGGCGCGGCGAGGTCCACGCCTTGATGGGCGAGAACGGCGCCGGCAAGTCGACGCTGATGAAAATCCTTTCCGGTGTCTACACGGGTTATGAAGGCACGGTTCGCGTCGACGGCGTAGCCGCGAATTTCGCCGGCGTGCGCGACGCCGAGGCCGCCGGCATTGCCATCATCCACCAGGAGCTCAACCTGGTTCCCGAACTCAGCGTCGCCGACAACATCTTTCTCGGGCGCGAGAAGCTGATCGCCGGACTGATCGTCGACCGCAAGGCGAGCAGCCGCGCCGCCAGCGCCCTTCTGCAGCGGCTGGGCATCGAGCTCGACCCGGAAGCCCGTGTCGGCACCTTGCGCGTCGGCGAACAGCAACTGGTCGAGATCGCCAAGGCGCTGTCGATGTCGGCGCGCATCCTGATCATGGACGAGCCGACTTCGGCGCTCTCTCCAGCCGAATGCCAGAGGCTGTTCCGCATCATCCGCCAGCTTGCCGACAGCGGCGTCGCCATCGTCTACATCTCGCACCGCATCGACGAGGTCATGCACCTGGCGGGCAGGGTCACGGTGTTTCGCGACGGACGCCACGTGCTGACGCGGCCGATGGGCGAGCTCGACGAGAACGCCATCATTTCGGCAATGGTCGGGCGAGACCTGCTGGCCTCCTCGGAAGAGGAGCGCCGTTCCGGCGGCGAAATCGTGCTTTCCGTCGAGAACCTGTCGCTGACGAAACCCGACGCCCATGGCTGGCGCACCGTGATCGACGGAGTCAGCTTCGAACTCGCCGAAGGCGAGATCCTTGGCATTGGCGGGCTGCTGGGTTCAGGGCGCACCGAAATCCTGGAGGCGATCTTCGGCTCGAGCGATGGCCGCACCGGCGGCGAGATCCGGCTCGACGGCGCGCCGGTCGAGATCCGCTCGCCGCGCGATGCCAGGCGCCTCGGCATTGCGCTCGTGACCGAGGACCGCAAGACCCAAGGCCTGCATCTCCAGGCTTCCATTACAGACAACGTCGCATTGCCGCTGGTCGGATCGCTGGCGCGCTTCGGCATCCGTTCTCTGGCCGGCGAACAGGAGCTGGCGCGCCACGCGATCCGGGCGCTCGGCATACGCTGCGAGGACATCGACCAGCCAGCCGGCACGCTGTCGGGCGGCAACCAGCAGAAGGTCGTCATCGGCAAATGGCTGGCGACACGGCCGCGCGTGCTTCTTCTCGACGAGCCGACGCGCGGCATCGACGTCGGCGCCAAGCGCGAGATCTACGATCTCATCTTCAAGCTTGCGCGCGACGGGCTGGCCATTGCCGTCATCAGCTCCGAATTGCCGGAACTGCTGCACCTCTCCGACCGCATTCTGGTGATGGCCGATGGCCGCCAGACCGGCATCCTTTCCCGCGATGCGGCGAGCGAGGAGGCCATCATGCGTCTCGCCGCGCCGCGCCGCACGATTTCGAGACCTGCCGCATGACCGCCTTGAAACTCCTGTCCCGCACCAAGCTCTATTGGGGTCTCATCGCCATCTTCCTGATCGGCGTGCTGGGCTCGCCGGTCAGCTCCAAGGGCAACAACATCTTCCTGTCCTACGGCAATCTGCTCGACGTGCTGCGCCAGGTGTCGACCACCGGCCTGATCGCCACCGGCATGACGGCGGTGATCATCACCGGCGGCATCGATCTTTCGGTCGGCTCGCTGATGGCAATCTGTTCGGTGGTCTGCGCCATGCTGCTGACGGTTCCGGGCGTGACGCCGGGAGTGGTGCTTGGCGTGCCCACCGTCGCCGTGGTGGCGCTCTGCCTCGGCTTCATCGTCACCCGCTTCATCTTCCTCAATCTCGAAAAGTCGCGCGCCGGCGCCGATGCCTCGCGCGACGCAAGGCTGGGCCGCGCCCGCGGCCTGGTCACGCCGGCAATCGTCGGCGTGGTCCTGTGCTGTCTTTCCCTGTGGTACCTGCTGCCGCAGGTCGAGCCCAAATTCGGCGTCCTCGGCGTGCTGCTGGTCGCGCCATGCGTGGGCCTGCTGTTCGGTGCGCTCAACGGCTTCATCATCGTTGCCGGGCGGCTGCAGCCCTTCATCGTCACCCTGGCGATGATGGTGACGGCGTTGGGCATCGCCCGGCTGACCGCCGGCCAGAACAATGCTGTGCTGCCGGTCTATACCGGCTCGAACGCCACCGAGGATTTCGAGCTGCTGCGCTCGATGGTGTTCGGCGTCATTCCGATGCCCGGCCTGTTCTTCCTCGGCGCCATCCTGATCTATGGCGCGGTGCTGCGCTTCACGCCGTTCGGCCGCTATGTCTACGCCATCGGCGGCAATGAGGAGGCGGCCAGGCTTTCCGGCATCGCCGCCGGCCGGGTCAAGATCGTCACCTACGCCGTTTCGGGCCTGCTCGCCGGCATTGCCGCGGTGCTCTATGTCGCGCAGTACCGGCAAGGCAAGCCCGATGCCGGCGCCGGCCTGGAGCTCGACGCCATCGCCGCCGTGGTCATCGGCGGCACCAGCCTGATGGGTGGGCGCGGCAGCCTCACGGGGACGTTCTGCGGCGTGCTGATCTTCGGGCTGCTGTCCAACATATTGCAGCTCCACAACATCAATTCGAACCTTCAGCTGGTGCTGAAGGGGATGATCATCATCGGCACAGTGCTCGTGCAGGAGCGCAATGCCGGTGATCTCCTAGCCTATCTGCGCCTGCCCGGAGCGGCGCACAAGGAAACGGCCGCGGCAAAACGGCCGTCGCAAGAGACCCGGTCTCTCAATCTCGGAGGAAACAAGAAATGAAACGACGTGACACGCTGAAGCTTGCCGCCCTTGGCGCGGCATTGCTGACCACCACCGCGCTGCTCTCCACCGGCCACGCCTTGGCCCAGGACAAGAAGTGGAAGATAGGCTTCTCGCAGGTGACGACCATCGAGCCTTGGCGCGCGCAGTTCAACAAGGACATACTGGCCGAGGCCGCAAAGCACCCCGAGGTCGAGCTGATCATCACCGACGGCGAGGACAAGACCGAGAAGCAGGTCGCCGATGTCGAGAACCTGATCCGCCAGGAGGTCGATGCGCTCTTGGTGTCGCCGAAGGAATCGGCCGGCCTGACCGGCGTCGTGCAGCAGGCGATCGACGCCAAGATCCCGGTCTTCGTGCTCGACCGCAATGTCGACACCAAGGACTACACCCAGTTCGTCGGCGGCGACAACAAGCTGATCGGCCGCGCGGCCGGCGAATATGCAGTCGAGCTGCTCGGCGGCAAGGGCAAGGCATCGGGCAATGTCGTCGAGATCTGGGGCGGCATGGGCACCCAGCCGGCGCATGACCGTCATGACGGGTTCCATGAGTTTACCGACAAGGAGCCGGGCATCAAGTACCTGCTCGACCAGCAGTCGGGCGACTGGAAGCAGGACCAGGCCTATAATCTGATGGCCAACGCGCTGAAGAGCAACGAGAAGATCGATCTCGTCTACGGCCACAACGACCCGATGGCCTATGGCGCCTATCTTGCCGCCAAGGATGTCGGCCGCGAGAAGGACATCAAGTTCATCGGCATTGACGGCCTGCCCAACGAAGGCGTGCAGATGGTGAACAAGGGCGAGCTGACGGCGACCTTCACCTATGTCACCCCGGGCGCCGAGGGCCTTCGGCAGGCGATCAAGTTCCTCAACGGCGAGAAGGTCGAAAAGACCATCACCTTGCCGACGCAGAAGATCACCAAGGAAAACGCCGCCCAGGTGCTGAAGGACAACGGCCTCTGAGATTTCGCCGGAGATAAGCGGCGCCCTTCCTCTCCCCCGTCGATCGGGGGAGAGGTGTCGAGCGAAGCTCGACGGAGTGGGAGTCGACCCTTGGCGCGGTGCAGGAAGATTCTTGCGCCCTGGTCCCTTTTCAATGTCCGTCGGCGGCGGTGGCCAGGTGGTTCCCCCACTCCGTTGCCGCTTCGCAGCGTCGCCTATTCCCGTCCGGAGGGAGAGGAAAGGACCTCGTCGCCGGCCTACGCCAATTTCGCCAGCAGCTTCATGAAGGTGGCGATCTCCCTGGCCGTGAGCGGTGCCAAGGTTTCCTCGGTAATCTCGCGCGCCAGCGGGATCAGGCGTTCGATCGCCTCGCGCCCTTCGGCGGTCAAATTGACCAGCAGCCGGCGCTTGTCGCCCTCGTGCTTGGAGAGTTCGACAAGGCCGCGCGCCTTCAGCCGGTCGATGACGCCCTTGACCGTCGCCGCATCCATGGCGATCAGCGTGCCGAGCTGGTTCTGCGAAGTCTCCCCGACATCGCGCAGCTTGGCCAATGCCGCGAATTGCGGTGGCGTCAGGTCGCCGATATGGGCAGCGAAGATCGAGACGTGGCGCTGATGCGCCTTGCGCAGGATGAAGCCGACCTGCTCCTGCAGGTGGTAGTCCTGATCGTCCGCCTCCTCGACCTCGACCAGCTTCAGCAGATTGTCCTCGCCGCTCACCGCAGCCCGTCCCATGCCTTGATGTCGTCGGCGGCCAGGCCGCCCATGCGATTGTGCACTCGCGGACCGCAGGTCATGGCGAGGCAGAACAGGATCTCGTCGGGACGCGGTCCGTCGCTGACGCCGACTTCCATCGCATCGAAATGGCTGCGCACATAGGCGGCGTTGATGTGGCCGAGAGGCACATCCAGCCGCGAGCCGAAGGCGCCGACCTTCTTGGCCGACGGCACGATCGCCTTGGCGTCGCCGAGCCGCTCGCGCATGGCGTAGCCGCCCGGCACATGCCAAAGCGCGCCATGCTCGAGTTCGCCCGATGTGCCGACGATGGCGCCTTTGCCATAGCCGTCGATCTGCTTCACGTCGCCACCCAATGCCGCGATCAGCCGGTCGGCGAGCAGCAGGCCAAGCGGCTTCAGATCGTCCATGGCGCTCTGCAACTCCTCGGCATAGCGCCCGGCGAACGGGTTCTTTACCAGCGCCATGGCGGCGGCACGGCGGCGCGGCACCTTGGGCGCCGGCCCGCCCTCATGAAAGATCTCTTCGGTCAGCACCACGATCTTGCGGAGCGGAAACTCAGGCATGGGCAACTTCCTTCCCTGGACTTTTGTCGGACGCGGCAAGCGCCATTGAGCCCTCGATGCGGGTCTGGCCGGCGAGGAACAGCGCCGATGCGGCGACCAGTCCCCTGCGGCGGAAATCTTCGGCGACGGCAAGTCCCCTGTCCAGCGCCGTGGCAATCTCTTTGGCAGAAAGCGGACCGACCTCCTGCGTCACCAGCCTGTCTCCAAGGTCGTTGTCCGGCGCCAGATCATGCGCGGGCACACGCCGAATAGCGGGATGGTTGGCCAAGTCGACGGCATTGGCGATCAGCGTCGCCGCGGCATCGGCCTCTGCGCCGGTCCTCGCCAGCACGGTGACGGCGTCGGCGATGCCCAAGGAAAACGAGCGCCCGCGCCAGCCGCTGGTGGCAACGCCTTGCACGCCGTCCTCGGCGCGGATGACGATGCGGTCGGCAAGGCCATGGCCGGTGCCGGCAATGGCAAGGGTGATCGACTGGCCGGTACCGAGATGAAGCGCGCTGTCGCCGCCATTGTTGACATACGCGCGATCGAGTTTTCGCCCGGTAATCAGTGCGGCAAGTATTTCGTCGGCTACCGAACCGGCGACGGCTGCCATCGGCGTGATGAAGTCGTCCGCCAACGGCGCGACCGCGACTTCCATGCGCCGCGCCGTCGGGCCGGCGAAGGCGCGCGGGCGCAACGTGGCCGGCCGGCGCAACTCGGGCAATTCCTCCACCAGTTCCGGCAGGATGGTCTGGAACCGCGCCACGGCCTGCTCATAAGCTCGCCGACATTCGCCTGGCGTCCCAAAGGCCTCGACGATCAGGTCGATCGGCCCGTGGTTGAGGTGCAGCCGCTTGCCATCCCCGAGCCAATGCGCTTGCGGGCCGTTCATCGTCATCCGGCCCCGTTCGCGGGCGCGCGCCGCAACTGCGCCAGCGGTGGCCACGGGTTGCCGGCCGGCGCACCGTCGCCCCGGCGCGCGTTCAGGTACTCGCCGCCCTTGGCGACGACATCCTCTACGCTGCGGATCTCGGCTTCGTAGCCGCCGAGCCTGATATAATCGTCGCGGCGCAGCGTGAATTCGATCGGCGCCACCAGCGCCGGCGTCGGCACATAACCGAAGGCGCCTTCCGGCACACGCGTCACATCCACCATCAGCGTGATGCCGCCGCCCGGCCAGACATAGACCGGCGCGCCGCCGACCGTCACATAGGTGGTCAGGCCCTGCACGGAACGCGTCAGGTTGACGGGATTCTCGGTGACGCCGGCGCGCAGCGAACCGCCGGCGCCGCCGATGAACAGCACGGTGCACAGCGCCGGTTCGCAATTGTCCTCGATCAGCCCCACGGATTTCTGCAATCGTTCGGGGAATGGCTTTTCGACTGGCTTCAACTGGTCGTCGAGTTCGTAATAGGCGAACTGCTCGCCGGTGGTCGAAACCATCAGCAGCGACAGGCCGGGCCGCGCGCCCTTCTTGGCGTTCCATTCGCCCAGGATCGACAGCGGGTCGGATATGCTGGTGCCGCCCCAGCCGAGGCCGGGCTCGGAGACCTTGAAATAGCGCCCAGGCGTCGAGCGGCGGCCGATGATCTTTATCCCCGTGTCCTGCCAGCCCAGCACCTTGCCGGCCTGATGCTCCGAGACGACGCCGGTTATGTGGTCGTCGACCACCACCACCTCGTCGACCAGCCCGCGCCATTGGGTGGCGAACATGCCGATGGTCGCCGACCCGCAGCCGACCCGCATGCGGTGCTCCTGCTTGCCGTCGATGACGGGCGGTTTGCCGGCTTCGACTGTTACGGTGGCGCCGCCATCGATGGTCAGTTCCACCGACTTGCGGTTGCACAGATCGAGCAGCGCATCGCAGGTGGCGCGGCCTTCGGCCTTGGAGCCGCCGGTCAGATGATGCACGCCGCCCAGCGACAGCATCTGCGAGCCATATTCGCCCGTCGTGACATGACCGATCGCCTCGCCTTGCGACCGCACGACAGCCGTTTCGGGTCCGATATGACGGTCGGTGTCGATCTTCACCTTGACGCCGCAATAGGAGAAGATGCCCTCCGTGACGACGGTGACGAGATCGACGCCCTCGACCTGCTGGCTGACGATGAAGGGCGCCGGCTTGTAGTCGGGATAGGTGGTTCCTGCCCCGATCGCCGTGACGAAGCGGCGGCCGGTGTTGACCAGTTCGCCGTCCCAGGCCTCGCCCTCGGCGACGAAGGGCACGACAGCGCCGCCGATCTCGGCGGTATGATCGAGAATGGTCAGCGGGTCCATGCGCACGATCCGGCCGCCGGCATTGCCGTAGCGGTCGCAAGCGCCGGTGCGGCCATCTGATATGTAGCACATCACAGGGCAGGCATCGCAGCGGATCTTCTCCGCCACCAGCTTCTCGCCGGGATCATGGGTTTCGAAGCGTTCGGCAAGCTCGCTCATCGGCATGCCTCCTTCTCGCGGATGGCGGCGCGGATGCGCGTCGGCGTTGCCGGAACTTTTGTGATCGTAATGCCGGTCGCATGGCGGATGGCGTTGAGGATCGCCGGCGCCGTCGGGATCAGCACATGTTCGCCCAGGCCCTTGGCGCCGAACGGCCCCTCCGGGTCTGGCACCTCGATCAATATCGTCTCGATCGGCGGCACGTCGCCGATGGTCGGAATGAGATAATCGTGCAAATTCTCGGTGCGGCCGGGAATATACTCTTCCATCAGCGCCATGCCGATGCCTTGCGCGATGCCGCCCTCGATCTGACCCTCGACCAGCAGCGGGTTGATCGCCTTGCCGACATCGTGCGCGGCTGTGATCTTGACCAGCTTGACCGTGCCGAGCTTGAGGTCGACCTCGAGCTCGGCGATCTGCGCGCCGTAACCATAGACCGCATAGGGCTTGCCCTGGCCCTTGGCGTCGAGCGGCAGCGTCGGCGGGTCGTAGGTCTCCTCGGCGCGGAAGACGAAGCCGTGGATATCCGCTTCGAGTGTGCCAAGATCGACACGGCGGACCGCCTCGCCCTCACGGATGACGATCGCCGGACCTTCGAGCTGAAGCGACGCTTTTTCCGAGACATTGGCAAAGCGCAGGATTTTTTCGCGCAAGGCGCGGCCGGCCTTCTCGGCCGCCTTGCCGGTGACGAAGGTCTGGCGCGAGGCCGAGGTCTTGCCGGCATCGGGAGTGATCGCGGTGTCGGCGTTTTTCAGCCGGAACCTTTCCAGGGGCAGGCCGAGCGCGTCGGCGCAGATTTGCGTGATGACGGTGTTGGAGCCCTGGCCGATGTCGACGGCGCCCTGGTGCAGGATGATCTCGCCTGACGCCGCGATGCCGACCCGGATGGTCGACGGATTGGGCAGCGAGGTGTTACCGCAGCCGTACCAGCAGGAGGCGATGCCGACGCCGCGCTTTTTATCCGTGTTGGCACCGTTGAAGGCATCCGCCTCAGCCGCTGCACGCGTCCAATGCGGCCGCAGGGCATCGAGGCATTCGGCAATGCCGACGCCCGACTCCAACCTTTGTCCCGTGACCGTTTCGGATCCGTTACGAAGGCAGTTTTTCAACCGAAAGTCGAGCCGATCGATACCGAGCTTGCCGGCCAGCTCATCGTACAAGGTCTCCTGCATGATGGTCGCCTGCGGCACGCCGAAGCCGCGGAAAGCGCCGGAAATCGGGCCATGCGTGTGGATAGCGCGGCCTTCGGCGCGGTAGTTCGGGGTCGCATAAGGACCCGAGGCATGCACCGGCACGCGGTTGGCGACGGTCGGTCCCCAGCTCGCGTACGCTCCGGTGTTGAAATCGCCTGAGAAAATCATGCCGGTGACATGGCCCTCGGCGTCGGCGCCAATGGTCGCTTGCATCTGCGCGGGGTGGCGCTTGGTGGTCGACACCATCGATTCATTGCGCGTATAGGCAAGCGCCGCCGGCCGCCCGGTCCTCATCGCCACAAGGCCGATCAGCGGTTGCAGGGACACGTCGAGTTTGGAACCAAAACCGCCGCCGGTCGCGGTCGGCACGATGCGCACCTTGTCGACGGGCAGGCCCAGCACCTTCGCCGTGTCGTCGCGATCCATATAGGGCGCCTGCGTGCAGGCGACGACGACCAGCGTGTCGCCATCCATATAGGCATGGCCGGCTTCCGGCTCGATATAGGCATGCTCGACATAGGACGTCTCGATCGCACCGGTCACGGTGACAGCGGCATCGGCAAGCGCCGTCTCGGGATCGCCGCGTTCGACGAAGCCCTTGGTCAGAAGGTTGGCCGGGCGGTTCACATGGATCAGCGCCGCTCCTTCGGCCTGTGCCTCGCAAGGCTGCAACAGATGTGGCAATTCGGTCCAGCGGATCGGGAAATCCGACAGGTCGAGATCGAGCATCGCCTCGCGCTCGCCGGCAACAAGCGCCACCGCCTCGCCGCGAAACCGCGCCAAGCCTTCGGCGAGAGCCGGCTGGTCGGCGAACGGACCGATGACGCCGAAACAGTTCTTTCCCGGGATATCGGCCGCCGTGAAGATACCGGCGATGCCGGGACGAGCTTTTGCCCAGCCATCGAGGTCGCCGAAGGCGAAGCTGGCATGGTAGTGCGGCGAGCGGATTACCAGCACCGCCAGCGCATCGGCCGGGAACGAATCGCCGCCGAATTTCTCACCGCCGGTCACCTTCGGCACGCCATCGAGCCGGATCGGGGAGGAACCAATGGCGTGACCGGACCGAGGCAGACGGAAATCCAGGCTTGCAGCCTGGGCGGACGCATCCATCACAGCAGCGACGATCTTCCGGTACCCGGTGCAACGGCAGAGGACACCACCAAGCGCGTCCTGCACTTCGATCTCGCTCGGCCTGGCTTTCTTCTCCAGCAGGGCCGTCGCCGCCACCAGCAGGCCCGGCGTGCAGATGCCGCACTGCGCCGCACCATGCGCCAGGAAGGAGGCCTGTAGTGCCGACAGCCGGCCATTGGCGAGCCCTTCGACCGTCGTTACCGACGCTCCGGCGGCCGACGCCGCAGGCATCAGGCAGGCGCAGACCGGATCGCCATCGACCAGCACCGTGCAGGCGCCGCAGTCGCCGGCGTCGCAGCCGACCTTGGTCCCGGTCAGCAGCAATTCATCGCGCAGCACCGAGGACAGCCGGCGCAGCGGCGGCACGTTGACCGAGACGGCGGCGCCATTGACCGCGAAGGTGATCTCCGCGCGTGCGAGGCCGGGCTGACCTGCGTCACTGTCGGAAAGGGCTCCGCCGGGTCGACCTTGGCTGATGTCAGGCTGTGCTTTGTTCATGCCGCCGCCGTCCTGTCACCATTCACCGGCCCCGCAGCCGCCAGCACGGCGCGGACAACGATTTCGCGCGCCGCGTCCTGCCGGTATTCGGCGCTGCCGCGCACGTCGCCGATCGGCGACAGCTCTTCCATCGGCGCGGCGAGGACCGCTGTGGCCAGCCCATGATCCGCCGCCAGTCCGCGCAGGGCCGCCTCGACCCCGCCGAGCCGCTTTGCAACAGCCGAGCAGGAACCGACGGCGACCGCCGCTTGCTCGACGCTGCCGTCCTGCACGACCAGGCGTGCCCCCACCATGGCGATCGAGATGACGAGATAGCGCCGCGCGCCGAGCTTGACGAAAGCCGACATACCCGCGCCGGCCGCTTTCGGCACGCGGATGGCGGTTACCATCTCGCCGGGCCGCAGGTCCGTGCGGCGATTTCCGAGGATGAATTCCCGGAGCGGCAGGTGGCGCACCGCTTGCGCCGAGCGCAGTTCTATCTCGGCGTCGAGCACCAGCAGCGCCGGCACGCCATCCGCGGCCGGCGAAGCGTTGCAGAGATTGCCGGCGATCGAGGCGACATTCTGGATCTGAACGGACCCGACCTCCCGCGCGGCCGCTTTCAGCGCATCGAAGGCCGGCGGCAAGGGATGGCGAACGATATCGGTCCAGCTGGTGCGCGCCCCGATCTGCCAGTGCGTTTCCGTTTCCGCAATGCCGCGCAGCGCGGCCAGCCCGTTGATGTCGAGCACATTGTCGCGGAAAGGCCTGTTGCCTTGCGCCGGGTAGAAGTCGGTGCCGCCGGCAAGGATGCGCCACGAAGCTTCGCCAAGCAGGGCGAGCGCCTCGTCGACCGTGGTGGGTTTCGCGTAACGGATCACGCTTTGCCTTCCCAGAAAAAGGGCCTTTCCGAGGGAACTTGCCGGCGTCCGGGCCCGGCTTAAATTCATTCGTATGCAAATGATATCAAGTCGGCGGAAATTGTCAAAGCCGGAGTTTGCGCAGCACCCGCACGGCTGCCGCCGCCACGCATTTGTTCTCCGCAAAATCTAGGTGCTGGGGCGCCCTTTGCGCGTTCGGGGTTGCGCCCGGCGCTCTAATGGTTGACGCGGCCCGCCATCTGGTCAAGTTTCTCCCTCCGGTCGCGCCAGCGGCTTTCTTTCGCCGGGATCCCCTTGGGAGCCCGCGCCCGATACCGACAGGAAGGAACCCCATGGCCGAAGAAGCGCTTGTCGTCATCGACCTGCAGAACGACTTTTGCCCTGGCGGCGCGTTGGCTGTGACCGGCGGCGACGAGATCGTGCCGCTGGTCAACGACCTGATCCGGCGAACCGATCATGTCGTGCTGACGCAGGACTGGCATCCAGCCGGCCATTCGAGCTTTGCCTCAAGCCATCCAGGCGCCCAGCCTTTTGAAACCATCGAGATGCCCTACGGCCAGCAGACATTGTGGCCTGACCATTGTATCCAGGGCAGCCTCGGCTCGGATTTTCACTCGGGTCTTGCCTGGACCAAGGCCGAGCTCGTCATCCGCAAGGGATTTCGGCCTGATATCGACAGCTATTCGGCCTTCTTCGAGAACGACCACACGACGCCGACCGGCCTTGCCGGCTATCTCAGGGAGCGCGGCATCGACAGTCTGACCCTGGTCGGCCTGGCGACCGATTTCTGCGTCGCCTTCTCGGCGCTCGACGCGGTCAAGCAGGGGTTCAGGACCACTGTCAGGCTCGATGCCTGCCGCGGGATCGACCTCAACGGTTCGGTCGAGACGATGTTGGCAAGGATGCGCCAAGCAGGCGTGACGCTCGAAGACCACGCGGCGGACTGACCTCATCGTGGGAGAAGAGAAGGGGTCGATAGGGGCGACGGCTTTGACGGCAAGTGCCGTGGTGGCTGTCGCGATGCTGTTACCGGGAACGGCCTTCGCCGCGGAAGAGCACGGCCTGCCAGGCCGGACGATGTCGCTGTGGTGGGCACTGCCCTTTGCCGGGCTGTTGCTTTCGATCGCCACGGGACCGCTGCTTTTCAACCATGTCTGGGAGCATCATTACGGCAAGATTGCTGCATTTTGGGCGGCTCTCGTGGTGGTGCCGCTCGCATCGGCCTTCGGCACGACGGTGGCAACGGAAGCGGTGCTGCATGCGCTGCTCACCGAATACATGTCGTTCATCATTCTCCTGTTCGCGCTGTTCACCATTTCGGGCGGCATTCTCGTGGCCGGCAACATCCACGGCACGCCATTGGTCAATGCCGGGCTGCTGCTCATCGGCGCCCTGCTCGCTTCCGTCATCGGCACCACCGGCGCCTCGATGATCCTGATCCGGCCGCTCATCCGCGCCAATGACAACCGGGCGTTCAACGCCCATGTCATCATCTTCTTCATCTTCCTGGTGTCCAACATCGGCGGTTCGCTGACGCCGCTCGGCGACCCGCCGCTGTTCGTCGGCTTCCTGCGCGGCGTCGATTTCTTCTGGACCACCGCCAACCTCTGGCGCGAGACCCTGTTCGTCAGCGTCGTCGTGCTCGCCGTCTTCCTGGCGATCGACACCACGCTGCATCGCCGCGAAATGGGCGCGCCAAAGATCAAGGACCCGACGCCGGACACGAAAGTGCGCATCCGCGGCCTGCCCAACCTGCCGCTGCTGGCCGGCGTGATCGGTGCGATCCTGCTTTCGGCCACATGGAAGCCCGGCATCAGTCTTTCCATTCAGGGGGTGGACCTCGAGTTGCAGAACCTTGTGCGCGATGTCGTCATCCTGGCGCTTGCCTTCGTTTCGCTGGCCGTCTCGCGCAAGGAGTATCGGCAGGCGAACGGTTTCAACTGGGGGCCGATCGCGGAAGTGGCGAAACTGTTCGCCGGCATCTTCGTCTGCATCGTGCCCGTGGTCGCCATCCTGAGGGCCGGCCACGAAGGCGCGCTTGCGCCGCTGGTCGCGCTCGTCACGTCAGCGCAGGGCATGCCCAACGATCTCGCCTATTTCTGGCTGACCGGAGCGCTGTCGTCCTTCCTGGATAACGCTCCGACCTACCTGGTGTTCTTCGAGCTGGCCGGCGGCGCTCCCCGGCATCTGATGACGGAGCTCGCTTCGACCTTGGCGGCGATCTCGGCGGGTGCGGTGTTCATGGGCGCCAACACCTATATCGGCAACGCGCCGAACTTCATGGTCTACGCCATTGCCCGGCACCGCGGCGTGAACATGCCGGGTTTTTTCGGCTACATGGCATGGTCGGGCGCGGTGCTGATCCCCACGTTCTTGATGGCGGGCTTCCTGTTCTTCGGGTGAGCCGGCGAGGACGCCAGGCCCTTACCTTCCACAAGGGGAGGGCAAATCCTCAGCCTACGCCGACATAGCGCCTGACCGCCGACGGGTCGGCGCGCAACGCCTCTACGTCGACCGTCTCACGGTTGCGGCCATTCTCGATGAAGGCGACGCGGTCGGCGACCGACAGCACGGCATCGACCCGCTGCTCCACCAGGATGGTGGAAACGCCCAGTTCGCGCAGCTTGGCCACCGTCTCGCGGATTTTTGCGATCATCGACGGCATCAGCCCTTCGGTCGGCTCGTCGAGCAGTAGCACCTGCGGTTCCAGGCAGAGCGCGCGTGCCATGGCCAGCATCTGCTGCTCGCCGCCCGACAAGGTGCCCGAGCGCTGCCTGAGCCGCTGGCGCAGCACCGGGAACAGGTTGAGCACGTTTTCGCGCACGGCCTTCCCCTTGCCGCGCGCCATCAGCCCGATCTCGATGTTCTCCGCCACCGTCATTTCGGCGAACAGCCGCCTGCCTTGCGGCACATAGGCAATGCCGGCTTTAGGCACCTCGTGGGCGGCCAGACCGGTCAATTCCTGGCCTGCGAGGCTGATCGAACCGGCACTCGCCCGGACCAGCCCCATGATGGCTTTCAGCGTCGTCGTCTTGCCGGCGCCGTTGCGGCCGAACAGGCACAGCACCTCGCCCTTGTTCAGCGCCAGGTCGAGCCCATAGAGCACCTGAACCTCGCCATAGAAGCAGTCCAGTCCCGCGATCCGCAACGCTTGCGTCTTGCTCGTCTCGGTCATGGGGCGGTCCCGAGATAGGCTTCCTGCACCGCCGCATTTTCGCGGATCGCCTCCGGCGTGCCCTCTGCCAGGATCTTGCCGGCGTTGAAGACGGTGATGCGGTCGGCCAGTTGCATGACGACAGGCATGTTGTGTTCGATCAGCAGCACCGTGGCGCGGTCGGCGATGTCGCGCACGAGTGCGATGAAATTGTCGATCTCGCTGTCGGCCAGCCCCTGCGTCGGCTCGTCGAGGATCAGCAGGCGCGGCTTCAGCGCCAGGCCCATCGCCACCTCCAGCAGCCGCTGGTGGCCATAGGACAACTGCCCGGCCTGCATATGGGCGCGGTCGGCCAGGCCGGTGCGTTCGAGCGCCGACATGACGCCTGCCTTGATCGCGCCCTTCGAAAGGCCGTCGCTCAGCGTGAGCTGCACCGGCAGCGCGACATTGTCGTAGACGCTGAGATTGGCGAAGACGCTGGTGATCTGGAACGTGTAGGCGATGCCCTGGCGGACCCTGACATAGGCCGGCAGGCCGGTGATGTCGGAGCCGTCGAAAACGATCGATCCGGACGAGGGCGGGATACGGCCGCTGATCAGGCTGACGAAAGTGGTCTTCCCGGCACCGTTGGGGCCGATGACGGCGCAGATTTCGCCCGGCACCAAGGTGAAATCGACGCTGTCGACGGCGCGCAGGCCGCCGAAATTGCGCGACAGGCCTTTGGTGGTCAGA
This sequence comes from Mesorhizobium sp. B264B1B, assembly GCF_020165765.1. NCBI lineage: Bacteria > Pseudomonadati > Pseudomonadota > Alphaproteobacteria > Hyphomicrobiales > Phyllobacteriaceae > Mesorhizobium > Mesorhizobium sp. B264B1B. The sequence goes on from NZ_JAIUIS010000022.1 coordinate 24,843, forward strand.
AGCGGCGTCATGGCAGCCATCCGAGCCAGCGCTGCCGGATGCTGCCCAGAATGCCTTTCGGGAAGAACAGCACCAGCAGGATCAACGCGACGCCGACGATCAACAGGTAGGCGGAGGTGAAGCCGCTCGTGACGTCGATGACATAGTACATGAACAGCGTGCCGATCAGCGGTCCGAGCGTGGTGGCGGCGCCGCCGAGCAGCACCCACAGCAGCGGCAGGATCGAGTACTGTACCGAGGCGAAGCTCGAGCCGACATAGCCGAACAGCAGCGCATAGGCAGCGCCCGACGCCGCGCAGATGGCGCCGGAGACGACCACGGCGGCGAGCTTGTTGGAGAAGGTGTCGTACCCCAGCATTTTGGTCCGTTCCTCGTTCTCGCGGATGGCGACCAGCACGCGGCCGTATCGGGAGCGGACGACGGCCAGCGTGACCAGAAGCACGAGCGAGAACAGAGCCAGCGCGCTCATGTAGCGCACCGTCGGATTGGTGAGATCGAGCGACGTCGCGCCGAAATTCAGGACGCGTGCCGGCTGCGGCACCACCATGCCCTGGTCGCCGCCGGTCCACGCGGCAAAATAGAGGATGAGGAGGTAAAAGACCTGCGCGAACATCATGGTGACGATCATGAAGGCGACACCCGTGGTGCGCAGCGCCAGCAGCCCGATCACCAGTGCCAGCACCGCGCCGCAGGCGATACCGCTCAACAAAGCCGCCGGCACGCTCCAGCCAAGCTGGATGACGGCAAGGCCGGCGCCGTAGAGGCCGGCGGCAAAGAACATGGCATGCCCGAGACTGAGCAGTCCGACATAGCCGAACAGCATGTTGTAGCCCATGGCGAAGACCGTCAGCACCATGATACGAGCGACGAGGCCGTGATGATAATCCGGCAGCACGAAGCTCAGGACAAAAAGCAGCGCGATGACGCCGAGATGCAAGCCATAGGCTTTTGCCGGCGAGGTCTCGCTCATCGCGTCGTCGTCCCGAACAGGCCCTGCGGCCGGAACACCAGCACCATGGCGACCAGCAGCGTGGCGATGATCTTGGCCAGCGTCGGCGAGAAGAACATCGAGATGATGCCGTCGGACAGGCCGATCAGCACGGCGGCGATGACGGTTCCGCGCAACGAGCCGAGGCCGCCGATGATGACGACGATGAAGGACAGCAGCAGCGGGTCCTGCCCCATCAGGTAATGCGCCTGGCTGATCGGCACGATCAGCACCGCGGCGATGGCCGCGAGCATGGCGCCGAGCGCGAAGACGCCGCCATAGACTCGATCGACAGGGATGCCGAAGGCCTGCGCCGTCTCGCTGTCATACTGCGTGGCACGCATGACGAGGCCGACCCTGGTGCGCGTCAGCACCAGCCATGTCACCACGAGCAGAAGGACGGATGCCGCGATGATCGACAGCTTGTAGCCCGAATAGCCGAACCACGGCAGAAGGATGCGATAGCTGAAGGGCGGCTCTACCGGGCGCGCTTCCGGACCATAGAAGGTCAGCGCCAGCTGCTGGATGATGTAGAGCATGCCGATGGTGGCGACGATGGTGGCTTCCGGATTGTAGTTCAGCCGGCGCAGCACCAGCCGCTCGGCCACCAGTGCAAGGGCGCCGACGACCAGCGGTGCGATGATAAGTGCCGCCAGGAACCCGAGCGCCGGATGGCCTCCGATCGCAGTCGTGATCGCCCAGGCGAGCACGGCTCCCAGCATGAAGAACTCGCCATGCGCGACGTTGACCACGCGCATCACGCCGAACACCAGCGACAGGCCGAGCGCGGTCAGCGCCAGCACGGCGGATGTGACGAGCCCTTCGAGGGCGGCAAGGAGGAGGTGGGGTCCGAAATGCATGGGTTAGGCACTCACCGATAGCGCAATCGCGCCCCTTGAGGGGGGTGAGAAGTGGTCCGCGCAGCGGACGGAAAGCCAATTGCTTGGCTTTCCGAACGACGAACGCCCGGAGCGACAGCGAAGGGCCGGGTCCGGCAGGACAGAGGGGGGCGGCTTGGCGCTCACGCTTGTTAGATGGCTAAGCCTACAACGCCTGCGTCGTATAATCCCCCTCGGCCTCGTAAAGCCCGTCCTCGATCTTGGTCTTGTGCACCACCTTGAGCTTGCCGCCGTCGACCTTGGAGATGTTCTGGATGCCGAAGCACTGGTGGATCTTGCCGTTGAAGGTTTTTGGCCCCTGCGGATGCTCCGGACCTTCGGCGAATTCGGTCAGCGCCTCGGTCGCCTCGACCAGCTTGGCGCGGTCTTCCGGGCCCTTGTAGCCGGCGTCTTCCATCGCTTTCTTGACGACGTAGAGCGTCTCCCAGCAGCCGAACATGTGCGCGGCGGTGGAGACATCCTTGGGGTCGCCGACGGCCGCGCCATTGTCGTCGATGCCGACGGCGGCGCGATAGGTCTTCTGCGCCTCGGAATCGTCCGCCTGGGCATAACGCGGCGAGCCTTCCCAGAAATGACTGCCGTCCAGGAATTCGAGCCCGGGGCTGTTGATGTCGACGGCTTCGAGCGAATCGATGAAGCCGAACAGCTGCGGCCGGTTGGAGCCGTAGAACTCGCCAAGCTCCTTGACGAAGGTGAGCACCGCCGGGCCGACCATGACGTGGTAGATCACCTCGGTCTCGGCAGGGATCTGCGGGAAGTATTTGGTGAAGGAGCTCTCCGTCGGTGGAATGGCGATTTGCGCGATGACCTCTGCGCCTTGCGCCTTCAACGCCGGCGGGAGGTAGTCGCGGTGGTCGTAGCCGAAAGCAAAATCGGGGAAGATCTGCGTCACCTTCTTGCCGGCATTGGCCGCGATCCACGGCGCCATCGACTGGATCTGGCTCTTTACGTCGGTGATGCCGGGCTGGAAGACATAGCGGTTGAGCTTGGTCGAGGCGACATGGTGGCCTTCGCTGACGACGAAATAGGGCATCTTGGCTTCGCCGGCGGCGGGTGCCGAGCCGATGACGACATGCGAAAACAAGGTGCCGAACACGATGTCGGTCTTGTGCTGGGTGGCGAACTTGCCGACCACCTCGGCACCGCGGCCGGGATCGGTGCCGTCATCCTCGATGATGACCTCGACCGGCCGGCCATTGATGCCGCCGGCCGCGTTGATCGCCTTGACCGCCGCGGCCGTGGTCTTCTCGTACCAGCGGCCATAGGCGGCGCCGATGCCGGTTCGGTGCGACTGGAAGCCAATCTTGATCGGGGCGGAGCTTTGCGCCTGGGAGTAGCGGACGAAACCGGGCGCGACCGCCAGGCCGGCGCCGGCGGCCAGACCCTTCAGCGCGGTGCGGCGGGTGAGACCGGCCTTGGAGAGATCGAAAAACCCATTCTTGTCAGTCACGGCAGTTCCCCTGTTTTTGAGTTTTGACCAATGGCTGGAACGTAGCAGACCGCGTCCTGCGGACGGCCGAAATTGCATGTGTACAAACTAAATCACCAAAGTCCGGACACGGCAATGCCGTTTCCCCAGGGGGATCCCGGTTTATTTCCACCGCGTCTAGCCAACGGTCGGCGTGGCGAGCAGCCAGAGGCCGAAGACGGTGTAGGCGATCATCAGCAAGGTGAGCGGAAACTGGCTGAGCGCGGCGCGGGCGGGAACCGGATGCAGGCGTGCGGCGAAGCCGTGGGCGACGAGCACGGCAAGCAGATGACCGAGAATGATGGCACCGGCCTGGATGTTCCACAGCCACCATGCCGAGCCCGCGCCGGCGATGATGCCGGCTTCGATCTGCATGTCGGCGGTGCCGAAAAGGTTCCAGCCGAGCGCAAACGGATCGGACAGTGCCGCAAGCGCATACTGGCCGTCGACCAGCAGCGCCGTCAGGTAATGCGCGATGTGGTAGGCGAGCGCGATCGGCACGATCGACCAGACCAGCAGCCCCGTCGCCTCGCCAAGCCTGTGGCCGTCGCCGGCGAGCTTCTGGCCGACGACCACGGCAAGCAGGAAGACCGCCGCAAGCAGCATGAATGTCAGGACGAGGCCAAAACTGCCGCTGCCGATCACCGCCGTGCGGCCGGGGAATTCAAGCGGATTGATGCCGAACAGGCCCAGCCAGAAGAAGGTCTTCGACAGGCCGTCATAGGAAACCGAGGACAGGGCGAGCAGCAGGAAGGCCACGCCGCTTGCCGGCAAAGGCGCGGCGGTCAGCAGCTTGGCGCCCGGCCAGCATAGCGCAAGCCGGCCGCGCTCGTCGCGCACGAGCGGCGCGAAGCGTGCCACCATCGAGAAAAAGACGGTGAGGAATTCGCCGCTACGGGCCCACGCCCCATAACCGAACGACAGCATCGCCAGCAAGGTGAACAACCAGTAGAGGCCGGCGGCCCAGGCCAGCCGCGTCGGATCGTCGGGCGCTGGATCGATGAGTTCGAACCAGGCAAAAGCGAAGAACAGGACGACAGCCAGCCAGCAGCCGAGCCATGGCGGAAGGCGCCTGGCCGCTTCACCGCCTCTGCCGGTCAGACGCAACAGGAGACGCACCGGCCCGTACCAGGGATTGAGCCAGGACCAGAGATCGCCAAGGAAACCTTGCAGCAGCGTGAAGCCGGCCCACAGCAGTGTCCAGATCACCAAGGGCAGCGGGTTGGAGAGCGGATCGCGGCTGCCGAGAAAGCCGGCGGAGATGAGGAATGCCAAGCCGGCAAAGGATATCAGGCTGGCAGCGGTGCGGGCATCATCACCCAGTGTGAACAGTGGCAGGCGCCGCCGCCAGAAACGTTCGAGCCGATCCGCCGGCAGCAGCGCCAGCACGAGGAAGCTGGCGGCCACGGCAAAAGCGCCGCCGACAAGGTAATAGCTGGTCGGGAGAAGCAGGACGTGGCCGCGGTCCGAGGCGTGGGCGAAGGCTGGGGTGGGTGAGAGGAGCAATAGAGCGATAGGCAAAGATGCTAATGACCGACGACGGCACTCTACGGCGCCCCCCTCTGTCCTGCCGGACATCTCCCCCTCAAGGGGGGAGATTGGCGGTTTCTCTGTCGGCGCTTCCCTTGCAACGCCGGAGGTTCGCGAAGACGAAGATGACAGCATGATCTCCCCCCTTGAGGGGGAGATGTCCGGCAGGACAGAGGAGGGCGCCAAGGAACTCAGCCTATCCGACTTTGCCGTCTCGTATGGCGATGCCGGAAGCACCGGTCGTGCCCTCACACCTTGATCAACTGCTCCACCCGGTCCTTTTCACCGAAGATGCGCAGATACCGCTCGATCTCCTTGAGGTCGCCCGTCGCCTTGGCCGGATTGTCGGAGAGCTTGACCGCTGGCCGGCCGTTGGCCTCGGTCACCTTGCAGACCAGCGATATGGCGTCGAGGCTGTCGGTTGCCGTAGGCGCACAGCCCTCGAAATCATTGGTCAGGTTCGTGCCCCAGCCGAAGGACATGCGCACCTTGCCCTTGAAGTGGCGGTAGGTCTCCTCGATGGTCTCGACCTCGAGCCCGTCGGAGAAGATCAGCAGCTTCTGCCTGGGGTCCTTGCCCTTCTCGCGCCACCAGGACAGGATCTTCTCGCCGCCCTCGATCGGCGGCGCGCTGTCGGGGCGAAAGCCCGTCCAGTCGGCCACCCAGTCCGGCGCGTCGCGCAGGAAGGAAGCCGTACCGAAGGCGTCGGGCAGCACGATCAGCAAATTGCCGCCATAGTAGCGCTGCCAATCCTGCAGCACCTTGTAGGGCGCCTGTTTCAATTCCTTTTCCGAATTGGCCAGCGCCCCAAGCACCATCGGCAGTTCATGCGCGTTGGTGCCCAGCGCCTCGAGGTCGTTGTCCATGGCCAGAAGCACGTTGGAGGTGCCGGTGAAAGCCTCGCCGATGCCTTCCTTCAGCGCTTCCACGCACCAGCGCTGCCACAGGAAGGAATGGCGCCGGCGCGTGCCGAAGTCGGAAATACGGATGCCGGGCAGCGCCTTCAGCCGTTCGGTCTTGGCCCACATCTTGGCCTTGGCGCGGGCGTAGAGCACGTCGAGCGTGAAAGGCCCGAACGACCGCAAGGCGGCGCGCGAGCGCAATTCGTTGATGATGGCGAGTGCGGGAATCTCCCACAGCGTGGTGTACATCCACGGGCCGCTGAAGGAGAGTTCATACTGCCCGCCGCGCCTGGAAAGCTCGTACTCGGGCAACCGGAAATTCTCCAGCCAGGCCAGGAATTCCGGCTCGAATATCTGCTTGCGGCCATAGAAATTGTTGCCCCCCAGCCAGATCATCTCCTTCTTGGAGAAGCGCAAGGTGCGGGCGTGGTCAAGCTGTTCGCGCAACTCGCCCTCGTCGATCTCCTCGGCCAGCCGCACCGAAGTGGTGCGGTTGATCAGCGAAAAGGTGGCGTCGACCTTGGGGTACATGCCCCAGATCATCTGCAGCATCAGAAGCTTGTAGAAATCCGTGTCCAGCAGGCTGCGCACGATCGGGTCGAGCTTCCAGGTATGGTTGTAGACGCGCCGCGCAATATCGGTCCTGGCCATGTCTCGTTACCGCCTTCGCTGCCTGCCGCCCATGATCGCGACAGGCCTCATAGCATCGAATTGGCAAAAGCGCTGCCCGGTTTCAGGCTGGCCCGACAAAAAGAAAGACCTGCGGCAGCCAACCCGTCCGAACGCAATTGATTTTTCCAAAGCGCTACCGGACACTCCGGAGAAACAGACAGGAGAAAACCGACATGGGTTATGACAGCGGCAAGCTCGACGCGTTGCGCCGCAAATATGGCGAGAGCCATGGCGGCGAGATGTTCGACCCGAAGTTCCGCAAGGTCGCCGACAAGATATTCTCCAAGTCAGGCACGCGGCTGGCGCCCTATTCCGGTATCCCCACCTTCCTCGCCGCACCCTATCGCGAAATATCGGCCGACAACCCGGATTTCGGCGATTTGCAGGTGGCGATAACAGGCGTGCCGATGGATCTCGGCGTCACCAACCGGCCGGGCTCCCGCTTCGGGCCGCGGGCGCTGCGCGCCATCGAGCGCATCGGCCCCTACAATCACGTGCTGGAATGCGCACCGACGCATGAGCTCAGGGTCGCCGACATCGGCGACGTGCCGTTCCAGAGCCGCTACCGACTCGAGACCTGCCATGAGGACATCGAGCGCCGCACCAACCAGATCGTCGATGCCGGCGTCATTCCATTGTCGGTCGGCGGCGACCATTCGATCAGCCATCCGATCCTGAAGGCCGTCGGCAAGAAGGCCCCGGTCGGCCTCATCCACATCGACGCCCATTGCGATACAAGCGGCTTGTTCGACATGACCAAGTTTCACCATGGTGGCCCGTTCCGCAACGCGGTGCTCGATGGCGTGCTCGACCCGACGCGCACCATCCAGATCGGCATCCGTGGCTCGGCCGAATATCTGTGGGAGTTCACCTACGAATCCGGCATGACCGTGATCCATGCCGAGGAGGTGACCGGCCTCGGTATCCCCGCCATCATCGAGAAGGCGCGCAGAATAGTCGGCGACGGACCGACCTATGTCTCCTTCGACATCGACAGCGTCGATCCGGCCTTCGCGCCGGGCACCGGCACGCCGGAAGTCGGCGGCCTGACGACTCGGGAAGTGCTCGAACTGCTGCGTGGCCTCAAAGGCCTCAACATCGTCGGCGGCGACGTGGTCGAGGTGGCGCCGCAATATGATGCGACCACCAACACCGCGCATGCCGGCGCCCAGGTGCTGTTCGAAATACTGAGCCTGATGGTGTTCAGCCCGGCGCTCAAAAACAGCTGACGCCGACAATGACGGAAAGGCCACCGGACAACCCGGCGGCCCTCTGCATCAGTGTTCGAACACCAGCGGCGGCGCGAGGCGATCCCGCCGTAGCCAGCGCGCCAGAAGCAGCGCCGCCACCACCGCCAGTCCGCTGGACAGCCCGATCCAGATGCCGACGCCATGGAAGCCGAACGGGAAGGCGAGCAGCACGCCCAGCGGCAGGCCGACGCCCCAGTAGCCGATGGCGGCATAGATCATCGGCACCTTGGTGTCGTGCAGGCCGCGCAGCATGCCGGCGGCAACCGCTTGCGCGCCGTCGAAGACCTGGAACAGGGCCGCGAAGACCAGGAACGATACGGCAAGCGTGATCACCCTGGCATTGGCCGGATTGGTCAGATCGATGAAGGCGCTGATCAGGAGATGCGGCCACAGGATCATTACCAGGCCCATCAGGGCCATGAACGAGACGCCGATGACGAAGGCGGTCCAGCCGGCGCGCGAGACGCCTTCCGGATTGCCGGCGCCATGCGCAAGCCCGACGCGCACCGTCACCGCCTGGTTGAGACCGAGCGGCACCATGAAGGAGATCGAGGCGATCTGGATGGCGATGGCGTGCGCGGCAAGCGAATCCGCGTCGATCAGGCCCATCAGCAGCGCCGCGGCGTTGAAGATCGTCACCTCGAAAGCGAGGATGCCCGCGATCGGCAGGCCGAGCCGCAGCAGGCCCTTGAAGCGCGGCCAGTCGGACCGCCAGAAGCGGCCGAACAGATGATAGCGCCTGAATTTCTTCTCCCACATCACCACGGCGGCCATGCCGACGAACATCAGCGTTGAGGACAGCGAGGTGGCAAGGCCCGAGCCTGATATGCCCATGGCCGGAACACCGAGATTGCCGAACATGAACACCCAGTTGAAGAGCGCGTTGCAGGCGACGGCGACAAAGACGATTATCAATGCCCAGCCCGGCCGCTCCAGCGCCGAGATGAAGGAACGCAGCACAATATAGCCGTAGAAGGGCAGCACCGCCCATTCCAGCCAGCGCAGGTAGATGCCGGCGCTATGCGCCAGAGCGGGCTCCTGGCCCATGGCGAGCAGCACGTTCTCGCCGTGCCAGAGGAAGATCCAGATCGGGATGCAGATGAGGATCGCCAGCCACAGGCCCTGGCGCACGGTGCGGCGCAGGTCGCGCACCGAATGGCGGCGGCGGCCGAGCTCGGTCGCCATCATCGGCGAGGTCGCCAGCATCAGGCCGAGGCCGAAGATCAGCGGCATGAAATAGAGATTGGCGCCAAGCGCGCCGCTGGCCAGCGTGTCCGCCCCCAGCCTGCCCATCATCATGACGTCGGTGGCCGTCATGGCGGTCTGGCCGAGATTGGTCAGCACCATCGGCCAGGCGAGCGCCAGCGTCGCCCTGATTTCCTGACGCCAAAGATTTTCCGGCGCGCGAGCGCCGGCTTCGATCGCAGACATTGTTCCGCTCTTTCAAGGTCGCGGCGCGTCGGCAAAAAGCCGGAAGCCGCGTGTCAAACGGCAAAACCTTCAGTTTCGCGGCGTTTGCGCCGTCTCTTGAACGAAATGCGACATGAAGGCAAGGGAGGAGGCACTGGAAGAGATTGAGCCAGCGGCATGTCAGGGAGATGCCTGCGTCTCGTTCCCTTGCCGGCCAGGGGCTGCTACGGATCATCAAGAGACATGAGCAGCCGGCGAATTGCCGGGAGGGAAGGATGCAGTTCAGGCGCAGGAAAAATCCGGCCGCGATCCCGCGCACGGCGCCGGCCTTCGAACATATCGTCACCGAGGCGAGCGACAGTTTCCTGTGGCGGCTGGACGACTATCCCTGGGAGCGCAATGTCTGGAATTTCCATCCTGAGTACGAAATCCACCTGTTGCGAAAATCTTCCGGCGTCGTGCTGGTCGGCGACCACATCGGCGAGTTCGGGCCGGGTTATCTGACCATCGTCGGCGGCGGGCTGCCGCATGATTGGGTGACGGCGGTGCAGCCGGGCGAACTGATCGAAGGCCGCGACATCGTCCTCCAGTTCGATGCCGAGAGGCTGCGCGGCTCGGCTGGCCTGTTGCCCGAACTGCGCGAACTGGAGCCGTTTCTGGAGCGGTCGCTGCGCGGCATGGTTTTTCATGGCCGCACGGCATTGGAAGGCGCCGAGCTGATGGAACGGATGGGGGAGGTCAGCGGGCTAACCAGGTTCTGCCTGTTCCTGAATCTCGTCGATCTCCTCGCCAGGACCGACGAATACGAGCTGTTGTCCTCGCCGGATTTCTCCCCGGTTCTGGATGCCGCCTCGCTCGACATCATCCAGCGCACGCTGACCTATCTGTTCCAGCATTTCGCCGAGGATCTGAAGCTGCCTGATGTGGCGGCGCTCGCGGGAATGACCGAGAGCACATTCTCGCGCTTCTTCCAGAAGAACACCGGCAATTCCTTCAGTGACCACCTTGCCAAGCTGAGGCTCTGGCAGGCCTGCAAGCTGCTGGCCGATACCGATATTCCGATCACCGACATCTGTTTCCAGGTCGGCTACATGAACATCTCCAATTTCAACCGCGCCTTCATGCGCAAGCACAAGATGACGCCGTCATCCTATCGCAAGCTGTCGCGGCAGCGGCTGGCGATGCGCGCGTAAGCACGCCCTAAAAACCACCGCCCCCGAGTCCGTTCGATACTCATGTGAGATTGGCCGCAACGGGATGCCGGTTTTTGCGCCGCACAATGCATAAAAGTACAGGTCTTCTGCAACGGGGCTTCTAGCGTGAGCCGCTGCAACTCCGCATTTTGGCGATGGGTGGCAAGTCGCTCGGGCGATGGTGAGGATCGCGCAAGCCGAGGACGTCCGCTTCCTGCGACGTGTTCCTGGAGGAGAAAATAATGAAACCAATTCGGCTCGCTGCCAGCCTTGGTGCAGCTTTCATGCTTTCCGCTACCGTTTCCACCATCGCTTTGGCGCAGGCGCCGGTCTGCTCGGCGCCGGTCAAGGTGCTGGCGCAACCACGTGACGGCCTGACGCTTCTGGAGGACTCCAAGGCCGAGTTCGAGAAGCTTGCCGGCGCCGGCTTCCAGATCGATTACCTCAACGAGAACGACCGCCGCGCAAAATCACGCGCCGATGCGTCCACGGTCGGCAACTACAACGTCTACTATGTCGACGAAGCCAATGTCGCGCTGTTCGCGTCCTCGAAATGGATCGTGCCGCTGAGCGATTATTATCCGGCCGACTACGACTATGCCGATTTCGATCCGGGCCGCCAGAAGGTCGCCACCTATGATGGCAAGGTCTGGTTCGCGCCGCTGACCGGCGGCGGCGACCTGATGGTCTATCGCAAGGACGTGCTGGAGGCAGCCGGCATCCAGCCGCCGAAGACGCTCGACGAGCTGATCGCCGACGTGCCGAAGCTGACCAATCCGGACAAGGGCATGTATGGCATCGCGCTGCGCGGCGCGCGCGGTTCGGGCGCCAATGTCTGGCGCTGGATGCCGTTCTTCAAGGCCTATGGCGGCCAGTGGTTCGACGGCGACAAGCCGGTCTTCAATTCCGACGCCGCGGTCAAGGCGACCGAGACCTACCTGAAACTGTTCAAGGATTCGGCGCCCGGCACGCAGACCGGCAGCTGGGATGAATCGACCGGCGCCTTCCTGTCGGGCCAGGTCGCGATCCTGGTCGAATCGACGCCGCTGTCGGGCATGGCGGTCGACCCGAAGACCTCGCAGGTCGTCGGCAACATAGGTTTCCTGCCGCCCCCGTCGCCACTGCCCGGCGGCGGTTACGGCCATGGCCTCGCCATCGCAGCGAAGGCCAATGCCGACGACGCCTCGAAGAAATGCGCCGGCCTGTTCATCGCCTGGGCAACATCGAAGGAAAACGAGAAGCGCCGGCTCGACGCCCACCAGTTCGGCGAGCTGAACCGCACCAGCATTCTGGCCAGCAAGGAATTCGCCGATATTTACGGCGCCGATCTCGGCCAGGCACTGGCCGAAACCGGCAAGGTCACGGCGGTCAATTTCTGGCAGGACCCGCGTTGGCCCGATCTCGGCGACCGCTGGGGTATCATCCTCGAGGAATTGGTCACCGGTACCCGCACCGACATCAAGGGCGGCCTCAACGAACTCGAGGCCTATGCCAACGAGCTGGTGAAGAAATAAGCCATCCTCCCCCTGCGGCGCGCGGTCCACGGCATTCGGTGGAGCGCCGGAACCTGTGCGCCGCAGGTCTTGGTTTCATCATTGCGGTTTGAGCCAGCCTTCGCGCGAAAGGTCAGTCATGCTCAATCATTCGAGACGCAGCAGAGGTTAGACAGATGCCGCGACGCTCATCCCTGCCGGTCACCTTCGTCGTGCCGACACTCGCCATCCTTCTGGTGCTGTCGATGGTGCCGACGCTCTACGCGGTCGTCATCGCCCTGCAGAACCGTGAACTCAGCTCGACAGCCTATTCCTATGTCTGGTTCTCGAACTTCGCCGACCTGTTCGCCGACCGCCGCTTTCTCAACGCCGTCTGGGTGTCGGTGAAATGGGAATTCGTCACGGTTATCGCGACGATGACGGTCGCCATCGGACTGGGCGTCCTGATGTTCGAGGTCGCCTCGCCGCGCCTTCGCAACGTCTATTGCCTGCTGTTCATCATCCCGGTCCTGCTGCCGCGCGTCTCGGCGGCCTTCGTCTGGAAGTTCGCCTACCATCCGCTCTACGGCATCGCCACTTACCCCTACCGGCTGCTGACCGGTGGGCTGATCTTCGATCCGCTGTCCAAGCCGTCGACGGCGCTGTTCGCCGTCGCTTCGGTCGACGTCTGGCAATGGGGCCTGTTCTTCGCCGTCATCGTGCTGAAGCTCCTGGAAACGCTGCCGCCGCAGCCGATCGAGGCGGCCCGGCTCGACCATGCCAAACGCTGGCAGATCCACGCCTATGTGACCTTGCCGATGCTCAAGGCGCCGCTGATCAGCCTGATGTTCGTCAAGATGATCGAGTCGCTGCGCTCCTTCGACCTGATCTATGTGATGACCCGCGGCGGTCCGGGCGTGGCGACCGAAACGCTCGACATGTACGCCTTCTCGCAAGGCTTCATCGAGTCCGGCAAGGTCTCCTACGCCTCGGCGATGGCGGTGCTGATGATGATCGCCACGGTCATCACCTTCACCATGCTGTGGAAGCGGGTGCAGGCATGAGACCATATCGCATGAGACCCGGCCGCCTGATCGGCAAGACCGTGCTGGCGTTTGCCGGCTTCATGGCCGTGTTTCCGTTGCTGTGGACGGCGCTCAATTCGCTGAAGAACAATGTCGACATCATCACCCGCGTCCCGCGCCTGGTGTTCACGCCGACGCTGGCCAACATCAGCTATATCGTCGGCCGCGACAGCGTCATGACCGGCCTCTACAATTCGGTCGTCGCCTGCGGTTGCGCGGTGCTGATCGGCGTGGTGCTCGGCCTACCGGCGGCTTACGCGGTGGCGCGCTACCCGAACCGTTGGGCCGGCGACATCCAGTTCTTCGTTTTGTCGCTTCGCTTCCTACCGCCGGTGGCGGTCGCCATTCCGCTGATGGTGATCTGGCTGCAGCTCGGGCTTTACGACACGCTCGCCGCGCTGATCGTCACCTATTGCCTGCTCACCATCTCGGTGATCATGTGGCTCGCCATTCCCGCCTTCCAGGCCGTGCCGAAGGAGGTCGAGGAAGCCGCCTTCGTCGATGGCTACGGCGCCTATTCGGTGTTCTGGAGGATCGCGCTGCCGGTCGCGGCGCGCTCGCTGATCGGCGCGGTGGCTTTCAGTTTCGTGCTGGTCTGGAACGAGTTCCTGATAGCGCTGATGCTGTCGAGCTCCAACGCCAAGACCTTGCCGATCGTCGCCTCGGAACTCTCCCAGCAAGGCATGAACGTGCCATGGGGAATCCTGAACGCCTCGGTCGTGCTTCTGTCGCTGCCGCCGCTTTTGTTTCTCGGCGTGCTCAGCGGATTCCTGAATTCCGTTTTCCGGCAAAAAAAGACTTGAAGCGAGGACGACACGATGCGGGCACTGGTGCTTGAGAAAAAGGGCGAGCTGGCCCTGCGCGAGATCGCGTTGCCGCTCGACGTAGGCCCGGACGACGTCAGGATCGCCATCCATACGGTCGGCGTCTGCGGCAGCGACGTGCACTACTACACCCATGGCGCCATCGGCAGCTATGTCGTGCGCGCGCCGATGGTGCTCGGCCACGAAGCGTCCGGAACGATCGTCGAGATCGGCGCCAATGTCCGGACGCTGAAGGTCGGCGATCGCGTCTGCATGGAACCGGGCGTACCGAACCTGTCGTCGCGGGCGACAAAACTCGGCATCTACAATGTCGACCCGGACGTCACCTTCTGGGCGACGCCGCCGGTGCACGGCATTCTGGCGCCGCAAGCCGTGCATCCGGCGGCGTTCACCTACAGGCTGCCCGACAACGTCTCCTTCGCCGAAGGCGCGATGGTCGAACCTTTCGCCATCGGCATGCAGGCGGCGGCGCGCGCGCGCATCGTTCCGGGTGACGTGGCGGCTGTGGTCGGCTGTGGCCCGATCGGCATCATGATCGCGCTGGCCGCCCTGGCCGGCGGCTGCTCGAAAGTGCTGATTTCCGACTTCTCCGCGCCCAAGCTCGAAATTGCCGGGCGCTATCCCGGCGTCGTTCCGGTCAACATCGGCGAGCAGCCGCTGGTCGATGCGGTGCGCGCGGCCACCGATGGCTGGGGTGCGGACATCGTCTTCGAGGCCAGCGGCAGCCCCAAGGCCTTCGCTGATTTGTTCGACGTCGTGCGCCCCGGCGGCGCGGTGGTGCTCGTCGGGCTGCCGGTGGAGCCGGTGTCGCTCAACGTGCCGGCGGCCATATCGAAGGAAGTGCGCATCGAAACCGTGTTCCGCTATGCCAACATTTTCGACCGCGCTTTGCAGCTCATCGCTTCCGGCAAGGTCGATCTCAAGCCGCTGATCACCGGCACCTATCCCTTCTCCGACAGCATCGAGGCTTTCGAGCGGGCGGCGGCAGCGCATCCGCAGGACGTCAAGCTGCAGATCCTGCTCAGCGGCGAAAAGGGCTGACCATGTCCGCGATCACCTGTTCTCATGTCGACAAGGCCTATGGCACCACGACGGTCATCCGCGACCTCAATCTCTCGATCGAGGAGCACGAGTTCGTCGTGTTCCTTGGCCCGTCCGGCTGTGGCAAGTCGACCTTGCTGCGCATGTTGGCGGGGCTGGAGGACATCAGCGGCGGCGAGGTCTCGATCGGCGGCAAGGTGGTCAACGATCTCGATCCGGGCGACCGCGGCATCGCCATGGTGTTCCAGAACTACGCACTCTACCCCCACATGACGATCTTCGACAACATCGCCTTCGGGCTGCGGCGCCAGAAAGTGCCGGCGGCCGAGATCCAGAAGCGGGTCGAAGCGGTGTCAAGGACGCTCGGGCTGGAACCCTATCTCGGCCGCAAGCCGGCCGAGCTTTCCGGCGGCCAGCAGCAGCGCGTGGCGATCGCGCGCGCCATGATCAAGACGCCGAAAGTCTTCCTGTTCGACGAGCCGCTGTCCAATCTCGACGCCAAGCTGCGCAACCACATGCGCGTCGAGATCGCGCGGCTGCACCAGTCGCTGAAGACCACCACCGTCTATGTCACCCATGACCAGCTCGAAGCGATGACGCTCGCCGACCGCATCGTGCTGCTAAAGGACGGCGTCATCGAGCAGGTCGGCTCGCCGGCGGAAATCTACGAGCGGCCGGGCAATCTGTTCGTTGCCGGCTTCATCGGCACGCCGAACATGAATTTCATCGATGTGACAGTGGCCCGGAAAGAAAATGGCTGGACGCTGACCAATGGCGGAACTGTCTTCACCCTCGACGGCTCGCGCTTCAAGCTACAACATGGCGAGCAGGCGGTGCTTGGCATCAGGCCTCCGGATCTCAAGCCCGCGACCCCCGGCAGCGCCGGAAATTTCCTGGCGGGAACGGCCGATCTCATCGAGTTTCATGGCAACGATGCACTGGTGACATTCGCTCTTGGCGGCAAGGAGATCAGCGCACTCGTTCCCAGCCGCGTCTGCCCAACTATCCGCAGCGATGTCCGCTATACGTTTGACGAATCGGATATGCATCTGTTCGATGCCAAGTCCGGCCTATCCTTGTTGACACGGTAAGGCGCGTTCTACTGGATCGCGTCGAGCGCCTGGCGTTGCCGGTGCATCTCCAGGAAAATCCGGTAGTCGCGATCGAAGCGGGCGCCGGCGGCCGGGTTGGCGGCGCGCGTCCTGCCGCCCTGCTGCATGGCCAGACAGGCCGCGTTGAGGTCGGGGAAAAGCCCGGCGGCCGTCGCCGCCACCATGCCTGTGCCAAGCAACACCGCTTCGTCCGCCAGCGGCTCGACCACCGTGCAGCCGGTGGCGTCGGCATAGAGTTCCATCAAGAGCGGGTTTTTGGTGTGGCCGCCGGTGACATGCAGCGTGTCGATCAGATAGCCATTCTCGTTCAGCGCTTCCAGCACATGGCGCACGCCGAGCGCGATGCCGACGGCGGTGCGCCAGTAAAGCCGGCACAGGCTGTCGAAGGAGGAATCCAGCGTAAGGCCGCTGACCACGCCGACCGCATGTGGATCGGCGAGCGGCGAGCGGTTGCCGTGAAAGTCGGGCAGCACATGCAGCCGGCCGGCAAGTGCATCGCCCTCCGCCGTGCGCAGCTCGGCGACGCGGCTTGCAATCCTCGCATGCATGGCCGCGTTCGGCTCGCCGCCCGCGCCGTGCCAGCGGATGATGTGGTCGAGCAGGGCGCCGGTGGCCGACTGGCCGCCCTCCGACAGCCACAGCTTCGGTAGCGCGGCGCCGTAGTATGGCCCCCAGACCCCGGCGAAGGGCTGCGGATCGGGTGACATCGCCATGACGCAGGAGGATGTGCCGGCGATCAGCGCCAAATGACGGCCGATATTCCGCTCGTCGCCGGCAAACCCGCCGAGCACGCCAAGCGCACCGGCATAGGCATCGATCACCCCGGCGCCGACCCGGCATGTCTCCGTCAGGCCGAGCTCCGCCGCTGCTTGCGCGCTCAAAGAGCCGATGTAAGCGCCGACCGGACTGGCCCTTTCGGGCAGATTGCCGTGCTCGAAGAGGTCGCCGAGGCCGACGAGTTCGAAGAAATCGCGCTGCCATGCGGGTTCCCGGTGCGCCAGATAGGTCCATTTGGCGGTCAGCGTGCACTGCGAGCGGGCCAGCGACCCCGTCGCCTGCCAGGTCAGGAAGTCGGTAAGGTCGAATAGATAGCCGGCTTCATTCCAAGTCTTCGGCAGGTTTCGCTTCAGCCACATCAGCTTCGGCGTCGCCATTTCCGGCGACATGACGCCGCCGATATAGTTGAGCACCTCATGGCCGCTCGCCGTGCATTCGTCGGCCTCGGCGATGGCGCGGTGATCGAGCCAGACGATGGTGTCCCAGCGCTCCTCTCCGGTCACCGAAACGCTGAGCTGGCCGCCTTGCCTGTCGCGCACGACCAGCGAGCAGGTGGCATCGAAGGAAATGCCGGCAATGTCCTCGGCGGCAACACCGGATTTTTCGCGGGCCGCACGCACCGCGGCGCACACGGCTGACCAGATATCGCGAGAATCATGCTCGGCGTGATCGGCTTTCGGCTGGTGCATGGCGATCGGGTGCTCGGCGCGGCCGAGCAAGGTGCCACTGGTGTCGAGAATGCCCGCGCGGGCGCTCCCGGTGCCGACATCGACCGCGCAAACGAACTGTTTCGTCAAGATGCTCTGTCTCTCGCTCCCAGGCCTGCAATCAGATCGGGCAATTGCAGCATGTCAGCGAATATAAAGTCCGGCTCACTCGACGCAAGCCGCGCTTTCAGGGCAGGGTTGCCGGCATGCGCGCCGCCGGTGAAGGCGAACACGCGCATATCAGCCGCCCGCGCCGCCGCGACGCCGGCGGGGCTGTCCTCGATCACCAGGCATTTGCGCGGATGCGCCCGCATCGAGGCGGCGGCATGAAGGAACAGGTCGGGCGCCGGCTTGCCCCTGGCCACCATGCCGGCACTGAACAGATGCGGCTCCATCAATCCGAGCAATCCGGTGACGTCGAGCGCGTAGCGGATGCGGTCGAGCGTGCCCGAGGAGGCGACGCAGAACGGCAAGCCAAGCCTCGGCAGCACTTCCTTGACGCCGGCGATCGGCTTCAGCTCCTCGCGGAATTTGCGCATTAATTCGACGCGCATCGTGGTCAGGTGCTGATCGGTGATGGGCAGGCCGAAGTCGCGGGCGAGGATCTCGCGCACGCTTTTCATGCTCTTACCGAGGAAATGCTCGTAGGCCGTATCCTCGCCGATACTGCCGCCGGCAAGCGCGATCATGCCGAGCAGTGCCGAGACCGACAGCGCCTCGCTGTCCACCAGCACGCCGTCGCAGTCGAAAATGACCAGTTCCGGCGCCATGGTCCCGTTTCAGAGCTTGCCGGCGAGGTAGCGCGTCAGCGTGGCGCGCGTGCCATCCGTCCACAGCAGGTTCAATGCATGCGCGAAAGCCTCGACGAACGCGGTGGCGCGCCCGACATCGCCATAGATGTCTTCCATCGCAAGCCAGTCGGCGGGCGCGTCCTTTGCCGCCTTTGCCGTCGCCTGCACGCGGTCCCAGTTCGGATCGTTGGGCTCGATGACCGCGCCGCTGTCCGTCGTGCCGAAGCAGTAGCGGCACCACAGCGCCGATTCAAGTGCCAGGCCGGCGACTCTCTTTCCCGCCTTCAAGCGGTCGGCGATGGTCGGGATGATGAATTTCGGCTGGCGATTGGAACCGTCGAGACAGAGCCGGCGCACCGTGTCGCCGATCTTGGGGTTGGAAAAGCGCTTTTCGATGAGCTGGTAATAATCCTCCAGGACCGTGTCCGGCACCGGCGGCACAGTCGGGATGATTTCGTCATGCTCGAGCTTGTCGAGAAAGCCGCGCACCAGCGGCTCCTGCATCGCCTCATGCACGAAATGGATGTCCATCAGCCCGGCCGGATAGGCGATGGTGGCATGGCCGCCATTGAGGATGCGGATCTTCATCAGCTCGTAGGGCGCGACGTCTTTGACGAACTGCACGCCGACCTTTTCAAGCGGCGGCCGGCCGTCGGTGAAATGGTCTTCCAGCACCCATTGCCGGAAGGGTTCGCAAAAGACAGGCCAATTGTCCTCGACGCCGAAATCCTTGGCCAGGATCGCGCGTTCGCGGTCCGACGTGGCCGGCGTGATGCGGTCGACCATCGCGTTCGGGAAAGCGACATTGCCGCCGACCCAGGCCGCCAGATCCTCGTCGATCAGGCGGGCCAGCCCGATGACGCCATCCGAGGTGACATGGCCGTTGTGGGGAATGTTGTCGCAGGACATCACCGTGAACGGCACGATGCCGTCGCCGCGCCGCCGCACCAGGCCGGCGAGGATGATGCCGAACACGGTCTTCGGCGTCGCGCCCGGCTGCGCATCGGCGACGATATCGGGATGCGTCGGGTTGAACACGCCGGAGGCCGGGTCGATGAAATAGCCGCCTTCGGTGATGGTCAGCGACACGATCTTGATCGCCGGATCGGCCAGCCGTTCGATGATGGCGGCGGCATCGCCCGGCGTCAGGAAGTCGATCATGGCGCCGGTGACGCGGGCGCTCATATGACCCTCGTCCTGCTCGACCACCGTCGTCAGCCAGTCCTGCTCTTCCAGTTTGCCGCGGCCGATCTTCTCGCCCTCGAACACGCCGGCGCCGACCAGCGCCCAGTCGTGGCCGACGCCCGAATTGAACAGCTCGTCGAGATAGACGGCCTGGTGCGAGCGGTGGAAGTTGCCGACGCCGAAATGCACGATGCCGGCCTTCAGCGCTGCGCGGTCGTATTTCGGACCTGCGACCCTGGCCGGCAGGTTGGCGAGATTGGCGGAAGAGAGTTTCACGGTCATCTGTTTACCCTTTGGCCGGGTTGCGGCCTTCGTTACCCTTGTCCCCCTTCACCGGGAGAGAGTAGGGAGCGGCACATGCCTTCCGAGGCGATGCGGCCGCCATCTTGATGTTGGCCTCTTCTCCCCGCGGAGGCACGGGGAGAAGAGGCCGCCCCCGCCTCAACTCATCCACTGGCCGCCATCGACATTGTAGGTCTGGGCGACGATGTATTCGGCTTCGTCGCTGGCCAGGAACACGGCCATGCCGGCGAGGTCCTCCGGTCTGCCCATGCGGCCGTAAGGCACGCCTTCGCCGACCAGTCTTTTCTTTTCGCCCTTGGGCCGGTTTTCGTATTTGGCGAACAGCGCGTCGACCTGGTCCCACATGTCGCTGTCGACGACGCCAGGCGCGATGCCGTTGACGTTGATGCCGTGCTTGATCAGGTCGAGCCCGGCCGACTGGGTCAGTGAAATGACCGCCGCCTTGCTGGCGCAGTAGACCGCGACCAGCGCTTCGCCGCGCCGCCCGGCCTGGCTCGCCATGTTGATGATCCTGCCGCCCTTTCCCCGCGTGATCATCGAGCGCGCGGCCGCCTGCAGCATGAACAGCGTGCCTGCGACGTTGAAGGAAAACAGTTTGTCGTAGCTCGCTTTGGTGATGTCGACGATCGGAGCCAGGTCGAACAAAGCGGCGTTGTTGATCAGTATGTCCAGGCCGCCGGTCCTGGTTTCCACCGCCTGCACCGCGGCATCGATGGAGGCCTGGTCCGTGACGTCGAGCTTCACCGCATAGGCCTTGCCGCCGATCTCGGCGGCCGTCTTTTGCGCCGCCTCGAGATCGATGTCGGCAATCGCCACGATGGCGCCCTCACGGGCATAGGCTTCGGCGAAGGCCTTGCCGATGCCGCGCGCCGACCCGGTGATCAGCGCCGATTTGCCTTTCAGCCTCATGCCGCCAACGCCTTGCCGTCGGGGCCGAAGCGATGCAGCTTGGCCTTGTCGGGCGTGAGATAAATGCTGTCGCCATGGTGGACGCTGAGTTCGCCGTCGGCGCGCACCGTCAGCGGGCCGACACCGTCGGCCTGGACATGCAGGAAGGTGTCGGATCCCAGGTGTTCGGCGACGCCGACTGTTGCCTTCCAATCGCCCGCCGTGGTCGAGATCGCCATGTGCTCGGGCCGGATGCCGATGGTCTTGGCGCCGTACTTCGCCGCTGGGGCGCCTTCGATCAGATTCATTTTCGGCGAGCCGATGAAGCCGGCGACGAACAGGTTTTTCGGCGTCTTGTAGAGCTCCATCGGCGAGCCGACCTGCTCGACATTTCCGGCATTCAGCACGACGATCTTGTCGGCCATGGTCATCGCCTCGACCTGGTCGTGGGTGACGTAGATCATCGTCGTCTTGAGCTGGTGGTGCAGTTCGCTGATCTCCAGCCGCATCGTGCCGCGCAGTGCCGCGTCGAGGTTGGACAAGGGTTCATCGAACAGGAAGGCCGAAGGCTGGCGCACGATGGCGCGGCCGATGGCGACGCGCTGGCGCTGGCCGCCGGAAAGCTGGCCGGGGCGGCGCTCCAGATAGTTGGTGAGGTTGAGCACGCGCGCGGCGTCCTTCACCTTCCTGTCAATGGTCGCCTGGTTCTCGCCCGCCATCTTCAGTGGGAAGGCGATGTTCTTGGCTACCGTCATGTGCGGGTAAAGCGCATAGGACTGGAACACCATGGCAAGCTTGCGCTTGGCCGGCGCCTCGCCGGTGACGTCGCGGCCGTCAATGTTGATGGTGCCGCCGCTGGTGTCCTCCAGGCCGGCGATCAGGCGCAGCAGCGTGGACTTGCCGCAGCCCGACGGGCCGACGAAGACGACGAACTCGCCGTCCTCGATGACGAGATCGATGTTAGGAATGATCGAAGTCGAGCCGAAGGATTTCGAGACGTTCTTGAGCGTGATATTTCCCATGCTTTCCTCCCGGTGGATTTCCGTCCGCCGCCTGGCGCACGCTGCTACTTCACGGCGCCCCTACTTCACCGCACCGAAGGTCAGGCCGCGCACCAGTTGCTTCTGGCTGAACCAGCCCATGATCAGGATTGGCGCGATCGCCAGCGTCGAGGCGGCCGAGAGCTTCGCCCAGAACAGGCCTTGCGGGCTGGAGAAGGAGCTGATGAAGGCGGTCAAGGGTGCTGCTTCCGTCGTGGTCAGCCGGATCGTCCAGAACGCTTCGTTCCAGGCCAGGATGATGTTGAGCAGCATGGTCGAGGCGATGCCCGGCACCGCCATGGGTGTGAGCACATAGATGATCTCGTTCCACAGCGAGGCGCCGTCCATGCGCGCCGCTTCCAGGATCTCGCCGGGGATTTCGCGGAAATAGGTGTAGAGCATCCACACCACGATCGGCAGGTTGATCAGCATCAGCATCACCATCAGGCCGATGCGGCTGTCGAGCAGGCCGGTGTCGCGGAAGATCAGGTAGATCGGAAACAGTACGGCCACCGCCGGCATCATCTTGGTGGACAGCATCCACATCAAAATGTCCTTGGTCCGCTTGGTCGGCGAGAACGCCATCGACCAGGCCGCCGGAATGGCGACCAGCAGGGCCAGGATGGTCGAGCCGACCGAGAGCAGCACCGAGTTCAGGAAGAACTTGAAATAGCCGTTCTGCGCCTGGACCTCGGAATAGCTCTCGAAGGTCCCGGACGGGATCAGGTTGAAGCCCTGGATCGCCTCCTGTTCCGACTTGAACGAGGTGATGATCGTGTAGAGGATCGGGAAGAAGATCAGCAGGGCGACGATCCAGGCGGCAGCCGTCGCGATCGTCTTGTGCCGGGTTGTGACTGCGCGTGCCATCTTTTCCTCCCTTTATCTGTCCAGGTTCTTGCCGACGGCGCGCATGGCGAAGAAGGCGACGATGTTGGCGAGAATGACCGCGATGATGCCGCCGGCGGAGGCCTGGCCGATTTTGAATTCGAGCAGCGCCTTCTGGTAGACCAGGAAGGGCAGGTTGGTGGAGGCGTATCCCGGGCCGCCATTGGTGGTCACGAGGATCTCGGCATAGACCGAAAGCAGGAAGATCGTCTGGATCAGGATGACGACGGTGATCGCGCGCGACATGTGCGGCAGCGTCAGGTAGATGAAGCGGCTGATGAAGCCGGCGCCGTCCATCTCGGCGGCTTCCTTCTGCTCGCCGTCCAGCGACTGAAGCGAAGTCAAAAGAATGAGCGTCGCGAAAGGCAGCCACTGCCAGGCGACGATGATGATGATGGCGGTCAGCGGATATTGTCCGAACCAGTCTATGGGCTGGAGGCCAAAGAACCGCGCTATGTCGGCGAAGACACCGTATTGCGGATGCATGATCATGTTCTTCCAGACCAGTGCCGCCACCGGCGGCATGACGAAGAACGGCGAGATGACGAGGATGCGCACGATGCCCTGGCCCCACATCGGCTGGTCGATCAAAAGCGCCAGCAGGATGCCTCCGACCACGGTGATCACAAGCACGCTGACGACGATCAGCAGCGTGTTCAGGATCGATTGCAGGAAGGCCGGGTTGGAATAGAACAACGCGTAATTGGAGAAGCCGACGAAGCCGTCGCGGATCGGATTGAGCGGATTGTACTGCTGGAAGGAGAACCAGAGCGTGAGCGCCAGCGGAACGACCATCCAGACGAGCAGCAGGACGACGGATGGCGCCATCATGAAACGGGCAAGCGAACGGGTCTGCTGAGTAGCCATGACGGTCACCCTTCAAGGATCGGACGGAATTTTCTCGAGCTGTCGGAAGTGGCCGCCCGAACTGGGTTTCGGGCGGCCGTTGCCGGCCATGGTCGGCGACCGGCCTTAGGCACCGGGAGGAGCCTTACTGTATGTAGCCGCCCTCGGTCATCGCCGCGGTTGCGGCGTCCTGGGCCTGCTTCAGCGCGTCGTCGACGCTCGACTGGCCGGCAAGGGCTGCCGAGAACAGCTGGCCGACGGTGGTGCCGAGGCCCTGGAACTCAGGGATGGCGACGAACTGCACGCCGACATAGGGCACCGGCTTGACGGTCGGATGCGTCGGGTCGGCAGCATTGATGGAGTCCAGCGTCATCTTGGCGAACGGAGCCGCCTTCTGGTACTCTGGATTGGCATAGAGCGAGGAGCGCGTTCCCGGCGGAACGTTGGCCCAGCCTTCCTTCGAGGCGACCAGTTCTGCATAGTGCTTGCTGGTTGCCCATGACACGAACTTCTCGGCGGCATCGGCCTTCTGCGTGCCGGCGGGAATGGCCAGCGACCACGCCCACAGCCAGTTGCCGCGCTTGCCGAGCCCATTGTCAGGCGCCAATGCGTAACCGACCTTGTCGGCGACCTGCGAGGCCTTGGGATCGGAGACGAAGGAGGCGGCGACGGTGGCGTCGATCCACATGCCGCACTTGCCCTGCTGGAACAGCGCCAAATTCTCGTTGAAGCCGTTGGAAGACGCGCCCTCCGGCCCGTCGGCCTTCATCAGGTCGACATAGAACTGCAAGGTGTTCTTCCATTCGGGCTGGTCGAATTGCGGCTTCCAGTTCTCGTCGAACCAGCGCGCGCCGAAGGAGTTCGACATGGCGGTCAGGAAGGCCATGTTCTCGCCCCAGCCGGCCTTGCCGCGCAGGCAAACGCCGTTCACGCCATTGGCGCGGTCGGTCATCTTGTCGGCGGCCTGCTTGATGAAGTCCCAGGTCGGCGCGTCGGGCATCTTCAGCCCTGCCTTCTCCATCAGGTCCTTGCGGTACATGACGAAGGAGCTTTCGCCGTAGAAGGGCGCGGCATAGAGCTTGCCGTCGACCGAGAGGCCGCCGGCGATCGCCGGGATGATGTCCTTGGCGTCGTAGTCGTCGCCGAGCTTGTCGAGCGGCAACAGCCAGCTCTGCTTGGCCCAGATCGGGACCTCGTAGGTGCCGATGGTCATCACGTCATACTGGCCGCCCTTGGTGGCGATGTCGGTCGTCACGCGCTCGCGCAGCACGTTCTCTTCCAGCGTCACCCAGTTGAGCTGGATGTCGGGGTTCGCCTTGGTGAAGTCGTCGGTCAGCTTCTGCATGCGGACCATATCGCCATTGTTGACGGTGGCGATGGTGATGGATTCGGCATGTGCCGCGAACGCGAGCGCGCTGGCCGAGCACAAGCCCAGGATGAGCGTACGAAGTTTCATCAAATTCCTCCCATGGACCAAGATGAGCATTTGCCTTGGCTGTGAGCAATTACTCATTAAGAATGAATTATGTCAAGCCAGATTCGATGGTGCAGCGCACACTCGATGGAGGAGCGCCGACCTGGCGCGTTGCAAATGGCCGTCCCGCAGGCACGGATCGGGCGACAACGGTGATCTGGATGGAGCGCGGTTTTGATCCTGGAGTTAGCCGGTCAGCAGGCGATCTCGGCCAGGATCCAGTCGCGGAAAGCGCGGATCTTCGGCACGTTGCGGCGCGCCTCCGGATAGACCAGCCAGTAGGCGTGGCCGTCGTCGCCGACCAGGTCGAAGGGCTGGATCAGGCGGCCGTCGGCGAGTTCCGCCTTGAACAGCGCCCTGGTCAGGATCGCCACGCCATGGCCTGCGATGGCCGCATTGGCCTCATAGGCCTGCGCGCCCATGCTGCTGCCGGGGCGCTTGGCAAGGTCATGGCTTTGCACGCCCGCGGCCTCGAACCATTGCGTCCACCAGATGTCGCCGGGATCGAGGATAGGCAGCTTGAGCAGATCGGCCGGTTCCTTGACGCCGCCGATGCTCGCGGCGAGCTTGGGGCTCAGCATCGGCGTGAAATCGGCGTCGAGCAGCTTGTAGGCCTCCAGTCCCGGCCATTTGCCGCCGCCCGAGCGGATGGCAAGGTCGACATCCTCGCGGGCGAAATCGGTCAGGCGGCTCGATGTGTCGAGCCGCACGGCAAGGGCGGGATGCGCGATCTGGAACGAACCCAGATGATGCGCCAGCCAGTTCGAGGCAAAGGTCAGCACCGTGGTGACGCACAGCAGACCGTCCGCCCCGCCGCGCGCCGCCGCATAGGCCTGGCCGAGTATGGCGAAGGCCTCGCTGACCGCCGGCGCCAGGCGCTGTCCGGCTTCAGTGAGCTCGATCTGTCGCGGCCGGCGCAGGAAAAGCGGCGCGCCGACCCGCTCCTCCAGCACCTTGATCTGATAGCTGACCGCTGCCTGCGTCATCGCCAGTTCCTCGGCCGCTTTGGTGAAGGACAGATGCCGAGCCACCGCTTCGAACACCCGGATCGCCTGCAGCGGCGGAAGCTGCGCAACCTGTCGCGAGCTGAGATCCGGCATAAAGCCTCCTTATGGGTCCTTATCGACGTTCGATTGGCAAAGGCGGCCGGCAAGACCGACATTCATCCTCAGCCCGTCACTCGGGTTGAAGATAGCGAAGGTTGACGATCATGACCATGGCGCAGCAAAAATGCACTCCCGCTCCGGATCATCGCTGGATTTCATGGCTTGCGGACGGATTCGGCTGGTTCGCGACCAGGAAAAAGGCGCATCTCGACATCAGGGATCTGTCACCGCACTTGCAGCGGGACCTTGGCTTCCTCGACGGCAACGACCCCTTCGGACGGCATGGATAGCCCGCCCGGATTTTATCGCAAATCGATGTTGCCTCGAGGCTTTTGGCTCATCCGCTCGCCAGCAGGGCGGCGGCGGTTCGTTCGTCGGTGATGAGGCCGTTGACCAGCCGGCGGTTCACGGCCGCCAGGATGCCCGGCAGCTTGCGTTCACCCATGGCGAGCGCGATGACCAGCGACTTCTCGCGTGACGGCAGGGCCGCCGACGACACCCGGTCGTTGGTGATGCCCTCGATCATGCGGCCGTCGCGATCGAACACCCAGCCGACGATTTCGGCGACGCCGCCGGCCTTCTGCAAAGCCTTCAGCTCGGCGTCGGAGATGAAGCCGTCCTCATAGAGCGGCGCCTTCGGGCCGAGGTCGCCGATGCCGACGAAGGTGACGTCGGCCTCCGCGGCCAGCGCCAGCGTCGGCTGGATCATCGGCTGGCTGAGCAGCATCTCGCGCTCCTGCGGCGAGGAGGCGATGACCGGCAACGGCATCGGGAACGACCGCGCCTTGACCCTGTCGGCCATGGTGAAGATGACGTTGTAGAAAGCGGCCGAACCGTCGGGCGAGATATTGCCGGTCAGGGACACCACCTTGTGCTGCGGGCACTCCATCGGCGGCAGTTGCTCGATCGCCGCCTTCAGCGTACGGCCGGTGCCGATCGCCAGCACGATCGGCGCCGGCGATCTCAGCCGCCTCTCGATTTCCGCTGCCGCCGCCTCGGCGATGCCGATCGTCGTCGATGACGAGGTCGGGTCGCTCGGCACCACCTCCACCAGGTCGAGCGCGAAGCGCGACTTCAGGCGGGCGGCGAGGTCGAGGCAGTTGGCGATCGGATGGTCGACGCGCACCTTGATCAGGCCTTCCGACACTGCCAGCGACACCAGCCGCTGCGCGGTCTGCCGCGAGATGCCGAGCGTGGCGGCGATCTGGTCCTGCGTGTTGCCGGCAACGTAATAAAGCCAGCCCGCGCGCGCGGCATCGTCCAACCTGTTGCTGCCGCCCTCCTGCCGGTTATTCACGTCCTGCCTCCCGAAACCGCCGGTCATGGAACCGGTAGCGCCTACTTTCGCAGGGAACCGCGCGCTGCGCAATTGTCAAATCGCCAGGGCAATTGCTTGCGCATGCGGGCGTGGGATCGGCCGGATCATCGTCGGCCTGGGGATTCCACGGCAGGCAAAAGGAGGATTTCCGTTCCGACAGGTGGCACGTTCTGCCGTCCGGATGGTTTATCTCGCGGGGTAAACCCTTTAAGGGAACGCCAAAAGGAGCGTTGCATGACACCGAAAGCGGTTTTCTGGGACATGGACGGCACGCTGGTCGACAGCGAACCGCTGCACGAAGCAGCCCTGGTGGCGGCGATGCGCAATGTCGGCCTTCAGCCTCCGCCCGACCTGCATGAGCGCGTTCTCGGGGTCGCTGCCTGGCCGGTCTACCTGATGATGCGCGACGAGTTCGGCCTGGATCTGCCCTTCGACGAGTGGATCGTCCATAAATACGAGCATTATCTGCCGCTTGTCGCGACATTGAAGCCGCGCCCCGGTGCGATCGAGATCTTCAACGAATTGCGCGCGCTTGGCGTGCAGCAAGCCGTGGTCTCGAATTCCGACCGCATGATCGTCGACGCCAATCTGCACATGGTCGGCCTGATCTATCCAGGCATGAAGACCATCAGCCGCAACGACGTGCGCGAAGGCAAGCCGCAAGCCGAGCCGTTCCTGCGCGCCGCCTATCTGGCCGATGTCGATCCCGCGCACGCGGTGGCGGTCGACGACAGCTGGCCGGGCGCCATGGCGGGGCTGGCGGCAGGCATGAAGACGATCTTCTGGCCGGAAAAACCGATGGACGGCCCGCCCGGTGCGGTGGTCATCAACAGCGCCGAGGAATTGCGGGCTGAACTGGGGCTTTAAACCTCAGTTCCGGTAGACCGGCTCCTGCTCGTCGAGGATCGCCTTCAGCTCGCTGAGATGCCGCTCGGCCTGGCCGGGATAGTCGTCCATTTCGCTTGCCGCCTTCTCGGCGATGGCGTCGGAAAGCGTGCGTAGCGGCCGCCCTGTCCACAGCGCCTTGATGTAGGTCTCGGCGGCGCGTTCGAAATAGAACATGCGATTGAAGGCGTCGGCCACCGTGTCGCCGATGACCAGCACGCCGTGATTGCCCATCACCATTACCTTGACCTTGGGGTCGGTCAGGAGCTGCGAGCAGCGCTCGCCCTCTTCCTCGAAGGCCAGACCGCCATAATGGGCGTCGACGACGTGGCGGTTGAAGAACATCGCCGAATTCTGGTCGATCGGCGGCAGCCTAGAATCGGCGAGCGAGGCCAGCACGGTGGCGTGGATGGAATGCACATGCATGACGCAGCGCGCATGGCGGACGTTGCGGTGGATGGCGCCGTGCAGGCCCCACGCCGTCGGGTCGGGCGCATTCGGGCCGGACAGCGTCTCGGGATCGTTGGCGTCGATCATCAAAAGGTCGCTCGCCTTGATGCGCGAGAAGTGCACCTGATTGGGGTTCATCAGGAATTTTGTGCCGTCCTCGTTGACCGCCAGCGAGAAATGGTTGGCCACCGCCTCGTGCATGTTGAGCCGCGCCGTCCAGCGGAAGGCGCAGGCAAGATCGACGCGCTCCTCGTAGAAGGGCAGGTTGGTCAGCGGTTCCTTTTGCAGGCGGGCGATGCTCATCGAAAAATCCTCCGGGTTTTAGGAACAATGCCGTGCCCTGCTTGTGCCCGCAACCGGTTTCGGTTGGTGCAGCCGGCTCACGCCGCCGTGCTTGCGGCGGTCCCGAGCCTCAAGCCGCCATGCTCGACGATGAAATCGATCACCTCCCGCAACCCCTTGCCGCGCGACAGGTCGGTGAAGCCGAACGGCCGCTTGCCGCGCATGCGGGTGGCGTCGCTCTCCATCACGTCGAGATTGACGTTCACATAGGGCGCCAGGTCGCTCTTGTTGATGATCAGGAAATCGGAACGGGTGATCGCCGGGCCGCCTTTCCGCGGGATCTCCTCGCCCTGGCAGACGGAGATGACATAGAGCGTGAGATCGGCGAGATCCGGCGAGAAGGTGGCGGCAAGGTTGTCGCCGCCGGATTCGATGAAGATGATGTCGAGATCGGGGAATTTGCGGTTGAGCTCCGCGATCGCCTGCAGATTGATCGAGGCGTCCTCGCGGATGGCGGTGTGCGGGCAGCCGCCGGTCTCGACGCCGACGATGCGCTCTTCCGGCAGCGCCTGCAGCCGCGCCAGCATCATGGCGTCTTCCCTTGTGTAGATGTCGTTGGTGACGACGGCGATGGAGAATTCCTCACGCAGCGCCTTGCACAGTTTCTCGGTGAGCGTCGTCTTGCCCGAACCGACGGGGCCGCCAATGCCGATGCGAAGGGGACCGTTGGGCTGCGTCATGTCGGGAACTCCGTGATGGCGAGAACTGCGAAGCCGAGCCCGATCAGCAGGCACAGCGGCGAATAAAGGCTCCTATCGAGCCGCGCGAAAGGCTGTTCCGGTGCCAGCCGGCGCCACCGGGGCGTGAAGCCGGCAATGCCGCGTCCGAGAAACACCAGCCCGATCAGCAGCGCGGTGGCGGCGAGGCCTTCCCTGGGAAAGGGCGAGGCAAACACACCCTCCAGAGCCATCGGCCAGAGCGTTGCCAGCGCCAGGCAGGCGGCGACGGCAAAGCAGGCGAACGGCGCCGGCATCTCGTCGACGCCGCGAAAGCCGACGACCGCATGCGCGCAGGACGCCGCATCCTTGCCCGGCCATATCCCGCCAATGCCCCAATAAACGTGCAACGCGGTGATCACCAGCAGGACGAATGAGAGGACGAAGGCAAGGACGATCATGAGCGGAACAATCGCGAATACTGGGTTTCGTGCTGCATCGCCACGATATCAGAGACAAAGGCGCAACCGCCGAGATCGTCCAATGTCGAGCGGGATGCGCGGGCGGCCGTCGCAAGGGCCAGTACTTCGAAGCTGGCGAGCAGCATCACGGCGTCGCTCTGGCCGATGACACCCAGCCGGATTGCAGCCTGGACGAGATTGGAGAAGAAGGCCTGCAGGAAGGCGGACAGGGCGTCCGGCAAGGCGATGCCGTTTCCGCCGGCGACCGCGCCTACGGCGACGCAATAGGCACACTCCGCCGGCAGGCGCGCCCGCACCGGGTTGGGCCACGCCGCCGCGGCCTTCAGGAAAGCAGCACCTTGCAGCATCGTCTCGGCATGGCGCTCGCGCGACCCGGCCAACGCCTCGGCCAGTGCGGCGACTTCGGCCAGATCGCCGCCGTCGCGGGCGTTGCGCCAGCTCTCCGCGAACAGCACGGCATCGTTCCAGGCGGAGCCCATCTCGACCAGCGTTTCAAGCCAAGCGGCGAGGCCCGCCGCATCGGTCACCAGCCCATCATGCACGGCGCGTTCGAGGCCATGGCTGTAGGAAAAGCCGCCGACCGGAAAGACCGGCGACAGCCATGCCATCAATCGCAGCAGGGCGATGCCGGATGGCTGATCAGTCGTGGTGATCATGGTGGTCGTGCGAATGGTTGTGCGAATGCGACCCGCCGTGGCTGTGCGCTTCGGCGTGGCTGTGGGCGTGCGCATGGCCGTGGTCATGGCCGCCGGAATACGCGCCCCGCACCGGCTTGAACGGTTCGGAAACCTCGCTCACCGTGGCCCCGAGCCCCTCCAGCATCGCCTTGATGACATGATCGCGCAGGATGAGGATGCGCTCCGCCTCTATCACCGCCGCGAGATGGCGGTTGCCGATATGCCAGGCAAGCTCGGCCAGATGCACGGCGTCGCGGGCGCGGATATCATAGACCTCCTCCGGCGCCGCGATGATCTCGACGTGGCGGCCGTCTTCCAGCACCAGCCTGTCGCCGTCGTTGAGGGTGACGGGCTCCGGCAGGTCAACCAGTACCTTGCTGCCATCGGACAATTCGATCGCCCGGCGGCGCAGATGCCGCTCGTCATGGGCAAGAACCGCGCGGCCGGATGGCGCCGTGGTGCCGGCATTGCCGGAGGTCAGCACCGAGATGGCGCGCGGGAACTTCGTGAAGTCGGTGTTGAGGTTGAGCTTCATTTCATGGCTCCGCCATTGGCTTGCGCCCGGGCACGGGCAGGGCGTGAAAGCACGCGGTCGAAATAGGCGTTGACGCGTTCGGATTCTATTGGAAAGCGGCCGGCTCTGGCCCAGCCGCCCATGTCGCCGAGCAGCACGTCGACAGCCGAGAACCGGTCGCCGAGCGCGAAAGGCTTGTCGCCCAGCCGGCGGTCCAGCGCCTTGACCTCGGAGGCGAAATCGTAGGCGACCGCGGGGCCGACATCGACCCGGACCTCTCTGGGCAGCAGGAAACGGTGGCGCAATTTGTTCCACAACGGCGCTTCCAGCTCGGACTGGGCGAAATGCATCCAGGAATCCATTTCGGCGCGGCCTGCGAGGCCGGGACTGGCGCCCATGCCCTTGTCCGCGTGCTTATCGGCGAGATAGACGCAGATCGCCGCCGAATCCGTCAGCGTCAGCTCGCCGTCGATCAGGATCGGCACCTTGCCCGAGGGATTGAGCGCATAGGCTTCGGGCGAGCGCAGGGGAATTTCGACGAATTCATAGGCCTGCCCGAGTTCTTCGAGCATCCACAGAACACGGCTGACCCGGGATCCACGCGATCCGACGGCCTTGTACATGATTGAACCCTGCCTTTCCCGGTCAGCCTAGAGCATCCGCGGCCGTCATACGATCGTGTCGAACAGCCGCAGGATGAACGATACCTGGTAAATCAGCGCCGCCGCGACGAAGGCGATGTGAAACCGGCGGTCGCGCACCAGGATCGCGGCGATGCACAGCGCGACGAAGACCGGCGTGCGGAACAGATATTCGTTGCCGAAGCGGGCGAAATGCTCCGGCCCCTTCAGCAGCGTGTCGATCACGTCGAGCACGTAGGTCGCGGCCAGCAGGCCGAAGAACCAGGCGCGGCGCGAATAGAAGAAATCCTCATAGCTGGTGTAGTCGAGCATCGAATCCGGAAACAGCAGCGCGCAGAGCAGGAACAGGGTGATGGCGTAGAAGATGATGAACAGGTACTTGCCGAAGGTCCATGTTTCGATGGCGTAGAGGCCGAACTCCCACCACCAGAAATGCACCAGCATCAACAGCACCGAAGCGACCCAGGCCAGATGCACCGCATAGAGCCGGTACTGGCCGGGATGCTGGACGATGCGCGCCACCCCCGACAACAGGCGCGCGACGCCGAGCCCGATCACCATGCCCATGACGATGCGGATATGCGGGAAGATGTCGTGGGGCGAAGCTATTTCGGTGGCCATGCCGAATGCTCGCCAGGTGATGGAACGTCCGTCAACACATCACTATCAGTCTATTCGCGCATAAGGTTGTCTGAAGACCACGGTGATCCTGGGAAATAATCATCGTCCAAGATTTCCTTGATCCCATAGGGGCAATGGACAGGGAAATCCCGATCTCTCAGGCCTGTTTCGTCCAATGCCTTTAATCTTGCTATCTTGAACTCTCGATCGAGCACCTGCGCAGGATATTTTTTGAGGCTCGGACTTTCATCAAGCAGGCCCTCAATCCGAAGCCGTTGCTCCCGAATTGTCAGCAACCAGCCCGTTTTGCGCTGCTCAGACTGAAACTCCCATTTCAGCAAGTGAAGGACCAAAGTGCCAAGCCTGCTCGCAATTTCCCTTTTGTCGCTCCGCCCCAAGCTCTCGATCTCCTCGGCAACATTCTCACGATCGAGGTCGGAAAGACGACCTTCGCGCAGCAACGCGCCCTGCTCGGCGCACCACTGAGCATAGTCGGCCTCGTAGGGCGTCAATTGCTGTTTGCGAAATATCTTGTTCATTGAGGAGATATTGCTCCCAAAGTGCACAATTTCCAAGTCCGCGGAGAACGAGTGGGCCCATTCGGGCAGTCGGCACAACCCACTCACCGCCGCATTTAACGAGGGCAATGGCTCGCGGCGATCTTATCAAAACAGAAAATATCGCTGGGCCATCGGCAGCACGGTCGCTGGTTCGCAGGTCAAGAGTTCGCCGTCGGCACGAACCTCGTAAGTCTCGGGATCGACTTCGATATGCGGCGTGGCGTCGTTGAGCACCATGGAGTGCTTGCCGATGCCGCCACGCGTGTTTTCGACCGCGGCGAACTGCTTGTCGACGCCGAGCCGGCCGTGCAGACCGGACTCCAGTGCCGCCTTCGAGACGAAGGTTACCGACGAGTTGGTGCGCGCCTTGCCATAGGCGCCGAACATCGGCCGATAGTGCATCGGCTGCGGCGTCGGGATCGAGGCGTTGGGGTCGCCCATCGGCGCCGCCGCGATCATGCCGCCGATCAGTACCATATCAGGCTTGACGCCGAAGAAGGCCGGGTTCCACAGCACCAGGTCGGCGCGTTTGCCGACAGCGACCGAGCCGATGTCCCTGGACAATCCATGCGCGATGGCAGGGTTGATCGTGTATTTCGCGATATAGCGGCGGACGCGGAAATTGTCGTTGTTGCCGGTCTCCTGCGGCAGCGAACCGCGCTGGCGCTTCATCTTGTCGGCGGTCTGCCAGGTCCGGATCGCCACTTCGCCGACGCGGCCCATCGCTTGTGAATCCGAGGAGATGATCGAGAAGGCACCGATGTCGTGCAGAATGTCCTCCGCCGCGATGGTCTCCTTGCGGATGCGGCTTTCGGCGAAGGCGATGTCTTCCGGGATCGACGGCGACAGATGATGGCAGACCATCAGCATGTCGAGATGCTCGGCCAGCGTGTTGACCGTGTAGGGCCGCGTCGGGTTGGTCGAGGACGGGATGACGTTGGGCAGGCCGCAGACCTTGATGATGTCGGGCGCATGCCCGCCGCCCGCGCCTTCGGTGTGGAAGGCGTGGATGGTGCGGCCCTTGATCGCCGCCACCGTGTTCTCGACGAAGCCGCTCTCGTTGAGCGTGTCGGTGTGGATCATCACCTGAACGTCATGGTCGTCGGCGACCGACAGGCAGCAGTCGATCGCGGCCGGCGTCGTGCCCCAGTCCTCGTGCAGCTTCAGCGAGCAGGCGCCGCCCAGCACCATCTCCTCGAGCGCCGCGGGCAGGGAAGCGTTGCCCTTGCCCGACAGGCCGATATTCATCGGGAACGCATCGAAGGACTGGATCATGCGCGCCATGTGCCATGGCCCGGGCGTGCAGGTGGTGGCGAGCGTTCCGTGCGCCGGGCCGGTGCCGCCGCCGAGCATCGTGGTGATGCCCGACATCAGCGCTTCCTCGATCTGCTGCGGACAGATGAAATGGATATGCGCGTCGAAGCCGCCCGCGGTAAGGATCTTGCATTCGCCGGCGATGATCTCGGTGCCGGGGCCGATGATGATGGTGACGCCATCCTGTGTGTCCGGGTTGCCGGCCTTGCCGATTGCCGCGATGCGGCCGTCCCTGAGGCCGATATCGGCCTTGAAGATGCCGGCGCTGGCGTCGATCACCAGCGCATTGGTGATGACGGTGTCGACCGCTCCTTCAGCGCGGGAAACCTGGCTCTGGCCCATGCCGTCGCGGATGACCTTGCCGCCGCCGAATTTCACCTCCTCGCCATGAATGGTGAAATCCCTCTCGACCTCGACGAAGAGTTCGGTATCGGCAAGCCTCACCCTGTCGCCGACCGTCGGCCCGTACATCTGCGCATAGGCGGCGCGGGTTATTCTGGCCATCAGTGATTGCTCCCGAATTGCGGTGCTGGTGAAACCGGGCTGCACATTGCTGCCATCCAATGGTCACGCAATGACCCGCTGGTCGACACCTTCTGATCCCATTTGGCGGTTGAGGTTGGAGGGTCACCCCAAAACGACCGTTTGCCAAATCGATGGAAGGAAAATCCATGCGCAAAACGATAGTTCTCGCCGCTGCCGCCACCCTGATGCTGGCGGGTGCCGCCAGTGCCCAGCAGCAGCCCGCTCCGGCAGCGCCGGCCGCGCCCGCCCCCGGCGGGCAGCAGGCCGCGCCGACGATCCAGAGCGTCAACATCGTCGACATCACCGAACTGCCGAAGGACACCCAGACGCAGGTCAACCAGGTGATCGCCCAGCGCGGCGATGCCGGCCTGCAGAAGCTGCGCAGCTCGATCGATGCCACGCCCAAGGTCAAATCCGCCCTCGAGGCCAAGGGAATGACCTCGGCGCAGGTGGTCGCGGCCAGCATGGAGCCCAACGGCGCCCTGACCCTGATCACCAAGAAGGCGAGCTGACGGCGCGCCTGCGCGGCGGGCCGTCGTCCGGTCCGCCGCGCTATCTGGAAGGGAACCTTGGCCGGCCAGGAGCCGTTTCGTTTCATCGGCGCTGAACGGCGCCGCGAAACGAACCCGTCCAGGAGCGAGCGATGGCGACCAACCCCGGCAAGAGACGGCTCTATGCCTTCGCCTCCATGGCATTCCTGGCGGCGGGCAGCCCCGGAGCCTCCCTTCACGCACAAGGGCTCGAAAGCCCCGAGACCGTCAACCGGATCATCGGCTCGGACGTCAAGCAGGAAGAAACCAGGAGCGATGCCGAAGCGGGCAAAGTTGCCAGGGCGATCGACCGGACACGTGAAAACATCGGCACGGTGCGCAAGACATCCAAGCTCGACAAGGTCGATATCGTGTTCCTGACCGATGCCGCGCGCACCGAAGGCGGTCCGCCGCCGGCGATCGAGACCAAGGTCAAGCAGCATCAGGACGACATTGCGGAGCTGCGCAAGGAGATCGAGGCCAACGCGCTGCTGTTCAACGCCATCGACTCGCGACGCGTGCTTGCGCAGGACGTTCTCGCCGTGGAATTCGACGACCCCGGAAAGATCGTCATCTATGCGGCGGCCAAGCCGTCCGATTGAGCCGAGGGCACAACTCGCTTTCGTACTCGCCCGAAAGCCCTTTGCCCTCTTTGCACGCCGCGCATGAGACGCCCTCGGCCTCACAGCCTGCCCATCACCTTCTGCTGAAAGCCATAGACCTCGCGCTTGCCGCCCAGCGGCACCAGCGTGACGTCGCGCTCCTGTCCGGGCTCGAAGCGCATGGCGGTGCCGGCGGCGATGTCGAGGCGCATGCCGCGCGCCTGTTCGCGGTCGAATTTCAAGCCCTCATTGGTCTCGAAGAAATGATAGTGGCTGCCGACCTGGATTGGCCGGTCGCCGCTGTTGGCCACTTTGAGCGTAACCGTCGGCAGGCCTTTGTTCAGGTCGATGTCGCCGTCGGCGGGAATGATTTCACCCGGGATCATCGTTCGTCACACGGCGCCGAGGACGAGGCCGAGCCCAATCGCCGTGCAGGCGGCACCAGCGGCCTGCATGAGCACGCGAAACCGCCTGCCGAGGCCAAGCCCGGCGGCGATGCCGGCGGCGTGCAGCAGCGCCGTGGCGACGGCAAAGCCGGCCATATATTCAAGCCCTGCGGCATTTTCCGGTACTTCGGTGCC
Organism: Mesorhizobium sp. B264B1B; assembly: GCF_020165765.1. NCBI lineage: Bacteria > Pseudomonadati > Pseudomonadota > Alphaproteobacteria > Hyphomicrobiales > Phyllobacteriaceae > Mesorhizobium > Mesorhizobium sp. B264B1B. The sequence continues at coordinate 61,389 of NZ_JAIUIS010000022.1, forward strand.
ATGGGCGTGACCATGAAACAGCGCGAACACGCCGATGATGGCGACGCCGGCCGTGACAGGAAGATCGACTGCCAGCGCCACGAACAATCCGAGCGCCACCACCGACGCCAATATGCCCGGCTCGACGAAGGGCAGCGGCACATGCAGCATGCCGAGCGCGCCACCGGCCAGCATGACGCCCACAAAGGCCGCCGGCCATGCCCACACCGCCTTGCCGCCTTTCTGTGCCGCCCACAGGCCGATCGCGACCATCACCGTCATGTGGTCGAGGCCGGAGAGCGGATGCATGAAGCCGGCCGCGACGGAGGAGGTCGTGCCGGCCCCGACATGGGCGTAGGCGGGCATGGCGGCTGCCATGAGCAGGGTCGCCGAGAGGGCTGTGCGTTTCATCTGTGCTGAGATCATCGGTGCGTCTTTCCTATCGGGATCGTCTGGCCTATCAGGATCGTCTGGCGTTCACGCGGCCTCGCGCGGGCCACAGCCCTCGGCTTTGAGGACGCGCTTGGTCGACGCCGGATGTTTCTTCAGCATTGCCGCCGGACGGATCGGCCGTGCCGAAAAATTGCCGCCGCAATTGGGGCAGACGCCGCCGAGCACGTCTTCCACGCAATCGGCGCAGAAGGTGCATTCGAAGGTGCAGATTAGCGCATCCGTCGCTTCCGGCGGCAGGTCCTTGTCGCAGCATTCGCAGTTCGGGCGCAGCTCAAGCATATCTGTCTCCTCACCGTATCGGCTCATGCACGGTCACCAGCTTGGTGCCGTCGGGGAACGTCGCTTCCACCTGCACGTCATGGATCATCTCGGCGATGCCTTCCATCACCTGGGCGCGGCTGACGACGTAGGCGCCGGCTTCCATCAGCTCGGCGACGGGACGGCCGTCGCGGGCGCCTTCGACGACGAAGTCGGTGATCAGCGCGATCGCCTCCGGATGATTGAGCTTGACCCCGCGCTCCAGACGCTTGCGCGCCACGACCGCCGCCATGGCTATCAGCAGCTTGTCCTTTTCCCTCGGCGTCAGGTTCATGCGTTTCCCTGAAATGATGCGGACACGATCACAGTGACCATATTTTGGGCAGCCCCGCCTTTCCGTTGAGCAAGCCGACGAGCGGAACCAGATGCTGGCGCAGCCGGTAGCCGTCGCCGGCATACAGCCTCGCAAGAAGCTTGCCAGATTCCTGCACGCTCCAGGTGCTGGCGCCGCCCTGGCCGCCGATGATCTCCCGAACCGGATCGAGAAGCGCTTCCGCCCGCGGCGAGATCAATAGCACCGTCGCCATGGCGACGGCGCCGCCGGCAATCGGTGGGCGCGCCAGGGTCGCGGCGATGTCGGGCCCGATGCGGAAATCCTCGGCATGGATGAGAGCCCCGCCCCGGCGGACGCGCCAGCGGTCGTGAAAGCCGCCCTGGACCGCGCGTTCGCCCATCGCCGTCCGGCCGAAGACGGTGGCTTCCAGCACCAGCGCCTCGGCGCCGGCGGCAAGATCAAGGTCGAGCGTGCGGGCAAAGGCCGATCGGTCGAAAACGATGGTCTCCTGCGGCAGCCAGGCGACGCGGCCGTTTTCGCCGACCGTTAGCCGGACGCTGACTTCGGCCCGGTCGGAAGCGGCGCGATAGATTTTCTCGCAGGCCTGCGTCGTTATCGTGGCGCTGGCATGCGCGCCGACGTCGATCTCCCAGCCGAGGCGGTCGCCTCCGGTCAGCCCGCCCGCGGTGTTGATCAGCACGGCTTCCAGCGGGCCGCCGGAAACGGCCGGCATCCTTATCTTGGCGGAACCGTCCTGATAGAGGCGGCGCAGCCGTGTGCGGCCGTCTTGACTGGCGCAGGCGAGCTGCGCCAGTCCGGCCGCCCGCTGCGCCGGCGGGGCCGAAAATCCGGTATGTTCGATCGTATCCACGCCGTCAGGTTAAGCACCGCGGCGGTTTTGTCGATATATAGCTTGTTGCTTGATGGCGTTTCCGTTTCTATAGAGGGAGCCACCTTGGTACGCTCATGCGACGCCTGGCGGGGGTCCAAGGCGACGGTCGCGGCCTGATATCGAGGACAAAAAGGCGCTGTTCAGTTGGCGTCGGGAAACGACAAAGTGGGGAAGAAACCGAATGGCTGACCAACTGGCGACCGAAATCATCGAAAAGATCAAGGCTCATGCCGAGCCGGGCGGCGAGGAGATCACCACCAGCACCGAATTGACGGCGCTCGGCATCCATTCGCTGGAACTGACCGAGATCATCTTCGATCTCGAGGAGCAGTATGGCATCGAGATCGAGATGAACACGGTCGATGCCTGGAGCAACCTGAAGAATGTTGGCGACATGGTCGAGGCCGTTCGCGCGCTGATCGCGAAAAAAGCCTGACCGGATGCACAAGCGCGTCGTCATTACCGGCATCGGCGGTTTGTGCGGGCTTGGCACCGACGTGCCGGCGATCTGGACCGAGATGCGCGCCGGCCGCTCGGCGATCGGCCCCATCGATAACCCGTTCCTGCACGATTTGAAGGTCAAGATCGGCTGCGAGATCAAGGCGCTGCCCGACCATGGCATCGAGCGCAAGCAGCTGGTGTCGATGGACCGTTTCAGCCTGTTGGCGGTGATTGCCGCCCGCGAAGCCTTACAGCAGTCCGGTTTGGCCGCCCATGCGGACAATACCTACCGCATGGGTGCCGTTATCGGCATCGGCGTCTGCGGCTTCGAGACGGTCGAGGAGAACTATCGCGCCATCCTGATCGAGGGCAAGAATCGCGCCGGCATCTTCACGGTGCCGAAGGTCATGCCGGGCGCCGCCGCCGGCCAGGTCAGCATGCATCTCGGCCTGCGCGGACCGGTGTTCGGCGTCACTTCGGCCTGCTCGTCGGCCAACCACGCCATCGCATCGGCGGTCGACCAGATCAGGCTCGGCCGCGCCGACGTCATGGTCGCCGGCGGCACCGAGGCGCCGCTGGTCTGGGGCGTGCTGAAGGGGTGGGAGGCTCTGCGCGTGCTGTCGCCCGATACCTGCCGGCCGTTTTCGGCCGATCGTCAGGGCTTGGTGCTGGGCGAAGGCGCCGGCATGGCGGTTCTGGAAAGCTACGATCATGCGGTGGCGCGCGGCGCAAACATCCTCGCCGAAATCGTCGGCGCCGGCCTCTCGGCCGATGCCTCCGACATCGTTGCGCCGACCATAGAAGGGCCGGAAGCGGCGATGCGTTTCTGCCTGGCGGACGCCGGGTTGAATCCCGAGGACATCGACTACCTCAATGCGCACGGCACCGGCACCAAGGCCAATGACCAGATCGAGACCGCCGCGATCAAGCGCGTCTTCGGCGAGCACGCGCGCTCGCTTTCCGTCTCCTCGACCAAGTCGATGCATGCCCATTGCCTTGGCGCCTCGGGCGGGCTGGAGATGATCGCCTGCGTGATGGCGATCCGAGAGGGCGTGGTGCCGCCCACGGCGAATTTCCGCGAGGCCGACCCCGATTGCGATCTCGACGTGACGCCGAACGTCGCGCGCGAGCGCAAGGTGCGCGCCGCCATCAGCAACGGCTTCGCCTTTGGCGGCACCAATGCGGTGCTGGCCTTCAAGGCGATCTGATCCCGGCGATCGTGCTCTGCCCGGCAGGTCAATCTGCCGGCTCCCGATGCCGGCATCATTCGGTTTGTTGACTGTGCGTGCACGGCCAAACGTCTGCCGCCGCATTGATCATCCCTGGGCCTGCGCCTAATTCTTTGCCGACCTCACCCAGACCGCGCCGCTCGGTGCGAAATCCCCGCCCAGGAGTTCTCGATGGCCGACCTGTCCGCCTATCCAATCACCGCCCGCTGGCCGGCCAGGCACCCGGACCGGATCCAGCTCTATTCGGCGACGACCCCGAATGGGGTGAAGATATCGATCGCCCTGGAAGAGATCGGCCTGGCCTACGAGCCGCACTATGTGGACATCGGCAAAAACGAAAGCTGGACGCCGGAATTCCTGTCGCTCAATCCCAACGGCAAGATACCGGCGATCATCGATCCGAACGGTCCCGACGGCAAGCCGATCGGCCTGTTCGAGTCCGGCGCCATCCTGCTCTACCTCGCCGACAAGACCGGCCTGCTCGTCCCGGCGGACGCGGCGCGGCGCTACGAGACGATCCAGTGGGTGTTCTTCCAGATGGCGGCCGTCGGCCCGATCTTCGGCCAGGTCGGCTTTTTCCACAAATTCGCCGGCCGCGAGATCGCCGACAAGCGGCCGCTGGAGCGCTACCGCGATGAATCGCGCCGCCTGCTCGGCGTTCTCGACGGCAGGCTGAAGGGCCGCCGATGGATCATGGACAATGACTACACCATCGCCGACATCTCGCTCATCGGCTGGGTGCGCAACCTGATCGGCTTCTATGAAGCGCGCGACCTCGTCGGCTTCGATGATTTCGCGCATGTGGCGGCATGGCTGGAGCGCGGCCTGGCTCGGCCGGCGGTGCAGAAGGGCCTGACAATCCCGGCAAAGGGCTGAAGCGGCCCGGCCGCCCTGGGGCGCGGGATATCGTAGCCTTGGCCGGCCCGGCTGGGCTATTTCGCCTTGGCTTTCGGGCCGCCCTTGCCCATCACGGAAGCCGCCAGCGAAGCGGCGCCGCGTGCCGTCGCCACCACCGCGCCGGCCGCGACGCTTGCCACGGTGCGGACGGCGCCGGATTTCTCTGGGGCCGGCTTGCGCGCGCTGGCCGGCTTTGCGGCCGCGGCCGCGACCTTCCGAGGCGCGGCCTTGCCGAAGCTGGGCTTTGCGTCCTTCGAACGTTCGGCGATCGCCGGACCAGCGCCGGCTTTCGCCTGCGTCGTCTTCGTCGTCCTGGTCTTGGCGGTCGCGGGTTTTCTTGCCTTGGTTGCCATTGCAAAATCCCCTTACGCAGGACAATCGGTTCCCGGCCATAACGGTGCGAAACCCCTTAAGGTTCCCGTCGAAAAATACCGACAATTAAGCAGGTTAACCAATCACCAGGTCGGCCGCCCGGCGCCGCGCCAGCACGCGTTCGATGTTGGGCATGTCGTTGGAGGCGATCCAGGCGCGCGCATCCTCCTCGGAGCGGCCATGTTCGTGCCAGCGCTCCATCAGCCGGCGCTCGAGCTCGTTGCGCGGCACCTCGACGAAGATCGAGAAATCGAACAGCGGCGCCAGCCGCGACCACGGCTCCTCGTCGAGCAGCAGGTAATTGCCCTCGACCAGGATGAATTTGGTCTCCGCGCCGATGATCGCCGCCGCCGCGCGCGACAGTTCCATGCCGCGGTCGAACACCGGGATGGCGATGTCGGGCTCGCCGGCCCGGATGCGCTTCAGAAGCGTCTCGAAGCCGCCGAAGTCGAACGTATCCGGCGCGCCCTTTCGCGCGCGCAGCCCGCGCTGGTTGAGAACGACGTCGTCATAGTGGAAGCCGTCCATCGGCACGACCTCGACGGCGCCTTCCGGCAGCAGATCGTGCAGGCTGGCCGACAATGTCGACTTGCCGGCCCCCGGCGGACCGGCAATGGCGACGATGAAGCGCTTTGCCTTGCCGGCGCGCTTGAAGATGGTGGCGGCGAGATGGGCGATTTCGGACATGGCGGCCTCGCTTGCCCCTGATGGTTGGCGCGACCGTTATTCTGGCGGCACTCGGCGGAAATTTCAAACCGGCATTTTGGGTAAGGGGCCGTGTCAAATGTCAAAAGCCGACGTTCGAAGCATCCACTCAACCAGCCGCGGCCTGCCCGATGCGCAGGAAATCGCTGTCGAACGGCACCTCCCGCGCCGAGCCTCCGCCCAGGAGCCGCATGCGGCCGTCCGCCGTGGTGACCTCCTGCGGCGGCTCGCCGCCCGACAGCGGCAGGGCGCCGATGACATGGCGGAAGGAGACGCTGGGGCCTTCGCCGAGCGCGAACGCCGTCGCCACGCCTTCGCGCGTCAGCCAGTTGTCGCCGATCGAGGCGGCATGGCCTATCGCCGTGCGCCCGTCCTCGATGCCGAGCACGCCGAGATGCCGGCCGCTCCACGGCGCGTAGTCGCGGCCGCCATTGCTGAACCACAGCATGGTGACCGGCAACTCCGCCGGGTTCTTCAGCACCAGAACCAGATCGTCCTCGGCCCGGCGCGCCAGGGCCGTCCAGCCCGGCCCGCCATGATCGCCCTCGACCAGCGTGACAAAATCCTCGCGCCGGTCGTCCATGCGGTAATCCGTCAGGTCGAGCGTGCCGCCGCCGGCGGCGGGAAAACGGCCGAGATCGCTGCTGCGTCCGGGATAGGCGAGCAGGAAGCGGCCGCGCGTGGGATCGGGCTCCAGCGGATCGGCGGGCGAGGCGGCGAAGCGTTTTGGCGAAAAGGCCAGCCGGCCGCCATCCGTCATCGCCGTCATCGGATGATGGGCGACGGAGATCGCGCCGTGGCCGCCGGAAAATACATGTTCCTGGTAGAGAAAGGCATGGCCGTCGCGCAGCGTCAGGATCTTGTCGACTGTCGCGCCCATGACCTTGCGGCGCAGCCGGAAAACGGCTCGCCAGCCGCCGTCCACGGCGCTGCTTTCGGTGACGTCCCAGGCGCTGTTGGCTGGCCAGCCATGCAGCGGCGCTTCCTCGACGTCGCTGCGCGAAAACGGCGCGCACAGGAAATCGCCGGACAGCCGCACCGTGCCCTCGGGCAGGTCGGCCGGCAGCGTCTCGCGTGGCGCGCCGACCCAGGGTGCGCGGTGCAGCGGCCGCAGCCGGCGCCCGCCATCCTCGACCACCATGTCGGCGATATGGCCGACCGTGGTGTCCAGCGAAACCGAAATGCCGCGTGCCTTGAGGGTGACCGTATCCATTGCGCTCTCATCGAATCCGAAGGCGCAACAAGAACCCTTCGCCGCCGGTTGCGCAAGCGCCGCGACCGGCATTTTGCATCACCTTGGAACGCAAGCTTGCGAAAGCAGACAAAGCTGGGGCTACCGCTATTAACCAAATGGACGCAGCCGGCGGGTTACGTTAGCTTCGCCGCATCTCAGCAACAGCCTGACCCGAACAGACTTGCCCTTGTCCAACCAGCGTCGCCTTCCGCTCGTCCAGAGACTTTTCGTCGCCCTTGGCCTGTTGCTGATGGCTGCGGGCTGCTCGACCACGACACCGCCGGACTCTGTGCTCGCCGTGCCGGCGCCGCCGCAGAAATACGCGGCCATCGTCGTCGATATCAGAAGCGGAAAGCAGCTGTTCGAGGTCAATTCGAGGGCCCAGCGCTATCCGGCCTCGCTGACCAAGATGATGACGCTCTACCTCCTGTTCGAGGCGATGGAGAGCGGCCGCGTCTCCAAGGAAACGCAGATCCCGGTCTCCGACCACGCCGCCTCGCAGCCGCCGACCAAGATGCGCTTCCGGCGCGGGGAAACGATCGACGTCGATTCCGCCATCCGCGCCATCGTCGTCAAGTCGGCCAATGACGTGGCGGTGGCGGTGGGCGAATATCTCGGCGGCTCGGAGGACGAGTTCGCCGCCATGATGACGTCGAAGGCGCGCCAGCTTGGCATGACCAGCACCGTTTTCCGCAACGCCTCGGGCCTGCCCGACGACGGCCAGGTCACCAGCGCGCGCGACATGGCGGTGCTCGGCATGGCGCTGCACCAGCGCTTCCCCCAGCATTTCCACTATTTTTCCGAAAGCGACTTCATGTTCCGCGGCCGGCTGGTGCGCGGCCACAACGACATGCTCGGCCGCGTGCGCGGCGTGAACGGCATCAAGACCGGCTATATCAGGGCTTCCGGCTTCAACATCGTCACCTCCTACGAAGCCGACGGCCGCCAGCTGATCGTGGTGGTGATGGGCGCCGACAGCGCCCGCCAGCGTAACGACCATGTCGAGGCGCTGATCCAGCGCAACCTATCGCCGGCGGTTGCCGACGCCCCGACCAGGGTGATGTACGCCGAACAGCAGTGAGCGGGCGAGCTGCGGGGCTGCCTCGCTTCGGACCAGCTTGCTCAACTATCGAAGTCAGTGCCGCCCCTCATCGCCCTGCCAGGCACTTCTCCCCGTATAGTGACGGGGAGAAGGGGCTGGCCGCAACCTCGGCACCCTTTTTGCAGCGTTGGTGATGGGCGAAACCGGCGATAACAGCCCCTCTCTCCCCCGTTCTACGGGGAGAGATGTCCGGCAGGACAGTGAGGGGCGGCGCAGTCGCTCGAAAGCGGGCGATGGCGTCGACTGACCCGATAGGAATTTTTTCTTGACAGGGTGAAGGCAACTATGCTACTCTTCTCGCTATGGTGCTGATTTGCGCCAGCCACCCGCCGCAAGGCGGGTTTTTATTACCGTCGCCCAGGGCACCAGCCAATCACTTCGTCATCCACGGGCGGAGCAAGGAGCGCAGCGACGCGGCGCGAGGACCCATGCCGCGACTCGGCAGGCGCCGCAACGGTTCGCAATTCTGCTCCACTGCGGCCAATGCCACGGAATGGATCCAGGCTCCGCGACGGAGCTTCGCCCCCGTTATGGTTCCTCAGCGGTTGATGACGATTTCACAGAGCCGCCGCCAACCTCGAATGTCTCTCTACCAGGCGAGCCCCGAAAGGCGGCCCGCTGCCCCTTCCTGTCACGCAATCGTCCGCAAGGCGTGGCATAGGCATGCCAAGTCGCCGCGATGCTGGCTAAGCATCGCCCCGTCGGTCTATCGTCTTCCACCACAGCAGGAGCCCGCATCATGAGCACTCTCCCCAAGGCGTCCGAGCAGCAGGCGGCGGACAATGACAGCGGCGGCGAATATTTCGAGGCGCCGACCACCGGAGAGGACCTGCATGGGGTTTCGGACGAGCATTTCGACACGCCGGAGGTGCCGGACTCCGAGCCCGCCTTGCCCGGAGCCTCGCGGGCCAAGCCCAAGAAAAGACCGTCGGCGATCTCGGGCCGCAAATTCCGCAAGCGCGACCTGGTGCGCATCGACGATTTGCGCCCGAGCCTGGCCGACCGCATCCGCTCCGACCATCCGGACCTGCCGCATGGCGCCCGCATCAGCCGCGAGGAGCTCGGCCGCTACCGCATGCGCTACATGGAGGAGCTGCTCCAGCAGGAACACGGCGAATTCTCCGAGCTCGACCGCCAGGTGGTGGAATCGATCGCCCGGCAGGACACGATTTCGGAAAACTCGGAAGAGGAGTTCGAGGAGCACCGCTCCTTCGCCGACCGCGTCTCCGACAACATGGCGGCCTTCGGCGGCAGCTGGTGGTTCCTGATCTCGTTCGCCGGCGTGCTCCTGGTGTGGATCGCCATCAATCTGTTCGAGGGCTTGAACCGCGCCTTCGATCCCTACCCCTTCATCCTGCTCAACCTGCTGCTTTCCTGCATCGCCGCCATCCAGGCGCCCATCATCATGATGAGCCAGAAGCGCCAGGAGGTGAAAGACCGCCTGCGCTCCTTCAACGACTACCGCGTCAACCTCAAGGCCGAGCTCGAAGTGCGCCATTTGCACGAAAAACTCGACTACCTCATCTCGCGCCAATGGACGCGCCTGGCCGAGATGCAGCAGATGCAGCTCGACGCCATGCACGAGCTGACCGGCGCGAAGAAGGCGAAGAGGGCGGCAAGGGGAGTGAGGAGGCGGGCGGTGAAGAGCGAGGCGGGCGGGTGAGGGGTGGCGAAGACGAGATGAAACCCGACTTGAGTACCTGCTCCATTTCAGTTGTTGGCTTTGACTCGGCCTGGACAGATAGCCCCAAGGCGCCTGGCGCGATTTGCGTTATCCGTATCGATGGACTGGGAGCACGGCTGTACCTCGAGCCTCGGCTCGCGTCATTTGGCGACGCACTTGAAATAATTCGAGGAGAGCGTTCGGACACCGATAAATGCTTGGTGGCGCTCGACCAACCGACCATCGTGCCAAACACCAGCGGCTCGCGCCCGGTCGACAAGGTTGCCGGCGCACTTATCTCCTGGATTGGCGGAGGCGTGCAGCCGGCCAACCGCTCGAAACTGGGAATGTTTGACGACACGGCTCCGATCTGGCGCTTCAAGAGGGATCTTGGAGCTATCGAAGACCCGGATTTAGCCCGAACCGCTTCGACCGGGCTCTTCCTCATCGAAGTCTTTCCTGCGCTGGCGCTGGCAACTATTGACCGGGCATTCTGCCGCCGACTTGGTGCTCCCAAGTACAATCCAACGAGACGAAAACGCTTTAGGGAGGAGGACTGGCAGGCGGTTGGCTCGACAATCCATCAATTCGGAACGCTAAGAGCGCTCGACCAACTGGAACAATGGTGCACGGCACATTCAGCGCTGAGATCGCCGAAAAAGGCCGACCAGGACAAGGTTGACGCGATCATCTGCGGGCTCATCGGATTGCACTGGTTGGCTGCCCCGCGCGAGCTGTCTGTAATGATTGGAGATCTGGATAGTGGCTACATGATCGCTCCGGCGATCAACGGCGTTCATGAGAGGCTGACGGCGGCAGCAATTTTGCGCGGGGTGCCGATCAGCTAAGCCGCCCAGGTTTCCGGCGTGCCGTTGGATGCGGCCGAACTCCAATTGCCCGTTGAAGCCCGCGCCCGCTTCCGCTAAGAAGCCGTGACTTGCCGGTTCACCCGGTTCGTTTTCCGGCCCGCCGGGAAGCACCCGTAGCTCAGCTGGATAGAGCGCTGCCCTCCGAAGGCAGAGGTCACAGGTTCGAATCCTGTCGGGTGCGCCAGTAAAAACTGGGTCCGTTCCGGACACATAGGTTACGGTTTATACCGGAGACATGGGTAACACTTTTGGCCCGAAGGGGTTTTGGAG
>NZ_JAIUIS010000023.1:0-67523 GCF_020165765.1 Mesorhizobium sp. B264B1B
CCCCCCCCCCCCCCCCCCCCCGCTCCTGTTTTTGCGTGACCGGCAATTAATTCATGGCCTGCTCTCAGGCCGCTTTCGCTTCCGTCTCGTGCAGCGCGAAGGATCGTCCATCCGCGTCGAAGATATGAAGGTCTCCGGCGTCGGCGCTCAGCCGCAGTGTCGCCCCGCGCTTGACCTCGACATTGCCCGGCAGCTTGGTCACCAGCGGCAGGTCGGCGCGGCCGATGTCGACATAGACGAGTTGCACCTCGCCGAGCTGCTCGACATAATCCACCGTTCCTTCGAACAGATAGTCCGTGCCGCCGGCGATCGTCAGGTCCTCCGGCCGCACGCCGAAGCTCACCGACGCGCCCTTGGCCGAGGCCGGCGTCGCGATCGGCACCGTAGCCTTGCGGCCGCCGACATGACTGATGACGGTCGGATTGCCCGATTTGTCGATGGTCGCCGGCAGGATGTTCATGGCCGGCGAGCCGATGAACTGGGCAACGAACAGATTGCCGGGTTTCTTGTAGAGTTCCATCGGCGTGCCGACCTGCTCGATATGGCCCTCCTTCAGCACCACGATGCGGTCGGCCAGCGTCATCGCCTCGACCTGGTCGTGGGTGACATAGATCATGGTGGTGTTGGGCATCGATTCCTTGAGCTTGGCGATCTCGATGCGGGTGGCGACGCGCAGCGCGGCGTCGAGGTTCGACAGCGGTTCGTCGAACAGGAACACCTTCGGGTTGCGCACGATGGCGCGGCCGATGGCCACGCGCTGGCGCTGGCCGCCCGACATCGCCTTGGGGAGGCGGTCGAGATAGTTGGTCAGCTGCAGGATCTCTGCCGCCTGGCGCACGCGCTTGTCTATCTCGGCCTTGCTTTCCTTGCCGATCTTCATCGAAAACGCCATGTTGTCGTAGACCGTCATATGCGGATAGAGCGCGTAGGACTGGAACACCATGGCGATGCCGCGTTTCGACGGCGGCACGTCGTTGACCACCTCGCCGGCTATTCTGAGCTCGCCCGAGGTGATCTCCTCGAGCCCTGCGATCGAGCGCAGCAATGTCGACTTGCCGCAACCCGACGGCCCGACGAAGACGATGAACTCGCCCGATTTGATGTCGAGGTCGATGCCGTGCAGAATGTTGAGATTGCCGTATGATTTCTTCACTTGCCTCAGCGTGACATCGGCCATGTTTCCCTCCAGTGGTCCCTAGAATTCAGTCGATGCGCCCGAACCAGGCGCCGTAGCCGCCGAGGCGGATGGAGCCGGAGCTCTGCTGTCCCGAAAATCCGTGTCCGGGCAAAGGTTGCAGCGATCGACCGCCAAGGTCAACCTCCGCTGGCCCGGATCCCAGGTTGAAGACGCAGACGATCTGCTCGTTGCCGGCGCGGCGCGTGAAGGCGACAGTGTCGCCCTGGCTCTCGATGAAACTGATATCGCCCTTGGCCAGCGCCGGATGGGCGCGGCGGAAGCCGAGAAAGCGCCGGTAGTGTTCGAGCAGCGAATGCTCGTCGCCTTGCTGGACATTGACGGCTTGCGACAGGTGCTTGGCCGGCACCGGCAGCCACGGCTTTGCCTGGGAGAAGCCGCCGTTCCTGGCGCTGCCGTCCCACACCATCGGCGTGCGGCAGCCGTCGCGACCCTTGAATTCCGGCCAGAAACGGATGCCGTAGGGATCTTGCAGATCCTCGAACCGCAATTCGGCTTCGCCGAGCCCCAGTTCCTCGCCCTGATAGATGCAGACCGAGCCGCGCAAGGACATCAGCAATGCCGAGATAACCTTGAGATACGCGGTCGGGTCGGCTTCGTTGGCGGCCCAGCGCGAGGCCGGGCGCATCACGTCATGGTTGGAGAAGGCCCAACACGACCAGCCGTCGCTGGCAACCTTGCCAAAGGTTTCCAGCACCGAACGGACCTTGGCGGCGCTGATCTTTTCCGGCGCCAGGAAGTCGAAGGAATAGCACATGTGCACGCGCTTGCCGCCGGCTGTATAGGCCGCGACAACGTCCAGTCCGCGCTGTGAATCGCCGACCTCGCCGACCGCGGCCGTTGCCGGATATTCGTCGAGCAGGGCGCGGAAGCGTTCGAGGAAGCCGAGGTTCTCCGGACGGCTCTTGTCGTAGATGTGGTCTTGGTAGTTGTAGGGATTGACCGCGGGTGCGGTCTGGTCGTTGCGCTGCTCCGGCGGCAGCGGCGGGTTGTTTTCCAGCCCCTGGCTGTGGAAGTAGAAATTGATGGTGTCGAGGCGGAACCCGTCGACACCGCGCTCCAGCCAGAAGCGGGTCACGTCGAGCAGCGCGTCCTGGACTTCGCCGTTGTGGAAATTGAGGTCCGGCTGTTCCGCGAGAAAGTTGTGCAGGTAGTATTGCTGGCGGCTGGTGTCCCATTGCCAGGCCGATCCGCCGAAGATCGACAGCCAGTTGTTGGGCGGCGTGCCGTCCGGCCTGGGATCGGCCCAGACGTACCAGTCGGCTTTCGGATTACTGCGGTTCGATCGGCTTTCCCTGAACCAGGGATGGATGTCGGCGGTGTGCGACAGCACCTCGTCGATCATCACCTTCAGCCCCAGCCTGTGCGCCTCCGCCGTCAGCGCGTCGAAATCGGCCAGCGTGCCGAACATCGGGTCGACGTCGCAGTAATCCGAGACGTCGTAGCCGAAATCCTTCATCGGCGATTTGAAGAAGGGCGAGATCCAGATGGCGTCCGCGCCGAGCGCGGCGATATAGGGCAGCCGCCCGATGATCCCCTTGAGGTCGCCGATGCCGTCGCCATTCGAGTCCTGGTAGCTGCGCGGATAGATCTGGTAGATCACGGCACCTCGCCACCAGTCGCTATCGACGGCGAGATCGGGCCTCGAACTGGCTTTCAAAGCGGATTGCATGGTTTCAGCCTCCTTTCACCGAGCCTGCGAGCAGCCCGCGGACGAAATAGCGCTGCAAAGAGAAGAACACGATCAGCGGCACGATGATGGTCACGAAAGCCGACGTCGTCAGGATCTCCCAGTCGCCGCCACGCGAGCCGAGCAAGGCATTGAGCTTGGCGGTCAGCACGATCTGATCCGCCTCCGTGCCAAGGAAAACCATCGCCACCAGGAGATCGTTCCATACCCACAGGAACTGGAAGATGGCGAAGGACGCCAGCACGGGAAATGACAGCGGCAGCACGATCTTGACGAATATCTCGAAATCGCTGGCGCCGTCGATGCGCGCCGATTCCATGATCTCGCGCGGCAGGCCGGCAATGTAGCTCCGCAAGAGGTAGATGGCGAAGGGCAGTCCGAAGCCGGTATGCGCCAGCCAGATGCCGAGATAGGTCTTGGAGGGCACGCCGAAGAAGGCGCCGACGCCGTTATAGAGCTTCAACAGCGGGATCAGCGACATCTGCAGCGGCACCACCAGCAGGCCGATGATGACCGCGATCAGAAGCGCGCGCCCGGGAAAGCGCATCCAGGCCAGAGCGTAAGCCGCAAAGGCGGCGATGAGGATCGGGATGACGGTCGCCGGGATAGTGACGGTCAGCGAGTTCATGAAGGAGCGGCCGATGCCTTCCGAAAACAGCACGGTCCTGTAATTGTCGGTGGTGAATTTCGGCGGCGCCGAGGAGGCATAGTAGACGCGCTGGCCGCGGTCGCCCTCGAACGCCTTGGGCGAGGTCATGACGAAGCTGCCGTCGGCATTGAGCTGCAAGGTAACGCCATCGCCGAGATCGGCCGATGTGCCGGCCGGATATTGTGTCGGTGCCGCCGACTTGACGCCGAAGGCGCTGATCTCGCGCTTGGCGCCATCGCCGAAAATGTTGCCCTGGAGGACGAACTTGCCGTCCTTCTCGACCTGCGCCGAGGCGGGCGGCAGGCGTCCAGCTTCGGTCTGGGTCGAACTTGCGAACGAGTTCCACCAGCCCGAGGCGATGATCTGGTCCTTGTCGCGCAGCGACGATACCAGGATGCCGAGCGTCGGCATGGTCCAGATCGCAACGAAGACCAGCACGGCGATGTGAACGCCGAAGCGGCTGGCGAAGGAGTTTCCGGTCGCGACGGTCATCTCAATGTCCTCCCGTCTCTTTGTTGGCCTGGCGTATGTTCCAGACCATGATCGGAATGACCGCGATCATGATGATGATGGCGATTGTCGCGCCGCGGCCGAAATCACCGCCGCCACGGAACATCCAGTCGAACATCAGATTGGCCAGCACCTGGCTGTTCCATTGGCCGTTGGTCATGGTCAGGACAATGTCGAATACCTTGAGCACCAGGATGGTGATTGTGGTCCAGACCACGGCGATGGTGCCCCAAATCTGCGGCACCATGATTTTCCAGAAGATCTGGAACGGATTGGCACCGTCGATGACGGCGGCTTCCAGCGTCTCTTCCGGAATGCCGCGCAGCGCCGAAGACAGGATGACCATGGCAAAGCCGGTCTGGATCCAGATCAGGATCACCATCAGGAAGAAATTGTTCCAGAACGGCAGCGATATCCAGACCTGCGGCTGGCCGCCGAAATGCTGGATGATGGCGTTCAGGATTCCGATCTGCGTCTGGCCTTCGCCGCGATACTCATAAATGAATTTCCAGATGACGCTGGCGCCGACGAAGGAGATCGCCAGCGGCAGGAAGATCAGGCTCTTGGCGATCGTGCCCCACCAGATCTTGTCGGTAAGCACGGCGATGATCAGGCCAAGGAAGGTACAGGCGGCGGGCACTACGGCCAGCCAGAGCACATTGTTGAGGATCGAATTGCGAAACTCGCGGTCGCCGAAAGCCCATTGATAATTGGCCAGGCCGACGAAATTGGCGCCGCCGCGATCGAGGAAGGACAGCCGCAGCGTCTCGACCACCGGATAGATGAGATAGATGGTCAGGATGATCATCGCCGGACCGACGAACAGCCAGGGCCGGATCAGCCCTTGCCGGCGCAGATTGTCGACGGCGGCGGCACCCGAGACGCCGCGCGAGGGAAAGGTGACATCGAGCAGTTTGTTGGCGCCCCAGAAATAGGCGACGCAGCCGCCGACGCCGATGATGATGACGAATATGGCCGAGAAAATCTGAGCCGCCATGGGTCCCTCTCCCTGCACGACCCGCCAGGATGGAAACGATCCTTGCGATTGCGCCGCGCGCCGATCTCGTTGTTGAGCGCGGGCAGGCAGGGAAGCGTGTGGCTCCGTGCCCGCCGCATGCCGGAATGTCTACGCTGTCACGACTGGATCTGACCCGTCCCGGTTGGCCGGGCTGGGATGTTGCGATGGGGCCGGTCGGATCCGGGCCAACTGGCCCGGATCCGCTCGGGAGGTGGAAGCCTAGGCCTCCGCGGGTGCGGCTCTTACTTGATCGCGTCCCAGCTCTTCTGGATGTCGGTGGCGACGTCCTGCGCCGACTTGCCGCCGACCAGGTCGATCATGCCGGTCCAGAAGGCGCCGGCGCCGATCTTGCCCGGCATCAAGTCCGACCCGTCGAAACGGAAAGTCGAGGCATTGGCCAGGATCTCGCCCTGCTTGCGCAGCGCATCGCTGGCATAGGCATCCTTGTTGACCGCCTTGAACGGCGTCACGAAACCGCCTTCGGCCATCCAGATCTCATGGGCCAGCGGCATCTTAAGGAATTCGATGAACGCGCGGGCGGCCTTCGAGTCCTTGGTGATCATCGCCAGCGTTCCGGCGCCGAGCACGGGAGTGCCGAGTTCGGGCTTGGACGCATAGGGCGGAAAGTAGAAGAAGTCCGCGTCCTGGCCGATTTTCGTGCCTTCCGGGAAGAAAGTCGGGATGAACGACGCCTGATGGTGCAGGTAGCATTTCGGCGGCACCGCGAAGAGGCCCTTGGGGCTGTCGCGGAAATCGGTCGCCGCGACCGCCTTGGCGCCGCCATCGACCATCTTGTCGTCGGTCGCGATCTTGCCGAAGATGTCGATTGCATTGACCACGGCCGGGTCGTTGAAGGGGATCTCGTTCTTGACCCATTTGTCGTAGGTTTCCGGAGACTGCGTGCGCAGCATCAGGTCTTCCACCCAGTCCGTCGCCGGCCAGCCGGTGGCGCCGCCCGAGCCGAGCCCGATGCACCACGGCGTGCCGCCGTCGGCGATAATCTTCTTCTCGAGATCGGCGAGTTCTTCCTGCGTCTTCGGCACCTTGTAGCCGGCTTCCTCGAAATTGTCCGGCGAGTACCAGACCAGCGACTTCACGTCGGCCTTGTAGGGGAAGGCGAAGAAGCCCGGCTTACCGTCCTTGTCCTTGAAGGTGCCGAGGTCGACCCATGACTGGCCGGCGCCGTAATTGTCCTTGACCCATTTGGCGGTATCGTCGCCGAGCGGCGTCAAGAGACCCTTGGAAGCAAGGTCCTGGATCAGGCCGGGTTGCGGCAGAACGGCGATGTTGGGCGGGCTGCCGGCCTGCGTGTCGATGACGATCTGCTGCTCGTAATTTTCCGAGGAGGAATATTTGATCTCGGCGCCGGTGGCTTCCGAGAAATAATCGAGTACGCCGCGCACCAGGGTCTCGTCCTCGCCGCGCCATGGCCCGAAGATCGACAGGGTCTCCCCCTTGAGGTCGACTTTCTTGAGCTCTTCGTAGTTTGCCCAGTTGAAACGCTTGTCGTCGCCCGGCTTGAATTTCAGTTCGGCCTGCGCGGGCGCGCCGAGGGCGAGCACGGCAAGCGCGGCGCCCAGCAAAAGCATTTTCTTCATCGGTATTCCCTCCCAGTGGGTCACAAACACCGGACGGAACCTCCATTCCGCCCGCCGACGCCGCAGGACTGTGACTCAGTCGGAAAGGAACCGCAACCTTTCGAAGAGTCTTCCAAAGCGCTTTGGCTATTTCGATCTCGCCATTGAATCGTCCAGAAGTCAAGAGGCGTGGTAACTTAATCGATTTAGTTCCGGAGTCTGGCGCCTGGAAAATCGCGCTACAGCATGCTTTTTTGGCAGTGCAGCAGCAATTTATGTTTCAAACCTGCACCAAGCCTGCCTATGGTCGCCATGATATGACGGGCCTGCCGCAGGGCTTGGGTCGATTCAATTTGAAAGCGCTTTGAGGCATGGAGCCCTCTCGTGAACCTGAAGCAACTCGCGCACATGCTGGCGCTTTCGCAGACCACGGTAAGCCGGGCGCTGAACGGCTATCCCGAGGTCAACGAAGAGACGCGCCGGCGCGTCATGGACGCCGCCAAGCGCCATGGCTATCGCCCCAATCCGAGCGCACGCCGGCTTGCGACCGGCAAGTCCGGAATGATCGGCTATGTCTTGCCGACGGGTGCTGCCGTCGACATCGACCCGCACTTCGTCGAATTCCTGTCTGGCCTTGGCGATTATGCGCGCTCGCACGAGCTCGACCTGGTGCTGTCTCCCGCCGACGCCGACGACCAGGAGACGACTTACCGGCGCATCGTCGCCAACCGCCAGGTCGACGCCGTCTACATCTCCTCGCCGACGCCGGCCGACCGGCGCGTGGCGCTGGTCAACACGCTTGGCATACCCTTCATCATCCATGGCCGCAGCGAAGGTTTCGATTTCGATTATCCCTATCTCGACATCGACAATGAGGGCGCCTTTCACGAGGCGGCACGGCTGCTCGTCCAGCTCGGCCACCGGCGGCTGGCGCTGATTAATGGCGATGACCGCGAAACCTTCGCCGTGCATCGCGAGCGAGGCGTGCGCCGGGCGCTCGCCGCGAGCGGCCTGACCTTGGGCGACCGCCATGTCTGCTCCGTTGCCATGACCGAGGAGAACGGCTATCGCGCCGCCCGGCGCCTGCTCGAACAGGACGGCGCGCCGACCGCGATCGCCTGCTCCAGCCTGATCATGGCGCTCGGCGTCGTGCGCGCCGTGCGCGACCTCGGCCTGAGCATCCCCGGCGACATCTCATTAATTGCACATGACGACGTCTTCCCATGGCTGAAGCCGGAGAATTTCTCCGTACCGCTGTCGACGACGCGCTCCTCGATCCGGCTCGCCGGCGCCCGCATCGCCGAGCGTCTGGCCGCACGGATATCGGGCCTGGAGGAGGGCCCGCGCGGCGAGGTCTGGCCGGTCGACCTGGTGATCAGGGGGTCGGTTGCCGGAGCGCCTGCCTAGGGTTAGAGCCAATCGCTCCGAGGGGCCGAGTTCGACCGCTTGCGGGCGTTGCCGGAAGATCGATTGCAGTGTCATGGATAGTGGTCTGCCTGCACCGCGCTTGCTTTGGCTTTTAGAGGGTGGCAACCAGTAAGCCAAAGCCATCAACCAGCCCTCCTGGATGCCCAATTTGCCCATATTCCCGTTCTCCGAAATGGACCCAATCCAACATCCTGGCCCACCGCCGAAGCGTTCGGAGGTGGTCATCATTGGTGGCGGCATTATCGGCGTAACGACGGCTCTTTTCCTGGCGGAGCGGAACATTCCGGTCACGCTGCTGGAAAAAGGCCGCGTTGCGGCCGAACAATCGTCCCGAAATTGGGGCTGGATTCGAAAGCAGGGGCGCGACGCAGATGAACTGCCAATTGTCATCGAGGCTTTTCGCCTATGGTGGCAACTGGCTGAGGAATGCGGCGAAGACATCGGGCTGGACCAGACAGGTGTGACCTATCTGGCGAACTCCGACAAGGACATGGCCGGTTTCGAAGAGTTCATGAAGATCGCCGCCATCCATGGGCTCGACACTCGCCTCCTGGACGCGGACGAAACCGCGAAACTCATCAAGGGCATGTCGCGCAAGTTCAAGGGCGCGATGACGACGCCCTCCGACATGCGCGCGGAGCCTTGGTTGGCGGTACCTGCGCTTGCTCGTCTTGCCGTCCGAAAAGGCGCCAAGATCATAGAGAATTGCGCAGCGCGAACCCTCGAAATCTCAGCTGGCAGGATCAGAGGAGTGTGGACCGAGGCGGGATACATTGAAACCTCCAGCGTACTGGTCGCGGGCGGCGCCTGGTCGTCGCTGTTCCTGAGAAGACACGGCGTCTCCATCCCCCAACTCAGCGTCAGGGTAACCGTAGCCGCAACGGAGCCTATGCCTGAAATCTATGCAGGTGCGGCAGCGGACGAACACATCGCTTTCAGGCGCCGACAGGATGGCGGATACACGCTCGCCCCGGGAGGCAGTAATTTGCTTTACCTGGGACCCGACGCATTCCGGCACGCCACCAAGTATCTTCCCGCCCTCATGGCCAACCCGCTCGGAACCCGCTACTTTCCGTGCGCCCCATCGGGTTACCCTGACAGCTGGTCGATTCCGCGCGATTGGACCCCGGATTCCCAGAGTCCTTTCGAAAGAATGCGCGTGCTCAACCCGGCCGCTGAACGCTCCGGCCTCCGTTCTGTAGAGCGCAATTTCAGACGCCTTTTTCCACAGTTCGAAACAGTTCGCTTGAAGGCAGGCTGGGGAGGCATGATTGACGCCATGCCCGATGTCGTCCCCGTCGTGGATCACGCCCGGGCAGTCGTCGGTCTTTTCGTGGCCACGGGAATGAGTGGTCACGGCTTCGGTATCGGACCTGGAATCGGTCGCGTCGTTTCCGACCTGATACAGGGTAACGCGAGTGGGCATGATCTCAGCCGCTTTCGGCTGTCACGCTTCTATGATGGAAGCGCCGTTCGGTTGGGTCCGGCCCTCTAGATGTTTAGTCCAGCATTCGTCCCGTCTCGGCCATCGCAAATAGCCGACTGAATTTAGGAGCATGTTGCCAAGGATCATTCCTTCGCCGTCTCGGCGGCCTTGATGTCCAGCAGCCCGTAGCCGAAGTCATCGTCCCGCCCTTTCGAACCGAGATCCCGGGCCGTTGCGGCAAGCGCCTTTTCGATGGCGTCGGCCGAGCGGTCCGGCGCGGCGTGGATGAGATTGGCAATGGCGCCCGAGACGATCGCGGCGGCGAACGATGTGCCGGTGACGACATCCGAGCCGGCTCCGCTCGGCGCCACCATCTCGACGCCCGGCGCCGAGATGAAGACATAGCCGCCGCGATTGGCCTGCGGCATTAGCCCATCCCTGGCGTCGGTGGCGGTCACCGCGATGACGCCGTCGAAGGCGGCCGGGTAGCCATAGGGCGCCTTGGGCCCGTTGTTGCCGGCGGCGGCGACCAGAACCATGCCGAGCGCGCGTGCATTGCGGCAGGCGACGCCGAGCAGGTCGTTCTTCGGACCGACGAAACTCATATTGATGATGCGCACGTCCTGCTCGGCCGCCCAGTCGAGCGCAGCGAGGATGACGTCCATTGTCGACTTGCCGCCTTCGAAGGCGCGTGCGTGATAGATCCTGGCGCCGGGCGCCATGCCCTTGAGCGCGCCGACGCCGGCGATCAGCCCGTCGATTGAGGTGCCGTGGTCGCGCTCTTCGACCGGCACGTCGGGCATAGCGTCGAACTGGCCGGCGATGACCCCGGCCAGTGTCGGATTGGTGTCGTCGACGCCGGTATCGATTACCGCGACGCGGACGTTCTCGCCGCTCGCCTGGTTGGCGTCGAGCGCGATGCGCTCGAACGCATAGTTGACGATGCCCGCCGCCTGCTGAAGCGAATAGATATGGTTGGGCTCACGCCGCTGCGTGCGGCTGTCGGCGGCAAGCTGCGCCAGCACCACGCCGACGGGGCGGCCGTCGGGAATGCCGAAGCGCACAAGCATGGTGCCGAGCAGAAACGACCGCCGCTGCGAGCGCACATCGAGGCCGAAGGAAGCGGCGATCTGCTGCACGGCGCCCGCATCGCCATCGACGGTCACCAGCACCTCGTCGGGCACGAAATCGCCGGCCACGGCGCGTGGCGGCTGAACGGCGATGAGATCGCTCGGCGAGACGATCGGCCCGCCCGAAGGCGGTCCGGCCTGCGTGCCGGCGGGCGGCGCCGCCGGGTCCGGCCGTGGCGTCGGCACCGGTGCCGCGGGAGCGGCCGGATTGGGAAACAGGTCGACGATCAGGGCGGGAAGAAACACGGCACCGGCTGCGCCGTCACTGTCGCCGCCGCCCTTGCCGTCCTTGCCACAGTCGGCGCCTGCCGCATCGGTGCCGTCGCGGCAGTCGATCTTTCGGTCGGCATTGGCGTCGTTGCCCTGCGCCGACGCAGGCCCGGTGGCGATCGTCATCGCCGCCGCAAGGATTGCCGCAAATCGAATGACCGCCTCAGCCGCCATCGGCCGGTTTCCTTCCCTCGATCACGGTGTCGGTGAAAGGCTGGGCGGCAACAAGGCCGAGTTGCCTGGTGTAGTCGGCCGCGTTGGCGGCCGGAATGCCGAGCCGGAACACGCCCTCGGCGGTCGGTCCGTCCAGGATCTTCAGTCCGCTGCTGCCGAGAAAGGCGGCGATGTCGGACATTTTCGCGTCGGGCCTGAACTTGACCAGGGCGAACGGCATCTTCGCCATCTCGTCCTGCGCGCCCGCGATCTCGAAATTGCCGCCCTTGCCGCCGGGCTGCACGAACGACTGCACCATGACCAGCGCCAGCAGAGCCGCGGCCGCCGCCCAGGCGACGCCGACCGGCAGCGCCATGAAGCGGCTCCAGGCCTGCGCCAGCCAGGACGAACCGGCGGCGGCGCGCGCCGGGCCAGCCTCGGCATCGAGCGCCCTGGAAAAGCGGCTCAGCGCATCGGCCGGCGGACGGATCGCCTCATTGGCGGCCGCGGTGCTGGAGAATTCAGCCTCCGCCTCGCCAAGGGCGGCCATCGCCGTCGGATCGCTGGCCAGCCATTCCTCGACGGCCTCCAGTTCCGAGCCTTCCAGCGAACCGTTCAGGTAGAACGGCAGCAACGTTTCCATTTCGTCGCGGCGCGACATCTTTTCAGCGGCGCTCATGGCCACCCCCTGTCGTAACCGGCGGCCTTGAGGGCTTCGCCGAGTTTCTTGCGGGCATAAAACATGCGGGTCTTGACGGTCGCGACCGGGATGTCGAGCACCTCGCCGATCTCGGTCACCGATTGCCCCTGATAATAGGCGAGATCGATGACCACGCGATGCTCGCGCGGCAAGGCATCGATGAAGCGGCGCAGGGCGGTGCTCTTGTCCTCCTTCATGGCAACGATCTCGGGCGTATCGGCGCCGTCGGGCACCGCGGCTGCGGCCTCGTCGTCGATCCAGTCTTCCTTTTTCTTGCGCAACAGGGACAGAGCCTTGAAGCGGGCGATGCCGAGCAGCCATGTCGAGACTTCGGAACGTCCCTCGAAACCCGGCGCCTGGCGCCACAGTTCGAGGAACACCTCGTTCGCGATGTCGTCAGCCATCATTTCCGATCCCGTCTGGCGCGCCACGAAGCGGTATATCCGCGCGTGGTGGCGCATGAACAGGAGCCGCACGGCGGCCCGGTCGCCCTTCGCGACCCGCTCGACAAGCGCGCGATCGGTCTCCATCGCGCCGGTCATGACCGATCGAGCCGCCTGGCTCCTGCCTGCTCTGTCGCTGATCGGCTCAAAAAGGTTCATCCTCCGCCAAGGAATTTGCGGAGGCTAACCGAAGAAGATGAGCCTTGCCAGTGGGTGAAGGGGAAGCTAGCTCAGGAAAGGCTTCGCCTTCATCGTCGCCGGCACCGACACCCCCAGTCGGCTTAGAACCGTCGGCGCCAGCTGCAGCTGGTCGAGCAGTGTGTCGGCATCCGGTCCCTTGCCGGCGCCGAAATAATACAGCGCGAAATCCTGCATCTCCTCATCATGGCCGCCATGGTGGCCGCGGTCGGTCTGGCCGTGATCGGCGGTGACGATCACTTCATAGCCGGCGTCGCGCCAGCGCGGCAGGAAAGCGGCCAGCATGCCGTCCATCGCGTAGCAGGCATGGTCCATCTCGTGACAGTCATGGCCGAAACGGTGGCCCATCGAGTCCAGCGTGCAAGTGTGCAGGATGCCGTAGTCGATGCCGTGGCGGCTGCTCAGCATGGTCAGCGTGGCGAACAGGTCGACGTCGCTCGGCGTCATCTGGTTGCGCGCGTTGTAGCCGGTCATGGTGTGGAAGCGGCCATGCGTGATCGGCCCGCCCGGCTCGTCATACTCCATGTCCTCGACGAGGTCGAACGGGTAGGAACGGAAGAACTCCGACCAGTAGGAGTGGGTGACCGCGCCGGTTATTCCCCCGGCCCCGGTGACCTCCGAGAAGATGTCGGGCTGGCTGACGCGGAAGCGGTTCTCGTTGGAAAGAATGCCATGCGCCTGCGGCGGCACCCCGGTGTGGATCGAAGCATAACAGCAGGCCGAGGTCGACGGCAGCACCGAGCGCATCTTCCATACCCGCGCTTCGCCCGACTGCACCCAGCCTTCGAGGTTGCCCATCAGCCGGCGCCAGTTCCGGTAAGGCACGCCGTCGAGGATGATCAGCAACAGTTTGGTCTTGAGCGCCACGAGCTGCTCCATGCGATTGTCGGGGGAACGAGCACGCCGCGTGTCGCACGGACACGCGGCGTGCTCGGCAGGAACTTGATGTCAGGCGTTCAGCCAGCATTCGGCGAGCGCGTAGCCGTCCATCATCTCGCCGATCGGGCTCTTGGCGAAGCCGCCGATCTTGTTGGTGGCGGCGTCGATGAACTGGTTGAAGAAAGGCACGATCAATCCGCCTTCGTCGCGCATCAGCTCGGCCATGTCGTGATAGATCGCCTTGCGCTTGTCCTGGTCGAGCTCGCCGCGCGCCGCAAACAGCATCTTGTCGAACTCGGGCCGCTTGAAACGCGTGTCGTTCCAGTCGGCGTTCGACACATAGCCGGTGGAATACATCTGGTCCTGCGTGGCACGCCCGCCCCAGTAAGACAGCGAGAAAGGCTGCTTGTTCCAGACCTCCGACCAATAGCCGTCGCCAGGCTCGCGCTTGATCTCGATCTTGATGCCGGCCTTGGCGGCACTCTGCTGATAGAGCTGTGCCGCATCGACGGCCCCGGGGAAGGCGACGTCGGAGGTGCGCAGCAGGATCGAGCCGCTGTGGCCCGACTTCTTGTAGAGCGCTGCAGCCTTTTCCGGGTCGAACTTGCGCTGTTCGATGGCCGAAAACAGCGGATAGGCCTCGTTGATCGGGAAGTCATTGCCGACCGAACCGTAGCCGCGCAGGATCTTTTCCAGCATCTCGTCGCGGTCCATGGCGAGCTTGAGCGCCATCCTGAGATCGCCGTTGTCGAAGGGCGCGGTGTCGCAGAACATGTTGAACGGGTAATAGCCCTTGCCCGAAACGTTCTCGATGCTGACGCCGGGGATGCGCTTGACGAGATCGACCACCTTCGGCTCGACGCGATTGATCATGTGCACCTGGCCGCCTTGCAGGGCCGCCAGCCGCGCCGTCGCATCGTTGATGACGACGATCTCGACCTGGTCGGCATGGCCCGCCTTGTCGCCCTGCCAGTAATTGGCGAAGCGCTCGCCGCCATGGCGCACGCCGGGCTGGTTGACGGTCACCTTATAGGGGCCGGCGCTGATGCCCGCGTTCGGATCGTCCTTGCCGCCATTGGGCTGGATGACGAGATGATAGTCGGCCATCAGATAGGGGAAGTCGGCATCGGCGTCGGCAAGCGTGACGACGACCTCCTTGCCGTTGGCCTTGATGCCCTTGATGTTCTTGAGAATGCCGAGTGCGCCCGACTTCGACTTCTCGTCGGCGTGGCGCTCGATGGTGGCCGCGACATCCTCCGCGCCGACCGTCTTGCCATTGTGGAACTCGATGCCGTCGCGGATCTTGATCGTCCAGGTCTTGGCATCCGGGGAAGCGCCGATGTCCTCGGCGATCAGGTTGACCAACCTGTTGTCGGGGGTGAGGCGAACCAGATATTCGCCCCACTGCTTGCCGAAGCTGAAGGTGACCTGGCTGAGGTTCAGCGCCGGATCGAGGCTGTTGGTCGATTCGCCGCCCTGCAGGCCGGCCTTGAGAATGCCGCCCTTGACCGGCGTCTGCGCGAAGGCTTTCCCGGCCAGCGTCGTTGCCAGCGCCGCCGACATGCCCAGCGCCGCGGTGCGCCCGAGAAAGTCACGCCGCGATATCCGGCCTTGGCCGGCGAGTTCAGCGAGATGGTCGAGTTCAGTCTTCATGTCCTACCCCTTTTTGAAACAACCGCACACAGGCGATGCCGTCCGAAGGACGTCTGGCCCTCCAGTGTTGCATCCGGATGACGTTCGTCATCTCCTTGACTGGCGAACCGCTGGCTAGTTCCCGGCGCTCGCCATGCGTCGCCCCTTGATCGCCTTTTCCAGCCAGCCGATCTCCATTTCCGGAACCGAGGACAGCAGGAGGTCGGTATAGGCATCGAAAGGCGGTGTGAGCACCTTGCTTTTGGAACCGTAACGGACCACCTCGCCGCGATACATCACCGCGATCGAATCGGCGATCGACCTTACCGTCGCAAGGTCGTGGGTAATGAAGAGATATGCGACCTTCTCGTGCTGCTGCAGGTTCAACAAAAGCTTGAGAATGCCGTTGGCCACCAGCGGGTCGAGCGCCGAGGTCACCTCGTCGCAGATGATCAGCTTCGGTTTGGCGGCGAGCGAGCGGGCGATGCAGACGCGCTGCTTCTGGCCGCCCGACAGCTCCGCCGGATAGCGGTCGAGGAAGCCTTTGCCCATCTCGATCTCGTCGAGCAATTCGGCGACGCGCCGGTCGCGCTCACGTCCCCGCATGCCGAAATAGAACTCCAGCGGCCGGCCGATGATGGTGCCGACGGTCTGGCGCGGGTTCATGGCCACGTCGGCCATCTGGTAGATCATCTGCAGCTGCCGCAGATCCTCCTTCGGCCGGTCGGCAAGCCGGTTGGCAAGCGGGCGCCCGTCGAAGGTCACCGTGCCCTGTTCGGGCGGCAGGAGCCCTGTGATGGCGCGCGCCAGCGTCGACTTGCCGGAGCCGGACTCGCCGACCACCGCCAGCGTCTGGCCGGGATAGATATCGACGGAGACGTTCTTCAGCACCTTGACATGACCGCCGCCATACGCGGCGGTGACGTTCTTCACGGACAGGAATGGCGAGACGCCGGGTTTCTGCTCGGCGTGTTCGATCTCGTGCACTGACACCAGAGCGTTGGTGTACTCCTGGCGCGGCTCCTTGATGATCTGGCGGGTGCCGCCCCATTCGACCAGCCGGCCGTGGCGCAGCACCATGATCTCGTCCGACACCTGGGCGACGACGGCGAGGTCGTGGGTGATGTAGAGCGCGGCCACATGCGTGTCGCGGATGGCGTCCTTGATCGCCGACAGCACGTCGATCTGCGTCGTCACGTCGAGCGCCGTCGTCGGCTCGTCGAAGACGATCAGGTCCGGTTCCGAGCACAGCGCCATCGCCGTCATCACACGCTGCAGCTGGCCTCCGGAGACCTGGTGCGGGAAACGCTCGCCGATGGTTTCGGGATTGGGCAGGCTCAGCTTCTTGAACAGCGCGACGGCGCGTTTCTCGGCCTCCGCGCGCGTCGCCCTGCCGTGCAGGAGGGTGGCTTCGACAACCTGGTCCATCAGCCTGTGCGCCGGGTTGAACGCCGCTGCCGCCGACTGCGCGACATAGCAGACCTCGCGGCCGCGCAGCCTGCGGAAACCTTCCTTGCCGCCCTTGAGGATGTCGCGGCCGTTGAGGAGCACCTCGCCGCCGGTGATGCGCACGCCGCCGCGCCCATAACCCATCGAAGACAGGCCGATGGTCGACTTGCCGGCACCGGATTCGCCGATCAGGCCGAGCACCTTGCCCTTTTCCAGGGTCAGCGAGACGTCGTGGACGAGCGTGATGGTCTTTGGCGCTTCGCCCGGTGGGTAGACCATGGCTTCGATGCGCAGGTTGCGGATATCGAGGAGCGGGCTGGATTTCGCTTTGCTGTCGGCCATCATCCGCGTCCTCCTTTCAGGCTTGTCGTGCGGTTGAGCACCCAGTCGGCGACGAGATTGACCGAGATCGCAAGCGCCGCGATCGCGGCCGCCGGTATGAGCGCCGCGGCAATGCCGAAGACGATGCCGTCCTTGTTTTCCTTGACCATGCCGCCCCAGTCGGCATCCGGCGGCTGTACGCCGAGGCCAAGAAAGGAGAGCGTCGACAGGAACAGCACGGCATAGATGAAGCGCAGGCCGAGTTCCGAGACCAGCGGCGACAGCGCATTGGGCAGGATCTCGCGGAAGATGATCCAGGTGCTGCCTTCGCCGCGCAGCTTGGCGGCTTCGACATAGTCCATGACGTTGATGTCGACGGCCACCGCGCGCGACAGGCGGTAGACGCGGGTCGAGTCGAGAATGCCCATCACCAGGATCAGCGTCACCAGGTTTGTCGGCAGCACCGAGAGCACGACAAGGCCCATGATCAGCGTCGGGATCGACATCAGAAGATCGACGAGGCGCGACAGCAGCGTGTCGAACCAGCCGCCGAACACCGCCGCCGAAAAGCCGAGAATGGCGCCAAGCGAGAAGGACAACGCCGTGGCGAGCACTGCGATGAAAAGGGTGATGCGCGCACCATAGATCATGCGCGACAGCAGATCGCGGCCAAGGTTGTCGGTGCCCAGCCAGTGCGCCGCCGACATGGGCTCCCAGACGTCGCCGACGATCTCGCCATTGCCGTGCGGCGCAAGCCACGGCGCGAAGATGGCCGCCAGCACGAACAGGGCCGTCAGCACCAGGCCGACCAGCGCGGGCACGGGGATGCGTTTGATGTCGAGCATGCCCGCCCTCTTCATTTGGGATGCCTCAGGCGCGGATTGGCGACGATTGCCGCTATGTCAGCGATGATGTTGAGGCCGATATAGACGGCGGCGAAGATCAGTCCGACCGCCTGCACCACCGGCACGTCGCGCTTGGTGACGTGATCGACCAGATACTGCCCCATGCCGGGATAGACGAAGATCACTTCGACCACGACCACGCCGACGATCAGATAGGCGAGGTTGAGCATGACGACGTTGATGATCGGCGCGATGGCGTTCGGGAAGGCATGTTTGCGGATGACCGCGAAAGCCGAGAGCCCCTTGAGCTCGGCGGTCTCCACATAGGCCGATTGCATGACGTTTAGGATCGCCGCGCGCGTCATGCGCATCATATGGGCAAGCACCACCAGCGTCAGCGCCGCCGCCGGCAGCGCGATCGCCTGCATGCGTTCACCGAAAGGCATGCCGTCATATACGGTCGAGATGGCGGGGAACCACTGATGCTGAACTGCGAAGTAGAAGACCAGCAAGTAGCCGATGAAGAATTCCGGGAAGGAGGTCGAGGCGAGCGCCAGTCCCGAGATCAGCTTGTCGACCCAGCCATTGCGGTAGCGCACCGCGATCAGGCCAAGCGTTATGGCCAGTGGAATGGCCACGATCGCCGCCCAGAAGGCGAGGAACAGCGTGTTCCACAGCCGGCCCTTGATCGATGTTGCGATATCCTGTCCGCTCGACATGGCGGTCCCGAGATCGCCGGTCAAAACGCCGCCGAGCCAGCGGAAATACCTGATATAGGCCGGGTCGTTGAGACCAAGCTGCTCACGCAGATTGGCGAGCGATTCCGGTGTCGCCGACTGCCCTAGGATGGCTTGCGCGACGTCGCCGGGCAGGATCTGTGTGCCGGCGAAGATCAGGACCGAGACGGCCAACAAAAGGAGGATGCCCAGCGCAACGCGCTGGGCCACCAGTTTCACGATGGGTGAGGACATCTGGGCAAGGCCGGCTCAGGCTTCGAGCCAGCACTTTGCCAGGGCATAGCCATTCATCAACTCCTGGTGCGGATCGTCCACCCAGCCGCCCACCTTGGCGCCGGTGGCGTCGATGAACTGGTTGAACATCGGCAGGATCAGGCCGCCTTCGTCGCGCACCATGACGGCCATGTCGTGATACATCGCCTTGCGCTTGGCCTCGTCCAGCTCGGCGCGCGCCGCCAGCACCATCTTGTCGAAATCCGGGCGCTTGAAACGCGTGTCGTTCCAGTCGGCGGTCGACAGGTAGGCGGTCGAGTACATCTGGTCCTGGGTCGAGCGTCCGCCCCAATAGGAGGCGCAGAAGGGCTGCTTGTTCCAGACCTCGTTCCAGTAGCCGTCGCCCGGCTCGCGCTTGAGCTCGATCTGGATGCCGGCCTTGGCCGCGCTCTGCTGGAAAAGCTGGGACGCGTCGACGGCGCCGGGAAAGGCGACGTCGGAGGTCCTGAGCAGCACCGCACCGTCATGCCCCGACTTCTTGTAGTGGAACTTGGCCTTGTCCGGATCGTATGTGCGCTGCTCGATCTCGGTGAACAGCGGGTAGGCGGCATTGATCGGGAAATCATTGCCGAGCGAACCGTAACCGCGCAGCACCTTCTTCAGCATTTCTTCGCGGTCGATCGCCAGCTTCAGCGCCATCCTGAGATCGTTATTGTCGAACGGCGCCGTATTGCAGTGCATGATGAAGACGTAGTGCCCCGGTCCCGCATGGTTGCGGATGGTGACGCCCGGCACGCGTTTGATCAGGTCGACGATCTTCGGCTCGACGCGGTTGACCATGTTGACCTGGCCGCCCTGCAGGGCTGCCGTACGGGCCGTGGCGTCGTTGATGACGATGATCTCGATCTGGTCGGCATGGCCCATCTTGTCGCCCTGCCAGTAGTTGGCGAAGCGCTCACCGCCATGGCGCACGCCGGGCTCGTTGGTGGTGACCTTGTAAGGGCCCGCCGAGATGCCGGCATCGGCCTTGTCCTTGCCACCATTGGGCTGGACGATCAGGTGGTAGTCGCTGAGCAGGTAGGGCAGATCGGCATTGGCCTCCTTCAGCGTCAGCACCACTTCCTTGCCGCTGGCCTTGATGCTTTCGATGCCTTTCATGTAGCCGAGCGCGCCGGACTTCGACTTCTCGTCCGAATGGCGCTCGAGCGTGGCGGCGACGTCTTCGGCTGTCACCGTCTTGCCATTGTGGAATTCGACGCCGTCGCGGATCTTCAGTGTCCAGACCTTGGCATCGTCGGACGAGCCGATCTCCTCGGCGATGCGGTTCTCGAGCTTGCCCTCGGGGGAAAGCTCGACGATCAGTTCGCCCCACATTTTGCCGAAGGCGAACGGCACCTGCGTCATGAACAGGGCTGGATCCAGGCTGTTGGTGGACTCGCCGCCAACCAGGCCTGCCTTGAGCGTCCCGCCCTTGACCGGACCGGCTGCGCGCGCCGCGCTCGAAAGCAGTGAGTTGGCGAAGGTCGCGGTGACGCCGAGCGCTGCCGCCCGGCCGAGAAAATCACGACGGCTGAGCTTGCCTGAAGCGACACGTCGGCTAAGGAATTCCAGTTCGTTTGACATTTTGAGTTCCTCACTCTGTTGGTTCGACCTTAGTGGTCGTTTTCTTGTTTCTTGTGAGGGGAATAATGACCGCAAGGGAAAGCGGTAAGCAAGACCGAATGCGACATGCCGTGGCGTAAATGGCACGTCGCAATTGGACCAATGCCTTGCCGCTCAAACAAGCGAGCGCGGAACCGCCTGTTCGAAATTGCGTTCGAAGACGAGTTTTTCGCCTTCGTAAGCTTCAATTCGGGCGCTTACGATGAAGTTTTTGGCGTCGGAGCGTATTTCGGCCGATGTTTCGGTGCGCACCGACCATCCGCTTCGCGACAGGGTTTGCGTCCAATGCGTCCGTCCCGCGGCCGACAACGGATCGTCCGGATGAATCGTCCAGGTCTCGCGGGCGATGCTGCCGTTCGCCAGGCCATGCGCAAGATCGCGCACCTCGCCGAAATCGTCTTCTATGGAAAGCGTGACGATGCCGGTCTTCTCGTCGCGGTTGACGCGGCGTTCCGAATTGGCCGGGCGGATGGTCTCGGTTGCCCAGGGGGAAGCGGCCTCCGGCGCGGCGAACGTGACCTCGTCGCCCGTCGCCAGCGGGCGCAGGGGCAGCTTCAGCGTCGCCGCCGACAGGCTTAGGCGGACCGGCTCCGGCGAGGGCCAGATCATAGGCCAGTAGGCGTTCGAGACGGCTATGCGCAAATGGTGGCCGGCCGGCACGCGATAGGCGCACTGGTCGAGCACGACGCGTGCCGAAACGCTCTCGCCGGGGACAAGCGCTTGCGGGAATTCGTGGGAGAGGCGATGCGTGAGGTTGAGCACGCCATAGGAGATCAGCTCGGAGGCGCCATCGGGATGTACGTCGCAAAGCCGCACCGCGATGTTGGCCTGCGGGCGGTCGCAGGATAACCGGACGTAGACTTCCGGTGCGCCGACGACGTCGATCGCCTCGGCGAGTTCCGGCTGGTCGAAACACACCGACAGCGCGTCGTCGGGACGCTGGTCGCCCGGCAATTCCGGGCCGAAGGTGAACGGGAAATACTCACCGCCGGCCAGCCCACAGCTTTGCGGCGAAGCGATGGTGACGGATTTACCGCCCGCCGGGATCAATTCGATCGTTTGCGTCTTGATGTCGGGCGAAGGCCACTGCCGCTCCGCCACCCAGCGGCCCGGCCGTTCCGGATGCCAGCGCGCCGGCCGCACGCTGTCCATCACATAGGCGCGGTAGGCCGGGTCGGCCTCGACGCCGGTCTCGACGCCCTTTAGCCAGCGGTCCCACCAGCGTAGCGCTTCCTGCAGGAAGCCGATTGCCGGCTGGGGCCCGGCATAATGCGGGTATTTGTGGATCCAGGGGCCGACGATGCCTTTGACCGGCGCCTCGATGTTGGCGACGAGATGCGAGATGGTGTTGCGGTAGCCGTCATGCCAGCCGCCGATCGACAGCACCGCGGCCTTGACGGCGGAGAAATCCTCGCAGATCGAGCCGCGTTTCCAGTAGGCGTCGCGGTGCTGGTGGCCAAGCCAGAGCGGCAAAAGGAACGACTGGTTCTCCAGTCGGCTGAGCCACAGGTCGCGCCATCTGTTGTCGCCCGCCAGCAGCGGGTCCGGCGGCCGTGACGAATAGGACAGCATTGTCGAGGCCCAGCCGAAATTTTCCAGCAGCAGGCAGCCGCCCTTGTAGTGGATGTCGTCGGCATAGCGATCAACGGTCGAGCACAGGCTGATGACCGCCTTGAGCGCCGGCGGCTGCATGGCTGCCACCTGCAGGCAGTTGAAGCCGCCCCAGGAAATACCCATCATGCCGACATTGCCGTTGCACCAGGGTTGAGCCGCCGCCCAGGCGATGACGTCGCAGGCGTCCTGCAACTCCTGCTCGGAATATTCGTCGTCCATCAGCCCTTCGGAATCGCCATTGCCGCGCATGTCGACACGGATCGAGGCATAGCCGTGGCCGGCGAAATAGGGATGCGTCAGCTGGTCGCGAAAGATGGTGCCGTCGCGCTTGCGGTAGGGCAGGTGCTCGAGGATGACAGGCACCGGATCGTCGCCGGCATCTTCCGGCATCCACACCCGCGCCGACAGCCGGCAGCCATCCGGCATAACGATGCCCATATCAGGGAATTCGACGACCTTGCGGGGAAACTCGGTGACGGTTTTCATGGCGCGCATAACGCCTCGCGGCGCGGCAAGTTTCAATCGCCATTCGCGACTGGAGCAGTGGAATATGCGACCTGTGCCGCTGCTTGGTGCCCTCAGTTCAGCGGAATGTCGTTCTCGGCCTTGTTGGCCTGGTAGTCGCCAGAGAGCGCTTCATAAAGTGCTGCAATCTTGCCGATGCGCGCCTCCAGCCGCCCGCGTTCCGCCTCGGGCAGCGCCCGCACCAGCCTGCGGATCGAAAAGCTCTTCCAATAGGCGTTCTCGGCATTGTAACCGCCGGGATCGAGGGTGAAGACCTCTTTCAGGATTTTCAGATCGTGCGGGATGGCAAAACTGTCGCGCGAATCCTCGTGGCTGAACAGATAGTAGAAATTGTCGAAACCGGTCCAGGTGATCGCCGACAGGCAGAGCGAACAGGGCTCGTGCGTGGCCAGGAAGATGGCCTCCTTGGTGTCGACACGTTCGGCTTTGGGCATTTCGTAGAAGCGTTTCAGGCAGTGCACTTCGCCATGCCAGAGCGGGTTTTCGATCTCGTTGTTGGTTTCGGCCAGCACCAGCGAGCGGTCGCCTTTCTTCAGGATCGCCGCGCCGAACAGCTTGTTGCCATGGGCGACGCCTTCCTGCGTCTTCGGCACGATGTCGTGCTCGATGACGTCGAGCAGGCGGTCGATCAGCGAAATGTCGGTCATCAAAGGATCTCGTCGGGGAGATGAATCTCGTAGGCGTGCGAAAAATGGAATTCTTCGAGATTGGAGCCGTCGCCGCCACGGTCGACGATCAGGAAATCCTGGGGCTCACCCAATGGCGTCAGTACGCCGTGCCATAGATTGCGTGAATAATTGATGCCTTGCCCTGGCTTGGTGATGAAGGCATGCGGCTCGGCCGGACCGTCCTTGCCGTCATGACAGACGACGACCAGGAACGGTCGTGGCGACAGCGGGACAAAGGCCTGGCTGCCGAGCGGGTGACGCTCGACCATGGTCAGCGCCAGCGGCAATTCGTAAGGCGTGCCGCGCACCATCGAGATCAGCACGCGCGCATTCGGCCCCACGGCCTCGGCGGTCGCCAGATCATGGTAGCGCTCGGCCTTGCCGCCATTGATCGGGTAGTGGTTGTCGCCGCCCATGTCGATGACATCGCCGAACGGGGCAAAGCCCTCGCGGGTCAGCGGCCGCGCGACGATGCGGGTCACGGCGCACGCCCTGCGATCCCGGCACTGCCGAGCTTGGCGTGCCGGTTGACGTCCTTGTAGAGCAGATAGCGGAATTTTCCCGGTCCGCCGGCATAGCAGGCCTGCGGACAGAAGGCGCGCAGCCACATATAGTCGCCGGCCTCCACCTCGACCCAGTCCTGGTTGAGCCGGTAGACGGCCTTGCCTTCCAGGACATAGAGCCCGTGCTCCATGACATGGGTCTCGGCAAAGGGAATGACCGCGCCCGGTTCGAGGGTGACGATGGTCATGTGCATGTCATGGCGCATGTCGGCCGGATCGACGAAGCGCGTCGTCGCCCAACGGCCGTCGGTACCGGGCATCGGCGTCGGCCCGATGTCCTGCTCGTTGGTGAAGAAGGCTTGCGGGACCTCGAGGCCGCTGACGGACTCATAAGCCTTGCGTATCCAGTGAAAGCGGACAGCCGCATTGCTTTCGTTGCGAACAGTCCAGCCGCTCGACGGCGGCAGGAAGGCGAAGCCGCCCGGCCGCAAGACATGTCTTTCGCCGGCAAGCAGGACGGTCAGTTCGCCTTCGACCACGAACAAGGCGCCCTCGGCGCCGGCATCGGGTTCCGGCCGGTCGCTGCCGCCGCCGGGCGCGATCTCGACGATGTACTGCGAAAACGTCTCGGCAAAGCCCGACAGCGGCCTCGACAATATCCAGACGCGGGTCTTGTCCCAGAATGGCAGGGCGCTGGTGACGATGTCCTGCATCACGCCCTTGGGGATGACGGCATAGGCCTCGGTGAAGACGGCGCGGCCGGTCAGAAGCTCACTCTGGCCGGAATGGCCGCCATGTGGAGCATAATAGGTTCGCTCGGGCATCCTGATCGTATCCATGGGTTCAAACCTATTGCGGAAGCATGTCCTTGAGGCGGAAGAGCGCGATGCGCTCGACCTGTTTGCAGGCGGTCTCGAATTCGACGCCGCGGCTGTTGCCGATGCGCCTTTCGAACTCCGCCAGGATTTCTTGCCTGGTCTTACCCTTCACCGCGATGATGAACGGGAAACCGAAGGTGGTGACGTAGGCGGCATTGAGCTTGGAAAACAGCTCGCGCTCCTTGTCGGTCAGCTCATCGAGGCCGGCCGAAGCCTGTTCCCTGGCCGATTCAGCCGTCAGCCGCCTGGCCCTTGCCAGCTTGCCGGCAAGGTCGGGATGGGCGTTGAGCACGCCGAGCCGCTCCGTTTCGCTTGCGGCGCGGAAAACGCGGCAGAGCGCATTGTGCAGGCCGCCGGCGCTGTCGTGCGCCGGGCCAAGTTCCAGCTCGTAAGCGCGCTCGGCTATCCACGGCGAATGTTCGAAAACGCCGCCGAAAGCATGCACGAAGGCCTCGAATTCCATCCTCGAAGGGCGCAGCACCGGCGGCTTGTATGGATGGGTCTCGCGCCAATGCCTGGCGATGTCGATACGCCGCGCCAGCCAGACCTTGTCGTGCGACTTCACATAGTCGACGAAGCGCTTCAGCGCCGCCACCCGCCCCGGCCGCCCGACGAGGCGACAGTGCAGGCCGATATTCATCATGCGCGGCCGCCCAGCCTTGCCTTCGGCATAGAGCGTGTCGAAACTGTCCTTCAGATAGGCGAAGAACTGGTCGCCCGAGTTGAAGCCCTGCGGCGTGGCGAAGCGCATGTCGTTGGCATCGAGCGTGTAGGGGATGATGAGCTGTGGCCTGTCGGTCCCGTCATCCGCGAACCAGTAGGGCAGTTCGTCGTCATAAGTGTCGGAGACGTAGTCGAAGCCGCCTTCCTCCGCCACCAGCCGCACGGTGTTGACCGACGTCCGGCCGGTGTACCAGCCCGTCGGGCGCGTGCCTGTCACTTCGTAGTGCAGCCGGATCGCCTCCTTGAGGTCGCGGCGCTCGTCCTCGGCGCTGTGGTCGCGGTAGTCGATCCATTTCAGCCCGTGCGAGGCGATCTCCCAGCCGGCATCCTGCATCGCCGTCACCTGATCGGGCGAGCGGGCGAGTGCCGTGGCGACGCCGTAACAGGTCACTGGCACCTCGGCCTCGGTGAACAGGCGAAGCAGCCGCCAGAAGCCTGCCCGCGCCCCATATTCGTAGATCGATTCCATGTTCCAATGGCGTTGGCCCGCCCAGGGAGCCGCGCCGACGATTTCCGACAGGAAGGCTTCCGAAGCCTTGTCGCCATGCAGGACGCAGTTCTCGCCGCCTTCTTCGTAATTGACGACGAATTGCACGGCCACATGCGCGCCACCGGGCCATTTGGG
The DNA here is from genome assembly GCF_020165765.1 of Mesorhizobium sp. B264B1B. Classification (NCBI taxonomy): domain Bacteria; kingdom Pseudomonadati; phylum Pseudomonadota; class Alphaproteobacteria; order Hyphomicrobiales; family Phyllobacteriaceae; genus Mesorhizobium; species Mesorhizobium sp. B264B1B. Next base: position 25,662 of record NZ_JAIUIS010000023.1, read on the forward strand.
ATCCGGCGGATTGGCTCCGTAGCCGCGCATGTCTCTGGTGTAACGCATCGTCCCTCCCACGGGGCATCGCCCGAAGTATGATCAGGATATCGAAAGGGTGCTTCTCGCATTCCCCCGAAAATTTTTGAAAGTGTTTTTGTCGCACTCCGCTCGACCGGGACTTATGCATCGCCTTTAATTGGAGCACAATTCATCAGCAATGTTTGGCTGTACCGGCCGGTTTGTTCGTATTGGAATGGGAGGCGGACAATGGCAGAAACGTCGAAAATCGATGGCGGGCGTCTGACGACCCATGTCCTGGATACGGCAACCGGCAAGCCCGCGGCGGGATTGTCGATCGCGCTCTACCGGATCGATGGCCCGGCCAGGACGCATCTGAAGACGGTCGCCACCAACGCCGATGGCCGTTGCGACGCACCGCTTTTGGCCGACGCGGATTTCCAGACCGGCGAATACGAGCTGGTTTTCGCCGCTGGCGACTATCTGCGGCGCCAGGGAACGAAACTGCCCGAGCCGGCCTTCCTCGACACCGTGCCGATCCGCTTCGGCATGGCGGATGCCGTGCACTATCATGTGCCGCTGCTCGTCTCGCCCTACGGCTATTCGACTTACAGGGGGAGCTGAGACGTGGCCGAGGTCAAGATCCGTAACGATATTCGTTTTATCCTCAACGGCAGGGATGTCGTGCTGTCATCCGTGGCGCCTGACGCGACCTTGCTCGACTGGCTGCGGCTCGACCGATCGCTGCGCGGCACCAAGGAAGGCTGCGCAGAGGGCGATTGCGGCGCTTGCACCGTGCTGGTCGGCAGGCTTTCCGCCGGCGAACTGGTCTATGAAAGTGTCAACGCCTGCATCCGCTTTCTGGGTTCGTTGGACGGCACCCATGTCGTGACGGTCGAGCATCTCCGTGGAACGCCGGGCCAGTTGCACCCGGTGCAGCAGGCGATGGTGGATTTCCACGGTTCGCAATGCGGCTTCTGCACGCCAGGTTTCGTCATGTCGCTTTACGGCTTGTGGATGAAATCACCGGAACCGTCGGACGCGGCCATCGAAAAGGCCTTGCAGGGCAATCTCTGCCGCTGCACCGGCTATGAGGCGATCATGCGCGCGGCTCGCGCCATCTCCAGCTACGGCAAAGCACAGAAGGATCCGCTGGCGCTGGAGCGTCAGTCGATCATGGCCAGACTCGAGGCGATGGGCGACGGCGCACGGATCGAGATCGGCGCCGGCAAGGCGCGGCTCGTCGTGCCGGCTGACGTTGACGATTTCGCCGCCGTGCTCGACAAGGAACCGGGCGCCACCATCGTCGCCGGCTCGACCGATGTCGGTCTCTGGGTGACCAAGCACATGCGCGATATTTCGCCTGTCATCTTCATCGGCAATCTCGACGGGCTGTGCGCCATTGCCGAGGACAAGGACGTGATCTCGATCGGCGCCGGCGTCACCTATTCCGATGCCTTCGCGATGCTGTCGAAACGCATCCCGGCGCTCGGGCCATTGTTCGATCGCATCGGCGGCGAACAGGTGCGCAACATGGGCACGATCGGCGGCAACATCGCCAATGGCTCGCCGATCGGCGACACACCGCCGCCATTCATCGCGCTCGGCGCGCGGCTGACGCTGCGCCGTGGAAGCAAGCGGCGCACGATCCCGCTCGAGGATTTCTTCATCGCCTATGGCAAGCAGGACCGGCAGGCCGGCGAGTTCGTCGAGGCCGTGCATGTGCCGGTTCCGGCAAACGAAACGAAGTTCGGCGTCTACAAGATCACCAAGCGCCGCGACGAGGATATCACCGCCGCCCTCGGCGCGTTTTTTCTGACCTTGGCCAGGGACGGCACCGTGGCCGATATCCGCATCGCCTATGGCGGCATGGCGGCGACGCCGAAGCGGGCTGCGGCGGTCGAGAAAGCTCTGCTCGGCAAACCCTGGACCGAAGAAACAGTCGAGGCGGCGATGACCGAATACGCAACGGATTTCACGCCGCTCACCGACATGCGGGCAAGCGCTGAATATCGGGCTTTGGCGGCGAAAAACTTGTTGCTGCGTTTCTTTGTCGAAACCACCGGCACCAGGGCACCGTTCCAGGTGTCGCGCAACGAGGCGGCATGATGAACAAGCACGCCAGCGCCAATTTAAAGGCCGAAAAGATCGTCGGCGGCGTCGCCACAGACCAGCGCCATGATTCCGCGCACAAGCATGTCAGCGGCAGCGCCGTTTACATCGATGATATGCCCGAACCGGCGGGCACGCTGCATGGCTGCCTCGGCTTGGCCACGGCCACGCATGCCGCCATCGCCAAAATGGACCTGTCGGCGGTGCGCGCCGCCCCCGGCGTGATCGACGTGCTCACGGCAAAGGATGTGCCGGGCGAGAACGACATTTCGCCGACCGGGCGCCATGACGAGCCGGTACTCGCCGACGGCAAGGTACAGTTTTTCGGCCAGCCGATCTTTTGCGTGATTGCCGAGACGCGCGAGCAGGCGCGGCGCGCCACGAGGCTGGCAAGGGTCGAATACGAGGAATTGCCTTTCGTCACCGACATCGGCGCGCTTGATCCGAGCAAGGACAAACTCGTCACGCCGCCTCTGACGCTGAAGCGCGGCGACGCGGCTGCTGCGATCCGTCAGGCCCCCCGCCGGCTGAAAGGAAAAATGCGCGTCGGCGGCCAGGAGCATTTCTACCTCGAAGGGCATATCGCGATGGCGGTTCCCGGCGAGGATCAGGACGTCACCATCTATTCCTCGACGCAGCATCCGAGCGAAGTCCAGCACATGGTTGGTCATGCACTCGGCGTGCCGAGCAACGCCATTACCGTGGAAATGCGTCGCATGGGGGGCGGCTTCGGCGGCAAGGAAACGCAGGGCAACCAGTTTGCAGCGCTGGCCGCGATCGCCGCCAAGAAGCATCATCGGGCAGTGAAAATCCGGCCCGATCGCGATGACGACATGATCGCCACCGGCAAGCGGCACGATTTCCTCATCGACTACGAGGCCGGCTTCGACGATGAGGGCAATATTCTCGGCGTCGACTTCATGTTCGCGGCGCGCTGCGGCTTTTCTGCGGACCTTTCCGGGCCGGTCACCGACCGCGCGCTGTTCCACTGCGACAATACCTATTTCTGGCCGGCTGTGCATGCACAGTCGGCGCCGCTCTACACCAACACGGTCTCGAACACCGCCTTTCGCGGCTTCGGCGGCCCTCAAGGCATGGTCGGCGCCGAGCGTATCATCGACGAGGTGGCGTTCGCCGTCGGCAAGGACCCGCTCGAGATCCGCAAGCGGAATTTCTACGGCACCGCCGACCGCAACGTCACGCCCTACCATCAGGTGGTCGAGGACAACATCATCCACCGCATCGTTGGGGAACTGGAAGAAAGCGCCAGCTATGCAAGGCGCCGGCGCGAGATCTCGGCCTTCAACAACAACAGCCGCTTCATCAAGCGGGGCTTGGCGCTGACGCCGGTCAAATTCGGCATCTCGTTTACCGCCACGCATTACAATCAGGCCGGCGCGCTGGTGCATGTCTACACCGACGGTTCGGTGCATCTGAACCATGGCGGCACCGAGATGGGGCAGGGCCTCAACGTCAAGGTGGCGCAAGTGGTGGCGCAAGAGTTCCAGATCGATCTCGACCAGGTGAAGATCACCGCGACGACCACCGGCAAGGTGCCGAACACCTCGGCCACCGCCGCGTCGTCCGGCACCGACCTCAATGGAATGGCGGCGCAGAACGGCGCCCGCCAGATCAAGGACCGGCTGACCGATTTCGCCGCCGAGAAATACCAGGTGCCACGCGACCAGGTGCTGTTCCTGCCCAACAGGGTGCGCATCGGCAACCAGGAGATACCTTTCGCCGACCTCGTCAAGCAGGCCTATATGGCCCGCATCCAGCTTTCGGCGGCCGGCTTTTACAAGACGCCGAAGATCCACTGGGACCGCGACAAGGGCGAGGGCCGTCCTTTCTATTATTTCGCCTATGGCGCCTCCTGCTCGGAAGTCTCGGTCGACACGCTGACCGGCGAATACATGGTCGAACGCACCGACATCCTGCACGAGACGGGCCGCTCGCTGAACCGCGCCATCGACCTCGGCCAGGTCGAGGGCGGCTTTATCCAGGGCATGGGCTGGCTGACGACCGAGGAACTGTGGTGGGATGACAAGGGCCGGCTGCGCACGCATGCGCCCTCGACCTATAAGATCCCGCTGGCGTCGGACCGGCCTAAGATCTTCAACGTGACACTGGCCGATTGGCCGGAGGCCGGTGAGCCGACGATCCATCGCTCCAAGGCGGTCGGCGAGCCGCCCTTCCCGCTCGGCATGTCGGTGCTGCATGCCCTGTCCGACGCGGTGGCAAGCGTCGCCGACCACAGGATCTGTCCACGTCTCGATGCGCCTGCGACACCGGAACGCGTGCTGATGGCGATCGAGCGGCTGAAGAAAGAGGCGAAGACCTGACTCCGGCAAAACGTGCAAAACAGGCCGAAAAGGCCTATATTTCCCGACAGGGAATGTAAAAAATGAACACGACTGTGCAAAGCCTGAAAGCCTTTCTTGGCCAAACCGGCCGGGTCGCGCTCGTCGAGGTCGCGGCGACGAAGGGCTCGACGCCGCGCGAGAAGGGCGCCTTCATGCTCGTCTCGCAAGCAGCGACATCGGGCACGATCGGCGGCGGCCAACTGGAATATATGGCCATCGACAAGGCACGGCAGATGCTGGGCTCTTTACCCTCCTCCTTGCGGGGAGGGTCGGCGAGCGGACGCCGCGAAGCGGCGTCAGCGAAACGGGGCGGGGGAGCGGCGTTCACAGATCCCTCGACGACGACGTCGTCCAACCCTATCCACAAGGGGGAGGGTGAAGAGACCCGCCCCGACGCCCACGTGATCCTCGACGTGGCGCTCGGTCCGGAGATCGGCCAATGCTGCGGCGGGCGCGTCGAGGTGTCGATCCGCCTCGTCGATGCGACGTTGGCGCAGGAGCTGATTTCGGCCGCGGAAATCGAGCAGGCTGAACTGCCTTATGTCTACATCTTCGGCGGCGGCCACGTCGGGCAGGCGCTGGCCTCCGCGGTAGCGCTTCTCCCTGTGCGTGCCGTTGTCATCGAAACACGGGCCGACGCGCTAGACGGAATGCCGGAAGCCGTCGAGACGCGGCTGACCCCGATGCCTGAAGCCGAGGTGCGCAACGCGCCTGCAGGCAGCGCCTTCGCCATCCTCACCCATGATCATGCGCTGGACTTCCTGATTGTCGCCGAAGCCCTGAAGCGTGGCGACACCGCCTATGTCGGCATGATCGGCTCGAAGACCAAGAAAGCGACGTTCAGGAACTGGTTGCTGAAATCGGCGGAGGGTACGGAAGCGCAGTTTGCCCGCCTCGTTTCCCCAATTGGCGGTGACGCCGTGAAAGACAAGCGCCCATCCGTCATTGCCGCGCTAGCGGCCGCCGAGATCATGACGGCGCTGGTCAATCACGGCGCCGCGTCAAATGCCGGACGTCAGATGCCGCATGATAGGACGTTGGCCGGGTAAGGTCACGTCGCGGCTATACCGGTTGCTTCAAGCCCAGATGATCGCGCAGTGTGCGGCCCTCATACTCCCTGCGAAACAGGCCGCGCCGCTGCAGCTCCGGCACAACTAGGGTGGCGAAGGCATCGAGTTCGCCGGGGAAATATGACGGCATGACGTTGAAGCCGTCCGCCGCACCGCCCTCGAACCGGGCCTGGAGTTCGTCTGCGATCTGCACCGCGGTCCCGACGATGCGCCAATGGCCGCGTGCGCCGGCGAAATGGCGGGCAAGCTGGCGGATGGAAAGGCCGTCGCGGCGCGATTGCTCGATGACCAGGGCCTGCCGGCTTTTCATGCCTTCGCTCTCCGGCAATTCGGGCAGCGGCCCGTCGAGCGGATAGCGCCGAAGATCGGAGATGCTGAGATAGCTGGACAGCAGCGCTACGCCGACGTCATCGGGGATCAGCTCCTGCAGCTCCTCGTATTTCGCCCGCGCTTCCGCTTCGGTTTCCGCCACCACCGGGGCGACGCCGGGCATGATCTTGATGTCGTCCGGTTCGCGTCCATAGGCCGCCAGACGGCCCTTGAGATCGTCGTAGAAAGCCTTCGCTTCCGCGAAAGTCTGCGCGGCGGTGAACACCACATCGGCGGTGCGAGCGGCGAGATCGCGGCCGACATCCGAGGCGCCGGCCTGAACCATGACCGGGGCGCCCTGCGGCGAACGCGGCAAATCGAGTGGATCGCACACCGAAAAGCTCTGGCCGTCATGGCCGGAGGCGCCGAGCTTGCCGTGCCAAAGCCTGGTGACGACTTCGGCGAATTCTCGTGCCCGTTCATAACGATCGGCGTGGGGTCTGAGACCCGTTGCGCCGAAGTTGGCGGCCTCGATCGGGCTGGCCGACGTGACCAGGTTCCAGCCGGCGCGCCCGCCGCTCAGCTGGTCGAGCGAAAGGAAGGTTCGTGCCAGCCCGTAAGGCTCGTTGTAGCTGGTCGAAGCCGTGGAGACGAGGCCGATGCGGCTGGTCTGGACAGCGAGTGCGGAAAGCAGGCTGATCGGCTCGAAGCCGATCGAACGCGAGGTCTGGCTGGCGATGCTGACATCGGCTTCGCGCAGGCCGGCCGCATCCTCGCAGAACAACAGGTCGAATTTCGCCGCTTCCGCCGTGCGCGCCAGCGCGACGTAATGATCGATGTCGATCCCGGCCTTCACATGGGCCTGGGGATGCCGCCAGGCGGCGATATGGTGGCCCGTCGCCCACAGAAAGACGCCGAGCTTCATCTGGCGCGCGGTCATCGGTCGCCTCCGCCGCTGAGTCCCAGATGCGAGCGCAGCGTTGTGCCCCCATGGCTCTGTCGAATCACGCCGCGCCGCCGCAGCTCCGGCAGAACGCGATTGGTGAAATCGTCGAGCGCTGAAATGTGCGCGGACAGCCGGATGTTGAATCCGTCGCAATTGTTCGCCCGGAATTCTTCCTCCATCCTGTCGGCCAGCCCGGCGACGCCGTTGGCGGCGAGGGGTATGTCAGCCAATATTCTCACGGCATCCGGTTCGCGCCCGGACGCGGAAACGCGGCGCCTGAATTCGTCATGGCGTGCCCTGCGCCGCGCTGCCTGCCTTTCGTCCAGCAGGATGACATCGGCTGTGCGCGCGGCAATGTCGAGGTCGCCTGCCGCCAGGCCGGACAGGACCAGAACCGGCGTATCCTGCGGCGAGCGCGCCACGTTCAGCGGTCCGCGCACGGCGAAGAATTCGCCCTTGTGGTCGAGTTGGTGCATTTTTCCGGGATCGTGAAAGCGGCCGCTGTCTTTGTCGAACAACAGCGCGTCCGCCTCCCAGCCATTCCACAAGCCCTGGACGATGCCGATGTATTCCTCGGAGCGGCGGCGAAACTCGTCGCTGGAAAATCCATCCGGCCGGCTGAAATTGGCCGCCTCGCTCGGCGCCTGCGCCATCGTTGCGTTCCATCCGGCGCGACCGTGGCTGATGATATCGAGCGAGGCGAACCGGCGCGCCAGATTGTAGGGCTGGTGGGCAACCATCGACGCGGTGGCGACCAGCCCGATCCTGCTCGTCACGGTCGCCAGTGCGGCAAGCAGGGTCGTCGCTTCGAACGGGTTGCCCGACCCGGCCCTGCCCGGCGGCGCATCGTCGAGAACAATCATGTCCAGCCCGGCCGCTTCCGCCCGCTGCGCGAAGCCGGCCAAGTCGCTGAAGGTGAGCGCGCCGGCCTGCCCGGCCGTGGAGGCAATGTTGAGCGAAACGGTGAGATGCATTGTGGCTAGCTCGTCAGTCGGCGCAAAGCCCATCGGCCATGAGGCGGCATCCGCGAACCTAAGTTCGCCTTCGCGCAAGGCAACCCTTGCGACTGGGCCAGGAGCCGCTCACTTGCCGACCAGTATGTCCTTGATCAGCCGCTGGCAGCGCTCGGCCATGAAATCCAGCAGCAGGCGCACCTTCGGGTCCTGCAGCTTCTTGTGCGGATAGACGGCGGCGAACTGCACCGGCGTCGGCGGCGTGCCGGCCAGGATGATCCTCAGCCGCCGGTCGCGGATGAACGGCTCGACCTCGAAGCGCGGCTTGTTGATGATGCCGCGCCCCGACAGCGCCCAGCCGGTCAGCACGTCGCCATCGTCCGTATCATAGGGCCCGTGCACCTCGAATTTCTGCGGTCCGTTCGGCGTCTGCAAGGTCCAGACATATTCGCGCGCGCCGGAATAGCGCAGCATCAGGCAATCGTGCTTCCTGCTGATCAGTTCCTGCGGCTCGGCCGGCTCTCCGCGCGCCTCCAGATATTTGGGTGCCGCCACCAGCACCCGCTCGCATTCCATGATGCCGCGCATCCTGAGGCTGGAATCTTCGATGATACCGAGTCGGAAGGCGACGTCGATGCCCTCTTTCATGATATCGACATTGTGATCCGAGAGCCTCAGCCGCACTTCGATATCAGGATATTTGTCGTGGAAATCGGGAATACCCGAGGCGACCAGGCGGCGGCCGAGGCCGAGCGGCGCGGTCACGCGGATGGTGCCGCGCGGCTGACCGGAAAGGGCCGAAACCGCGGCCTCCGCCTCGGTGATCGCTTCCAGCACCTGCTTGGCGCCGGTGTAGAACACCGTGCCATGCTCGGTCGGCATCAATTGTCGTGTCGTGCGGTTGAACAGCCGCACACCAAGGTGCTTCTCCAGCTCCTTGATTCGGTTGGAAGCAACCGCCGGCGAAATGCGCATGTCGCGCCCGGCCGCCGACAGATTGCCGAGCTCGACCACGCGGACGAAGACGGCGATGTTGTCGAGATAGGCCATGCGGTTCAGGGGCTTTCAATCAAGCTGTGTGCGAGCAACCTAGTATTTTCCAATTTTTTTTGAAAGTCATCGCACACCTCGCCTCTTTCCGTTTGCGCGCCACACCGTAAAGTCGCTTCATCGGCAGGGACGACTTCAATGATGGATTTCGCTATTTTCTGGGACTGGCTGAGCTTTGCCGTGCGCTGGCTGCACGTCATCACCGGCATCGCCTGGATCGGCTCGTCCTTCTATTTCGTCGCGCTTGATCTCGGTTTGCGCCAGCGACCGGGCATGCCTGTCGGCGCCTTCGGCGAGGAGTGGCAGGTGCATGGCGGCGGCTTCTATCACATCCAGAAATACCTGGTCGCGCCGGCCGAGATGCCGGAACACCTCACCTGGTTCAAATGGGAATCCTACGCCACCTGGCTGTCCGGCTTCGCCATGCTGTGCGTGGTCTACTATGCCGGGGCCGACCTGTTCCTGATCGATCCCAACGTGCTGCCGATGTCTGTGCCGGTCGGGATCGTCCTGTCGATGGCGACGATCGGCGTCGGCTGGGTGGTTTATGACCTGCTCTGCCGTTCGCCGCTGGGCAAAAGCGATACAGGCCTGATGCTGGTGCTCTACTGCGTGCTGGTGTTCATCGCCTGGGGACTGACCCATCTGTTCACCGGCCGCGCCGCTTTCCTGCATCTGGGCGCCATCACCGCCACGATCATGTCGGCCAATGTCTTCATGGTCATCATCCCCAACCAGAAGATCGTCGTTGCCGACCTCATCGCCGGCCGCAAGCCGGATCCGAAATACGGCAAGATCGCCAAGCAGCGCTCGCTCCACAACAATTACCTGACGCTGCCGGTGCTGTTTCTGATGCTGTCGAACCATTACCCGCTGGCGTTCGGCACTGAGTTCAACTGGATCATCGCCTCCCTGGTGTTCATCATCGGCGTGTTGATCCGCCACTACTTCAACACCGTGCACAAGCGCGCCGGCAACCCGCACTGGACCTGGCTGGGCGCCCTTGTCCTGTTCCTCATCATCGTCTGGTTGTCCACCGTGCCGAAGGTGTTGACCGGCGAACCGAAGGCGTCCGCCTCGGCGCAAGTCTATATCGCTTCGGCCCATTTCCCGGCCGTGCGCGACACCGTGCTCGGCCGCTGCTCGATGTGCCATTCACAGGAGCCGGTCTACGAGGGCATCTACCATGCGCCCAAGGGCGTGATGCTGGATACAGACGCCGGCATCGCCGAGCATGCCCGCGAGATCTATCTGCAGGCCGGCCGCAGCCATGCCATGCCGCCCGCCAATGTCAGCCAGATCACCGACAAGGAGCGGGCGCTGCTGGTGGCCTGGTTCGAAGGCGCGGGGAAATAAGCATGACATCGACACTTCTGCGTGGCCGCACGCTGTCCTTCGTGCGCTGGCCTGAAAGCATCGATGATCATTCCGCCTGGCGCTACGAGGAGGATGGCGGCCTGCTGATCCACGACGGCGGGATCGTCGCTGCGGGCGCTTACGTCGATGTTGAAAGGAAGGCAGGCGAGACAACGAGAAGGATTGATCACCGGCCGCATCTGCTGCTTCCGGGCTTCATCGATGCCCATGTGCATTTCCCGCAGATGCAGATCATCGCCTCCTACGGCGCGGAACTGCTCGATTGGCTGAACGCCTACACTTTCCCGGAGGAGACGAAGTTCGCCAATGCGCAGCATGGCCGGCGCGTCGCGCGGCTATTCCTCGACGAGATGGTGCGCCACGGCACCACGACGGTTGCCGCCTACTGTTCCGTGCACAAGGCCTCCGCAGAAGCTTTCTTCGCCGAGTCGCATGACCGCAACATGCTCAACATCGCCGGCAAGGTGATGATGGACCGCAACGCGCCCGATGGCGTGCTCGACACGCCGCAATCGGGCTATGACGACAGCAAGGCGCTGATCAAGGAGTGGCACGGCAAGGGCCGGCAGCTTTATGCCATCACCCCTCGCTTCGCGATCACCTCGTCGCCGGAGCAGATGGAGATGGCCGGCGCGCTATGCCGCGAATACCCCGACCTGCACATCCAGACGCATCTGTCGGAAAACCATGCCGAGATCGCCTTCACGCAGGAGCTTTATCCGTGGTCGCGCGATTACACCGACGTCTATGAGCATTACGGGCTGTTGGGTAGAAAGAGCCTGCTCGGCCATTGCATCCATCTGTCGGAGCGGGAAGCGGACGCGCTTTCGGACAGCGGCTCCGTAGCCGTGTTCTGCCCGACCTCGAACCTTTTCCTCGGCTCCGGCCTGTTCGATTATCAGCGCTACCGCACCCGCGATAAAGCCCTCCGCATCGCCGCCGCCACCGATGTCGGTGGCGGCACCAACTATTCCATGCTGCGCACCATGGACGAGGGCTACAAGGTGATCGCGCTGAACGGCGAGAAGCTGAACCCGTTCCAGTCCTTCTGGCAGGTCACGCGCGGCAACGCCGAGGCGCTGTCGGTGGCGCAAAGGATCGGCACGCTGGAGGAAGGCACCGATGCCGATATCGTCGTGCTGGACGCCAGGGCGACGTCGTCGATGCGGCTCAGGATGGAGACCGTCGAGACGCTGGCGCAGGAACTCTTTCTCTTGCAGACGCTGGGCGATGATCGCGCCGTGCGCGAGGTCTATGTGGCGGGTCGGCCGGCAAAAACCGATTTGGCAATTTAGAACGTGACGGCGCGTTCCTTGCTTGACCCGGGCTTGACCCAGCGGCAACCATCCGTCAAAGCGTGCGGCGACGTTGAAAGGGGAACGACATGGCCGTTGCCGAAGACATCGCTCTGATCAAGAGACAGGAGGAAGTCCTTGTCTTTCCCGCCTTCGACGAGGCAGTCGCGTTCAGTGTCGGGTCCGCGATCCGCGACAGGGCGCTCACCGAGAATCTCCCGGTCATAGTCGACATCAGGACCTTCGACCGGCCGCTGTTCTACGCCGCCATGCCGGGCTCGAACGCTTCCAATCCCGACTGGGCGCGGCGCAAGATCAACGTCGTCAAGCGGTTCCTGAAAAGCACTTACCGCATGGTGCTGGAACAGCAGCGCCCCGACCGCACTTTCAAGATCGGCGAGGGCCTGGATATTGCTGACTACGTGCTGGCCGGCGGCGGCTTTCCCGTCACGGTCAAGGGTGTCGGGGTCATCGGCGTCATCGCCGTCTCCGGGTTGCCGGAGCGCGAGGATCACGGCGTGGTGGTCGATGCGCTGTGTAATCATTTGGGCCTCGACAAGCGCGAACTGGTATTGCCGCCGGAAGAAAAATCGTGACATCGGCGCCGCCCCTCATCCGCCTGCCCGTCCTTCGCAGCAGCTGCGCTGTAGCTGCTGCGGGTGGAAGTGAAACGCTCCACCGCTGGCTATCCCCCTATGCCCGTTCTTCACGGGGAGAGGGTCGGGGTGAGGCGCAACGTCAGCTCTGCAAGAATGCGCGAAACGCTGCTGGCTGCCGGATATGACCATTCTCGATCCCAAATCCTTCCTCACCTCCATCTTCAACGCCGCCGTCGCCGCCGCCGATCCGGAAAAGACCATCCGCTATCATTTGCCGGTCAGGCCCAAGGGCCGCACCATCGTGATCGGCGCCGGCAAAGGCTCGGCGCAGATGGCGGCGGCCTTCGAGAAAGCATGGGACGGCCCGCTCGAAGGACTGGTCGTCACCCGCTACGGCTATGACGCGAAATGTGAGCGCATTGAGATCATCGAGGCGGCGCATCCGGTGCCGGACGCCGCCGGGCTCGAGGCTTCGCGGCGGCTGCTCGGGAAGGTGCAAGGGCTGACCGCCGACGATCTGGTGGTGGCGCTGATTTCCGGCGGCGGTTCGGCGCTGCTGCCGTCACCGGCAACCGGCCTGACATTGGCCGACGAGATCGCCGTCAACGAGGCGCTGCTGGCGTCGGGCGCGCCGATCGCGGCGATGAACACCATCCGCAAGCATCTTTCCACCATCAAGGGAGGCCGGCTGGCCGCCGCCGCCTGGCCGGCCAAAATGGTGTCGCTGGTTGTCTCCGATATTCCCGGTGACAATCCGGCGCTGGTCGCATCCGGCCCGACCGTTCCCGACACCGGCAGCCGGGCGGATGCGCTGGCGTCGATATCAGCCTACGGCATGAACCTGCCGGCCTCGGTCATGGCGCATATCAATTCACCGGCCGCCGATGCACCAATTCCCGGGGATGAGCGCTTTTCGCGCAACGAGGTGCATCTGATCGCCTCCGCCGGCGTGTCGCTCGAAGCAGCCGCAGCGGAAGCGAGCCGACAGGGCATGGAAGCTGTCATTCTCTCGGATGCCATCGAAGGCGAAGCCCGCGAGGTGGGCGGGGTTCACGCGGCCATCGCGCGCGAAGTAGCGACACGCAATCGGCCTTTCTCAAAGCCGGTGCTGATCCTGTCCGGCGGCGAGACCACGGTGACGCTGCGTGCCAAGGGGAAAGGCGGCCGCAACTCCGAATTCCTGCTCGCCTTCGCCATCGGCATCAATGATGTGAAGGGCATTCACGCCCTGGCCGCCGACACCGACGGCATCGACGGCTCGGAGGACAATGCCGGCGCCTTCGCCGATGGTTCCACGGTCGCGGGCCTGCGCGCGGCCGGCATCGACGCCAAGGCGATGCTGGCAGGCAACAATGCCTGGACGGCTTTCAACGCGGTCGGCGATCTGTTCGTGCCCGGTCCGACCGGCACCAATGTCAACGATCTCAGGGCCATCCTGATTCGCTAATCGTTTGGATCAGGCAGCCATCAGCCGCTTCACCTGCTTCATGTCGTCAAGGAACCGTTCTCGCTCGGCCTCCTTGTCCGCACGGTCACGGATGCGCAGGATGAAGGATGGATGGATGGTGATGAACACACGCATGCCATCTTCCCGCTCGATCGCCTGGCCGCGCATCTTCGTCACCGGAACCGCCTTGCCGAGCAGCGACAATGCCGCCGTTGCGCCAAGCGCCACGGCAAGGTTCGGTTTGATCAGTCCGAATTCCTGGTCGAGCCACCAGCGGCACGCCTGAATCTCGCCGGCGTTCGGCTTGGAATGAATGCGACGCTTGCCGCGCGGCTCGAACTTGAAGTGCTTGACCGCATTGGTGACGTAGACTTTCTGGCGGTCGACCCCGGCGTCGTCCAGTATGGCGTCGAACACCCTGCCGGCCGGGCCAACGAAGGGAGCGCCGGCGAGATCTTCCTGATCGCCGGGCTGCTCGCCGACGAAAATCACCTTGGCGCCGTCAGGCCCTTCGCCGAACACGGTCTGCGTCGCATCGCGCCACAGCGGGCAGCGGTGGCAAGCCTTCGCTACCTCACGCAGCTCCGAGATCGAGGTGACATCTGGCAGTGGCTCGTCGGACGGCCCGGAAATGCGCCTGGCCGGCCTCTTCGCTTCATGCGTTTGGCCTGTGGTCGCCATCATCCTGTCCTGTCGGTTCTGACACTGAAATGGACGGGAAGGGCGATGGTTCCTCCGAGGGCTCAGACCTCGTGCAGATAGAGGTGATAGTCCAGCTCGCTGACCGTGCGCGCCACGCGCAGGTATTCGGACTGCTTGATCGCCACGAAGGTGCGGTGCAGGTCTTCGCCAAGCGCGCCTTTGAGGAAGCTGGACGCTCTGGCCGCCTCGATCGCCGCGCGCCAGTCGACCGGCATGGTCGTGCGCGTCACCGCCGCCTCATAGCCGTTTCCGGTCGTCTCGGGGCCGGGGTCGAGGCCTTCGTCGAGCCCTTTGACGATGCCGGCAAGCACGGTTGCCGCGATCAGATAGGGGTTGGCGTCGACGCCCGACGGCCGATGCTCGATGCGCCGGTTCCTGGCGTCGCCCGCCGGCACGCGCAGCGCCACCGACCGGTTGTTGACGCCCCAGGTCGGCGCCACCGGTGCATAGGATTGGGAGACGAAGCGCCGCCAGGAATTGGCGTGCGGCGCAAACACCAGCATCGATTCCGCCATGGTCTGGATCAGGCCGCCCAGCCCGCGCAGCAGTGGCAGCGACCAACTCTCGCCACCGGCCTCCGAAAAAACGTTTCGGCCAGCCTTGTCCTGCAGCGAGACGTGGAAATGCATGCCGGAGCCGGCATATTTCTCGATCGGTTTGGCCATGAAGCAAGCGGTGACGCCATGGCGGCGCGCCTGCGCCCGAACCAGCCGTTTCAGCATGACGAGGTCGTCGGCCGCCCGCATCACATCCTTGCGGTAGTTCAGCGTCAATTCGTACTGGCCGGGCGCATATTCGGAAATCACGGTCTCGGCCGGAATGCCCTGTGCCTTGGCCGCGGCATAGATGTCGGTAAACAGCGGCTCCATGCCGTGCAGATGGTCGACCGAGTAGACCTCGGTCTTGCCCGAGACGCGGCCATCCAGCACGGCGTGCGCCGGCTGCACCTTGCCGTCGCTGTCGCGCTCATTGGCGAGGAGAAAAAATTCGAGCTCGAAGGCGCCGGCCGGGTACAGCCCCTTGGACGCCAATATGTCGACCTGCCTTGCCAGCGCCAGCCGCGGGTCCGATGACATCGGCGCGCCGTCGAGATGATACATCGCCATCAGCACCTGGCCGCGCGGCGGGTTGGTCCCGTGGAGCGGCACCAGCGTGCCAGGAATCGGCCAGGCGCGCAGATCGCCGTCGCCGGTGGTCCAGATCAGCCCGGTCTCGTGCACGTCCTCGCCGGTGATGTCGAGGCCGAGGATCGAGATCGGCATGTGCCGGCCGCCTTCGAAGATGGCTTTCAGCTCGTGCCGGCGCACGATCTTGCCACGGCCGACGCCGTTGGCATCGGTCAGCACGATATCGAAGGCTTCGATCTCAGGATGGGCGTCGAGAAAGGCCTGCGCCTCGGTGGGCGTCGAGCCCGAAGGTGAAGTCATGATGGAGCCCGGCCTGGCTTGCGCGCCTGTCTGTTGGGTGGCTTGTCTCATGCCGCAAGCTCCGCCGCAACTGCGCCGAAGGCGGTGATCAGCCGGTTGACCTGGGCGCCAGTGGTCGCCGGAGAGATCAGCATCATATTGTGGAAGGGCGCGACAAGCACGCCGCGATTGACCAGCGCGACATGGATGGCGGCTTCGAGTTCCGGCGCGTGCGCGGCCTCCGCCTCCGCCCCATTGCGCAGCGGGCCCGGCGCGCAGATGAATTCGACGCGGGCGCCGACGCGGGCGACATGCCATGGCAGGCGGTAGCGGTCGATGACCGTGGTCAGGCCGGCATCGAGCCGCCGCGCCAGATGATCCATGCGGTCGTAGTTCTCGGCCGTCATCACTTCTTCGAGCGCGGCGCGCATCGCGGCAAACTGCAGAGGATTGGCTGAGAGCGTCGTGCCCATGCCGGAATAACCCGGCTCTTTCGTCCTGTTGTAGTCGGCGTAGCGCGAGGCGACCTCTTCGCTCATGCCCCATACGCTTGCCGGTACACCACCGGCGATCGGCTTGCCTAGCACGAACAGGTCCGGCTCCAGCCCGTATTTCGCGGAATAGCCGCCCGGTCCGGTCGAGATCGTATGCGTCTCGTCGATCAGAAGCAGCGTGCCGGCCGCGCGGGTCAGCTTTCGCAGCGCCTCGTGGAAACCGGGATCGGCCAGCACCATGCAGGAATTGGTCAGCACCGGTTCGGCGATGACGCAGGCGACATCCTTGTCCCTGAGCGCTGCCTCCAGCGCGGCGACGTCGTTGAACTCGATGACCTTGGCCGTGCGGCTGAGATCGCGGAATTCGCCGGCCAATCCGGGCCGGTTGGCCGGCTTGCCGCCGATCAGCCGCACCATCGTCTCGTCGACAGAGCCGTGATAACAGCCGTTGAAGACCAATATCTTTTCTCGCCCGGTGACGGCGCGGGCAACGCGCAGCGCGAAGCGGTTGGCATCGGTCGCCGTCGTGGCGATCTGCCAGAACGGCAGGCCGAAGCGCTGTTGCAGCAGCGGTCCAATGGCGAGCGCATCTTCCGAAGGCAGCATGTATGTCAGGCCGCGTCCGGCCTGCCGGCGGATGGCGCGCGCTATCGCCGGCGGCGAATGGCCGAACATCGATCCGGTGTCGCCGAGGCAGAAATCGTCGAGCCTGTTGCCGTCGATGTCGGTGATCGTAGCGCCTTTGGCGCTCTCGACCAGGATCGGAAACGGCGTCGGCCAGTCGTTCATCCAGTGCATCGGCACGCCACCGAAGAAGCCGGGCAGGCCGTTGCCGGCCTTGGCCTGCGATTTCGGCCGCGCCTTGCGGAAGCTGGCGCCTTCGGTATCCCGCAATGCGGCGATGCGGTCGCGGCTGACGCCGCCAATGGACGTGTGGGCGCTGTGCATGAAACCCCTCTCTGGCGCAGTAGTGGAGTAGTGGGGTAGGCGCTCAACGGCCCGGATGCTCTAAACCCGCTCCCATATTGCCCTACTCCCCTACTCCCCTAACCCGTGATGTCGATAACGCCGCAGTCGCCGGCGGCACTGCCGAAGGCGATGCGGCGTTCTTCCCTGTCCCACATCATCGAGGTGATGGCGCCCTTGCCGGGGCGACGCAACAGCACTTCCTTGGCGTCGGAAAAACGCACCGCCATCACCATGCCGTCCTCATAGCCGATGGCGACGACATCCTGGCTCGGATGGCAGGCGACTGAGGTCACCATCGCATTGCCGCGCGTACCGAGTTCCAGCGGCGCCTTGCCCATTGGCCCGTCCTTGCCTGAAAACGGCCAGACGATCGCCGCCGGCGCGCCGGAACTCGCCAGCCACTTGCCTTTCACGCTCCATGACAGGCTTTTGACCTTGGCGGGATAGCCGCTCATGCGCATGTGCTTGCCGTCCGCCAGCTTCCAGCCGTGCAACGCGTTTTCCTGCATGGTGGTGACCAGGAAGGCGCCATCCGGCGAGAAGGTGATGCCGGTATGGGCGCCGGCCCATTCGAGCTCCACCGGCTTGCCCTCGGCGGCCGGGAAATGCAGCGTCGCGCCATTGTAGCGCGCGACGCCGAAGCGCATGCCCTTGGGCCAAAATGCCAGCCCCTCGACCGAACGCGGATGGGCGAACTCTTTTGTGTGGCCGTCGGCAAAGCGCACATAGGCGGTCTTGCCTGTAGCGTAGGCGATGGCGCCTTGCGGGCCAGCGGCGACGCTGGTGACCCACTTCTTGCCCGCGC
The DNA here is from genome assembly GCF_020165765.1 of Mesorhizobium sp. B264B1B. Classification (NCBI taxonomy): domain Bacteria; kingdom Pseudomonadati; phylum Pseudomonadota; class Alphaproteobacteria; order Hyphomicrobiales; family Phyllobacteriaceae; genus Mesorhizobium; species Mesorhizobium sp. B264B1B. The sequence continues at coordinate 43,559 of NZ_JAIUIS010000023.1, forward strand.
TCGCCAATTCCTTGGCCTCGCCGCCCGCTTTCACCGCAAACACCTTGCCGTCTTCGCCGCCGGTGAGCAGCCGGTCATTGGCGGCATCGTGGAAGGCCGCGAGCAGCCCGTCATTGGCCTGCACCGTCTTGTGGCCATTGTCGAGCCGATGGACGGTGCCGTCGGCCAGCGCGAAATGCGGCACGTCGCGGAGGAAGGCGGCGGCAAGGCAATGGCCTTCGAGATCAAGCGGGGCGACGGTCGGCATGTAGGACAGGTCCATTCCAGATTGTTGCTGGTCGTCTCGGGAGCCGCCAGCGCGCCAGGCGCGGCCCCACCCTCTCCCGCAAGGGGAGAAGGAAGAGCGGGCAGCGCTACCGCCATAAAGTCCGGAAATCAAGCGGCCTGGCAGGCCTCGAAGCTCTTCCTCAGCCGTTCGGGGTCCAGTTCGCGACCGATGAACACCAGCCGGCTCTCATGCTTCTCGCCGTCTTTCCAGGCGCGCTGGTGGTCGCCCTCGATGATCATGTGCACGCCCTGGATGACGTAGCGCTCGTCGTCGCCCTTCAAGGCGATGATGCCTTTCAGGCGCAGGATGTTCGGCCCCTCCATCTGGGTGACCTTCTCGATCCAGGGGAAGAATTTCTTCGGATCCATCTCGCCTCCCCGCAGCGAAACCGACTGCACCGTCACGTCATGGATGTCGGATGGGTGCGCGTGATGGTCGTGTCCATCGTGGTCATGATCGTGCCCGTCATGATCGTGGTGGTGATGATCGTGGTCGTGGTCATGATCATGATCATGACCATGGTGGTCATCATGCGCCTCGAGGAAATGCGGGTCGTTCTCCAGCGCCCTGGACAGGTCGAAGGCGCCGCGGTCGAGCACTTCCGACAGCGCCACGCCGGCGCGGGTGGTGCGATGGATCCTTGCGGCCGGGTTGATGGCGCGGATCGTCGCTTCCACCTTGGCCAGTTCTTCTGGTGTGACGAGGTCGGTCTTGTTGAGCACGACGACGTCGGCGAAGGCGATCTGGTCCTCGGCTTCCTTGGAATCCTTCAGCCTGAGCGGCAGGTGCTTGGCGTCGACCAGCGCCACCACGGCGTCGAGCTTCGTCTTGGAGCGCACGTCGTCGTCCATGAAGAAGGTCTGCGCCACCGGCACCGGATCGGCGAGACCCGTGGTCTCCACCACGATGGCGTCGAAGCGGCCGGGCCGGCGCATCAGGCCCTCAACGACGCGGATCAGGTCGCCGCGCACCGTGCAGCAAACGCAGCCATTGTTCATCTCGTAGATTTCCTCGTCGGACTCCACGATCAGGTCGTTGTCGATGCCGATCTCGCCGAATTCGTTGACGATGACGGCGTAGCGCCTGCCGTGGTTTTCCGACAGGATGCGGTTGAGCAGCGTCGTCTTGCCGGCGCCGAGATAGCCGGTCAGAACGGTTACGGGGATCTGCGTCTGTGCGTCGCTCATGGCTTGCCTCGAATGGATGGGCCTTGAAAGATTTCGGCGGCCTCGAAAGGGATTGTCGGCTCCATATAGGATGCGCGGCGGGCTTTTGCACGAGGCAAACCGCGAATGGCTGCGGTCCAATCCCTAGGTCAGCGTCTCGTCGAACTAGGCGGCTGGCGGCGCCCTGCAGGCCATGCGGTATCGGTGCGCAAAAAGAGCCTGTGGACGACCACGGCCGGCCGATCCACCGCAATCGCTTTCGCGAAAAGTCGTTTGTCATCTAACTGAAATAATCATCTGGCATTAGCCACGGCGGGTACCGCAATGCTTGCCGGCAAAGCTGTTTCAGGCGCCGGAATCTTTTGATCGTCGATTGCCAACCGGCCGGCTGCGTCTATGCTGCCCGCACCGGTATGGCCGAAGAGGGATGACCATGGCCAAGGCGGACAAGACTGCGACAATGAGCCGGCTGCATTCGGCGGCAAGGCTGGCAAGAACAGCGCTTGCGGCACGGCTGCTGGCGCATGGCTTCTATGCCGGCCAGGACCAGATCATGCTGGCGCTCGACCGCGAGGACGGCCAGACCCCGGGCAATCTGGCTGGCCGGCTCGGCGTGCGCCCGCCCACCATCACCAAGACCATCAATCGGCTGCAGGCACAGGGTTTTCTGCAAAAGCGCGCCTCCGACGCCGATGCCCGCCAGGCGCATATCTTTCTCACCGACACCGGTCGCGAGACCATCCGCGCCATCGAAAAGTCGGTGAAGAAGACCGAAAAGCAGGCGCTGAAGGGCCTCGACAAGAAGGACCAGAAGGCGCTGTTCAAATTTCTTGCCCGCATCGAGGCCAATCTTTCGAACGAAGAACTGGCCTTGATCGACGACGACGCCGAGTCGGACGACTGACCGCCGGTGCGGTGATCAGGCTGCCGCTGCGGCCCCACGGATCAGCGAAGACCAGCGTCCCGGCGTCATGCCGAATGCCTTCTTGAATTGCCTGTTGAAGTGGCTTTGGTCGCTGAAACCGGCCTCGGCCGCGATCTGTGCCAGCGGCTCGCCGGCGGCGATCATGCGTCGCGCGCGCTGAAGCCGGCGCATCAAAAGGAAACGATGCGGGCTGGTGGAGAAAGCGGCGCGGAAATGCCTGGACAAGGCATAGCGGTCGAACCCGGTAACCGCCTCCAACTCGTCGGATCGCACGGGCCGGGCAGAGTTTTCCGTGAGATAGTCGCGCGCCAGAGCGGCCGCCCGCCAGGCCGTTCCCGGCACCGCTCTCGCCGGCTGGCCGGCATGGCGGGCGAGCCCTTGCATCAGTTGCGCCAGGAAGTCGGCGACGAACAGCTCATCGAGTTCCTCCTCCAGCGGACCCAGCGCCGAAAGCAAGGTCGCGCGCAGGCGTTCGTCCGCCACCACGGCCTGCCTGACGAAAGGCAGCGATGCGCCGCCGAGGCAGTCCAGCATCAGTGACGGTTCCAGATAGAGGATCCTGTAGCGCAGCCCGTCCTCGGTTCCGGCGCCGCCATCATGCAGTTCGTCGGGATGCAGGACGATGATCTGGCCGGGCAGGCTATGCCGCACCGCACCGCGATAGCGAAAGCTCTGCACGCCTTGCAGCGTCACCCCGATCGCATAGGTGTCGTGGCGATGCAGGTCGAAGGCGCTGCCGTGGAATCGCGCCTCGATGCGCTCCATGCCGGCAGGATCGCAGGCGGCAATGATGCAGTTTTCCGCGGCCTCCGCGCACAAACGTCCAAGACCCTGGAACGCCTGGCTGCCTAGATCGAGCGACATCGCTTCCTTTCGCCTTGAAAGGGGCACAACCCCGAATGGTCACTGTCTCATGTTCGATACGAAATTTGCAATCGTGCTCAGGGATGATCTGCCGGTCTGGCAAAAACTCAACGTCACAGCATTCCTGACCAGCGGCGTCGTCGCGCAGTTCCCCGATCTCATCGGCGAGCCCTATCGTGACCGCGCCGGCAATGTCTACAACCCGCTGTCGATCCAGCCCGTCATCGTGCTGTCCGCCGACCAGGCGACACTCGGCGCAATCCACAGCCGCGCCCTGGAGCGCGGAGTAACGAGCTCGCTCTATGTCGAGGAGATGTTCTCGACCGAGTTCGACGCCGCCAACCGCGCCGTCTTCGCCGAATTCGCGCCGGAAGACGCCAAGGTTGTCGGCATCGCATTACGCGCCGACAAGAAGACGGTCGACAAGATCACCAAGGGTGCTCGCATGCATCCCTGACGACCCGGGCCTAAGCCTGTCCGCAGCTCTTGTTGTGCCAGCCGCTTTTGGCTTGCCGCACGCCCGCAATTGCCGCAAAAGGTGGGCCTCAGCCCAGCTTTCCATCCGGCCTGCAAGTGAGTGCTCCCCAAACATCTTCAGAAAGCGCGACGCCGCCGGTGGCGATCCTGTGCATGCTTTCCACCTATGTCTTCTTCACCTTTCTCGACACCAGCAGCAAATACCTCGTCCTAGCCGGCGTCTCCGCGCTTGTCGTCGCCTGGGTGCGCTTTGCCGTGCATGTCGTGCTGGTCGGCGCGCTGTTGCGCGGCTGGCGTGAACCGGCGCGGTTCCGTCCGGCCAACCTGCCGGCTCATGTCCTGCGCGGGCTGTTCCTGTTCGGCTCGACCATCTTCAACGTGCTGGCGCTGCGGTCCCTGCAACTGGCCGAGACGACATCGATCTATTTCTTCGGGCCGATGGTCATCACCGCACTTGCCGGCCCGCTGCTTGGCGAATGGGCGGGCTGGCGGCGGTGGCTGGCGATCCTGGCCGCGTTCGCCGGGGTTCTGATCATCACAAGGCCGGGAGTCGGCGTTTTCGGCATCGGCCACCTGTTCGCGCTCGGCTCGATGCTGTCGAACTGCTTCTATGTGATCATGACCCGGCGCATGTCGGCGACCGAGACATCGGAAAGCCTCATCCTGTTTTCGGCACTGGCCCCGGCGGTGGTGCTCCTGCCCATGCTGCCGTTCTCGTTTTCCCTGCCGCATGATGGCTGGCACTGGTTCATCCTGCTCATGCTCGGCGTCTTTGGCGGCGTCGGTCATTGGCTTCTGGTGCAGGCCTATCGCATGGCCACCACCACCGCGCTCGCCCCCTATCCCTATTCGCAGATGGTGTGGATGATCCTTTCCGGGCTCATCGTCTTCAAGCAGTTCCCCGACCGCTGGACACTCGTCGGCGCCGCCGTCATCGTCGCCAGCGGTCTCTACATCGTTCATCGCGAGCACCGGCTGCGCCTGCGCAATCGTGCGGTGCTGGACGTCGAGGCGGAAGCGCTGGCAAAAAAACTTTGATTTAGCGTCGAAGGGTGGCATAAGGCCGCCTTTAAACAGTTTAAAAAAACGACGGGGGAGGGGAAGGCTGGCACAGAAGATCAAGCTGTCGACGATCGCGGATGCGCTCGGCGTGTCCACGGCCACGGTATCGCTGGCGCTGCGCGACAGCCCGCTGGTGGCAGGCGGCACCCGTGACCGCATCAAGGAACATGCCCGCGCCATCGGCTACATCTACAACCGCCGTGCCGCCAGCCTACGTACCTCGCGTTCGGGCATTGTCGGCGTCGTCGTGCATGACATCATGAACCCGTTCTTCGCCGAGATCCTGCGCTCGATCGAAAGCGAGCTCGACCGCAGCCGCCAGACCTTCATCCTGTCCAATCACTACGACCAGCTCGAGAAGCAGCGCACTTTCATCGACACGCTTTTGCAGCTCGGCGCCGACGGCGTCATCATGTCGCCGGCCATCGGCACTCCGGCCTCGGATATTCTGATGGCCGAGGAAAACGGCCTGCCGGCGGTGCTGATCGCGCGCACCGTCGAGGGCGCCGACGTGCCGGTTTTTCGCGGCGACGATGCCTATGGCACGGGGCTTGCCACCAATCACCTGATCTCGCTCGGCCACAAGCGCATCGCCATGATCGGCGGCACCGACCAGACCTCGACCGGCCGCGATCGCTACCAGGGCTATGTCAACGCCATGGAGGCCGCCGGGCTGGAAGTGCGGCCGGCCTGGCGCATCCCCGGCCCGCGCACCAAGCAGGCTGGCTTCGAGGCCGCCGGACAGTTTCTGGCCCTGAAGGACAAGCCGACAGCCGCCTGCTGCTGGAACGACCTCGTCGCCATCGGCCTGATGAACGGCATCGCGCGCGCCGGCCTGGTGCCCGGCCTAGACATATCGGTCACCGGCTACGACGATCTCGAGGAGGCGGCAATCGCCACGCCGGCGCTGACCACCGTGTGGAACGGTCAGCGCGAGGTTGGCCGCCGCGCCGCCAGCGCCCTGCTCGACAAGCTGAACGGGCAGACGGTGCGGCCCTCTCAGGAACTGATCAAGCCGGAACTGCATGTGCGACAGTCGACCGGCAAGCCGGTGGAGCGTGCATGACAAGGCCCGAGCAACTGCAAACCGTCGCCATCCTGGTGCCGGGGCATTTCAACGACCACGCGGTCGAGCGCATCGACCGGACATTCAGACGTGTCGGGATCGAGCGCGCCGAGCCGTCCCTGGTCACCGATGAAATGCGTGACAACGTGCGCGCCATCGCCTCGTTCGGCGGCATCAGCGCGGCCTTCATGGATGCATTGCCGAAGCTTGAGATCGTCGCCAGTTTCGGTGTTGGCTACGATTCGGTCGATGCCCGCCACGCTGGCGATCACGGCATCATGGTCACCAACACGCCGGATGTGCTGACCGAGGAGGTCGCCGACACCGCCATCGGCCTGCTGATCAACACCGTGCGCGACCTGCCGCGCGCCGAAGCCTGGCTGCGCGACGGCAGCTGGCAGCGCAAGGGCAACTATCCCTTGAGCCGGCTTACCTTGCGCGGCCGCAGCGCCGGCATTTTCGGCATGGGCCGCATCGGGCTCGCCATTGCCCGCCGGCTGGAGGCGTTCGGATTGCCCGTCGCCTATCACAACCGGCGCCGGGTCGAGGGCCTGTCCTATCCCTATCATCCGACGCTGAAGGGCCTCGCCGAAGCAGTCGACACGCTGATTTCGGTGGTCCCGGGCGGCGCCTCGACGGAAAAGGCGGTCGATGCCGAGATCCTGTCGGCGCTTGGCGCCAACGGCGTCTTCGTCAATGTCGGGCGCGGCAGCACGGTCGACGAGGCGGCGCTTGCGACAGCCCTCGCCAAGGGCACTATCGCCGCCGCCGGGCTCGATGTCTTCGCCGACGAACCGAACGTGCCGCGGGCGCTGCTTGACACGACCAATGCCAGTCTGTTGCCGCATGTCGGTTCGGCGTCGGAGCACACACGTCGCGCCATGGCGGATCTGTGCGTCGACAATCTGGTGTCCTGGTTCAGCGAGCGCCGGTCGATCACACCTGTGCCCGAGACGGTGCATGTGAAGGCGCGCTGCTGAGCGGTCGGGCTGCCATATTTATTAACGTCAGCTTAACCCTTTGAAATCATTCTTCATCCTGTCCGTACGCATGGATGAGGATCAGCATGAAAACGCTTTCCGTACTGATCGGAGCCGCCGCCCTGTTTGGCGGCGTTCAGCTGTTTCATGGCGGCACTGGCGAAAGCGTCGCTGAAGAGGCCGCGCCGCCCGACACCTACAGGCTGGTCGCCAATGGTGATGAGGGGGTTTGCGCAATCAAACGCGGCGCCACCGTCTCGGACGGCCTGTCGCTTTTGACCGTGGCTCCGAACTGTAGCCGACTGATGCCAGGCATCGAGCGGGCGAAATTCTGGCGCGAGCAGGAGGACGGCACGGTCGCCTTCAGCGTCAACGGCGTCGATCCGATCGTCACCTTCGCGGTCGCCGATGGCGACGGATTCGAATCCTACGCTCCTGCACTGCCGCTGCTGTCGCTGGCGGCCGCCGGGGACCCGAGCACCGACGACTGATTACTCCGCCGCCGCGCGGGCGCCGGCCTTGGCAGCCGCATGCAGGCGAACCGCGTCGCCGAAGGCCCGGAAGATCTTGGCCGAGTTACTATCCGACTTGACCCAGTATTCGGGATGCCACTGGACGCCGACCGCGAAAGCGCGGGCATCCTTTACAGAGACCGCCTCGACCGTGCCGTCGTCGGCCACGGCTTCGATCTGCAGCTTCGAACCAAGCCGGCCGATTGCCTGGCGGTGCAAAGAGTTGACCTTCATGTCGCCGGCCCCAAACACACTGGCCAGGCAACTGCCCGCCTTGATCGAAACGGTCTGGTGAATCGCGAAACGTTCGTCCTGATTGTCGCTCACCGGCGCGCGGTGGTCGAGCGAGCCTTCACGCTCCTGGATTTCAGTGCCCAGCGTGCCGCCCAGCGCCACGTTCATCTCCTGGATGCCGCGGCAGATGGCAAGCAGCGGCACGCCACGCTCGATCGCTTTGCGAATCAGCGGCAAGGTGGTGGCGTCGCGTGCCGGGTCATAGGGGCCGTTCGCCTCGCTGGCATCGCCGCCATAGAGCGAGGGGTCGACATTGGATTTCGAGCCGGTCAGCATGACGCCGTGGACCGACGACAGCAGCTCATCGAAATCGAGCCGATCGCCGAACGAGGGCACCAGCACCGGAAACACGCCGGCGCCGGCGATCGCCGCCTCCAGATATTGCTGTGGGGCGGCATGCCAGGTGTAGTTGTCGAATTGACGGACGTCGGTCGATATGGCGACGAGCGGCTGCTGCATTTTGGCTTTGTTTTCCATCTGGGCCGGGGGAATCCTGCCTTCAAAATAGGCGATCCCAGCACATTTTTCCATGACAAGTTTCGGTCTGTCGGATGGGCCACCAAACGGCCCGTTAGACTATAGTTGCAAGGCCCTGCGCACACGCCGTCAAATCAGGCCGCCACGCTGGACTCGACTCCTTGCCCGTGTATTGTTTCGCCCAGCCGTGCGGGGCATCGAGCATGCGCCGCACGTCGGTTTGTTGATCCAAAAGGGAGGACTTCATGGATCGTCGTTCATTCATCCGCAAGGCCGGGACGACCGGCGTTGGCGCCGCTGCGGCCGCCGCCACGCTCGCCGCGCCGGCCATAGCCCAGTCCAATCCAAAGGTGACGTGGCGGCTGGCGTCGTCCTTTCCCAAATCGCTCGACACGATCTATGGCGGCGCCGAGGTCTTCTCAAAGATGCTTTCGGAAGCCACCGACGGCAACTTCCAGATACAGGTCTTCGCCGCTGGCGAGCTGGTGCCCGGCCTTCAGGCGGCCGACGCCACGACCGCCGGCACGGTCGAGGCCTGCCACACGGTGGCATACTATTACTGGGGCAAGGACCCGACCTGGGCGCTGGGCGCGGCGGTTCCGTTCTCGCTCAACGCGCGCGGCATGAACGCCTGGCACTATCATGGCGGCGGCATCGACCTGTTCAACGAATTTCTCGCCACGCAAGGCTTGTTCGGCCTGCCTGGCGGCAATACCGGCGTGCAGATGGGCGGCTGGTTCCGCAAGGAGATCAACACGGTGGCCGACCTTTCCGGCCTCAAGATGCGCATCGGCGGCTTCGCCGGCAAGGTTGTGCAGAAGCTCGGCGTCGTGCCGCAGCAGATCGCCGGCGGCGACATCTACCCGGCGCTCGAAAAGGGCACCATTGACGCAGCCGAATGGGTCGGCCCCTATGACGACGAGAAGCTCGGCTTCTATAAGGTTGCGCCCTACTACTACTATCCAGGCTGGTGGGAAGGCGGCCCGACCGTCCACCTGATGTTCAACAAGGCGAAATACGAAGAGCTTTCGCCGACTTACAAGTCGCTGCTGCATACCGCCGCGCAAGCCGCCGATGCCAACATGCTGCAGAAATACGACTATCTCAATCCTGCGGCGGTGAAGCGGCTGGTGGCCGGCGGCGCCAAACTGCGTCCGTTCAGCCAGGAGATCATGTCCGCCTGCTTCGAGAAGGCCAATGAGGTCTACGCCGAAATGGAAGCCTCGAACGCGCCGTTTAAGAAGATCTGGGACTCGATCAAGGGCTTCCGTAAGGAGCACTATCTCTGGGCGCAGGTGGCCGAGTACAATTACGACACCTTCATGATGGTCCAGCAGCGCAACGGCAAGCTGTAAGGTTTTTCTGCCTCCTTTCGAAGACCCCGGACTCGGTAGTCCGGGGTTTATTCGTTGGGCGTCGGTGCTGGAAACATCGATAGTCGAAGGCGTCGAAACTTGCGCCGCAGGGCCGGGGGTCGAACGGGTTCGAAGCGACAGCGGCACTCAGCCTCGGTCCGGCACCACCACCACCTTGACCTCGCCGGCGGCAGGCGGGTTGGCGATTACCGCGGCGGCCTCTTCCAGCGGCACCTGCCTGGAGATCAGCCGGTCGATCTCGATCGCGCCCGAAGCGATCAGCTCGGCGGCGCGGCGGTGCGTGTAGGGATTGAGGAAGGAGCCGAGAACCTTCAACTCGCGAAACAGAAGATCGAAGGGCTCGAACGCCGCCTTCATGCCTTGCGGCACCACGCCGACAATGACGACCGTGCCGCCGGCCCTCGCCAGCCGCAGCGACTGCTCGACCGTTTCCTGGACACCGGCACATTCGAGCACCACGTCGACACCGCCGGGCACCAGTCCCGCTGGCCCGGAGATGGCATCGATGACGTCGGCGGCGCTTGCGTCGACCGTTGCCGTCGCGCCGAGCTCCTCGGCCAGTGCGCGCCGTGAGGCCTGTCGCGTCGACAGGATGATGGTCGTCGCCCCTGCAAGCCTTGCCAGTTGCACTGTGAGCAGGCCGATCACGCCGCCGCCAAGTATGGTGACCGAGGAGCCGGGCTTGATCTCGGCCAGATCCACGCCGTGGAGACAGCAGCCGAGCGGCTCGCAGAAGGCGCCGTGCGTCGGCTTCAAGTCCGCGGGCAGGATGAAGGCCTGTTTTTGCGGCAACACGACGTAGTCGGCGAAACCGCCGTCGCGATGGATGCCGATGGCATTGAGATTGCTGCACAAGTTAACGCGGCCGGCATGGCAATGGCGGCAGCGTCCGCAGGCGATGTTGGGGTCGCCGGTGACGCGGTCGCCGAGCGAGAAGCCGCTCACCGAATGTCCCATTGCCTCGACGATGCCGGAGAACTCATGGCCGGGTGTTACTGGCGGCCGGCAGGGAAACTCGCCGTGGAAGAGATGCCGGTCCGTGCCGCAGACGCCGCAGGACTCGATGCGCACCAGCAGATCGTCAGGCCCGGGAACCGGCTTGGCGACCTCGCGCAGCGTGATGCTGCCAACCGCTTCCAGCCGTACCGCTTTCATGATTTTGCGACCTCCGGCATCAGTTGAAGTTCGGCGGCTGCGACAGATCCGGCTGTGGTGCCGCCGGTTTGGCGGGCGCCGTGTCGCCGAAGTTCGGCGGTTGCGACAGGTCGGGTGCGGCAGGCGCGGCGGGCGGCGCGGCGCCAGTGGCGGGTGCGGTTCCGGTACCGGCCGGCGGCGTGCCGAGCGGCGTCAGTCCCGGCACCTCCGGCACCGTATAGTCGATCGTGCCGGAATCGACCGCTGTGCCCTTGTAGTGCATCACCATTTGCGGGAAGGCGATGGTGAGCCCGATCATGATCACCTGGATGCAGACGAACGGCACGGCGCCCCAATAGATCTGGCCCGTGGTCACCGGCGCGATCTGCTTGCCGGTCAAGCGGTCGAGATAGGGCACCCGGGCGGCGACCGAGCGCAGGTAAAACAGCGCGAAGCCGAAGGGTGGATGCATGAAGCTGGTCTGCATGTTGACGCCCAGAAGCACACCGAACCAGATCAGGTCGATGCCGAGCTTGTCGGCGGCCGGTGCCAGCAACGGCACGATGATGAAGGCCAGTTCGAAGAAATCGAGGAAGAAGGCAAGCACGAAGACCAGAATGTTGACGCCGATCAGGAAGCCGACCTCGCCGCCCGGCAGCGAGGTCAGGAGATGCTCGACCCAGATGTGGCCGTTGACGCCGTAGAAGGTGAGGGAGAAGACGCGCGCGCCGATCAGGATGAACAGCACGAAGGACGACAGCCTTGTCGTCGAAGCGAGCGCCTGCTTGACCACGTCGAGCGACAGCCGGCCTTTGATCGCCGCCATCGCCAGCGCGCCGACAGCGCCCATGGCGCCGCCCTCGGTTGGAGTGGCGATGCCAAGGAAAATGGTGCCCAGCACCAGGAAGATCAACGCCAATGGCGGGATCAGCACGATCACGACCTGCTGCGCCAGCCGCGACATCATGTTGATTTTCAGGCGCTGATCGGCGATCGCAACGATATAGATCACGGCCACGCCGATGCTGGCGCCGAGGATGTCGGCATTGTCGCCATGGGTCGGTGCGAGATAGCGGTAGGCCGCGTAGGAGATCGCCACCGTCGCCAGCAACGCCACCAGCAGCGACACGACGCCATGGCCGAGCGTGCGTGCTTCCAGCGGCAGCGCCGGCATCGAATTCGGCCGGACGATCGTCATGATCAGGATGTAGAGCATGTAGAGGCTGGTCAGCACGATGCCGGGGATCAGCGCGCCCGCATACATGTCGCCGACCGAGCGGCCGAGCTGGTCGGCGAGCACGATCAGCACCAGCGACGGCGGGATGATCTGGGCGAGCGTTCCGGACGCGGCGATGACGCCGGACGCCAGCCGGCGGTCATAGCCGTAGCGCAGCATGATCGGCAGCGAGATCAGCCCCATGGCGATGACCGATGCCGCCACCACGCCGGTCGTCGCGGCCAGCAGCGCGCCGACGAAGATCACGGCATAGGCAAGCCCGCCGCGGATCGGCCCGAACAGCTGGCCGATCGTATCGAGCAGGTCTTCCGCCATCCCCGATCGCTCGAGCACGATGCCCATGAAGGTGAAGAAAGGGATCGCCAGCAGCGTGTCGTTCGACATCACCCGGCTGCCGTAGAAATTATCCGGCAACGCATGCAGCAGCGGCCAGGCGAGATTGATCGAGCCGCCCGAATAGGGTGAGACCAGGACTCCGATGAAAAAGAACAAAAGTCCGTTGGCGGCGAGCGAGAAGGCGACGGGATAGCCGATCAGCAGGAATAGGACCAGCGAGGCGAACATGATCGGCGCCATGTTCTGGGCGATGAACTCGATCACGAGCGCACCTCGTCGGCCAGTGCCTTGGCTTCGAGTTCCGCCTGCTCATGCGCCGATATGAACGGGGTCGGGTCGTCCATGTCGCCGCGCATGATGGCGATCTTCTTGATGATCTCGGAGATGCCCTGCAGCGCTAGCAGGAAGAAGCCGACCAGCAGGATCGCCTTTGCCGGCCAGATGATCAGCCCGCCGGAATTGTTCGACATTTCACCGCTGCGGAACGAAAGCGACACGTAGGGGACGAAATAGATCACCATCAGCGTCACGAACGGCATCAGGAAAAAGACATGGCCGAAAAGGTCGATCCAGTGCTGCACGCGGCGCGGGAACAGGCCGTAGACGATATCGATGCGGATATGGTCGTTCTGCTTCAGCGTATAGGCCGCCGCCAGCATGAAGGCGGCGCCGAACAGGTACCATTGCAGCTCCAGCCACGCATTCGACGAGGTGTCGAACACCTTGCGGATGGTCGCGTTAGCGGCGCTCACTAGGATTGCCAGCAGGATCAACCACGATATCCATTTGCCGATGAACTCGTTCACACGGTCGATCGTCCTGGATAGAGCGAGAAGCCCTGCCATGCATTCCTCCCTGTTGGCCGAGGCGCGACGGCTCCCCCTTGTTTTCCGCCGCGCCGCTGTGGCCTAACCGTATGCCGTGCGTGGCAGGACGGGTCAACACAGGAGCGGCGCTGTCAACGCGGTTGTGAGACGAGGAAGCCGACGAAGCGCAGGCCGACGGCGCACGGTTTGGGAACCCGGAACCGGCAGCCGGCAGGGTTCGTGGGGAAAATCAAAACCTTAAGGCGGTCGTTTCGTTTCCGAAACAAGCTTATCGGTGGCAGGCGTCATGCAACCAAAGTCTGATGCTGATCACGCGATCTTGGTCTGGTCGCGGCCAGCGCCGATCAGCACCAGCATGGCGACGAGGAACAGGTACATCCACGCGTCGCGCCATTCCACCGGGAAATAGCCGGCCCACAGCGACTCGGCCATGCCGAAGGCGGCAGCGCCCAGGGCCGCCCGCGGCGGCGAGAGATAGCCGCCGACCGCTGTCACGAACAGGATCTTGAGCCCGTAGACGAGGCCGGAACCGAAACTGACATTGCCGTAATAGAGGCCGGCCATGACGCCGGCCAGCGCGGCGCAGAAACCGCCGAACAGCACTGCGTGGCGGAACACGGCGCGCACGTCGACGCCGCACATGGCGGCCGCCTTGGGATCGTCGGAGACGGCGCGCCAGCGCCGGCCGAAATTCGAATGGGCAAAGCCCCAAGCCGCAAGCGCCACCGCCCCCAGCACCACGGCGCAATCGAGCAGCTGGATCAGCGTCAATGTCGCCTTGAAGCCGGCATTCTGCGCGAAAACGACAGGTTGCGCCAGCATAGGCGGCAGCCACAAATCATGCGTGTCGGCGGCGATGCGGCTTGCTTCCGACAAAACCAGCAGGATGCCAAGCGTGGTCACCACGATCGCATTGGGCGAGCGGTCGGCCAGCGGTTCGAAGACGCTGCGCGACAGGACGCTGCTGATAAGCGCGGCGTAGAGGAAAGCCGCTGCGATGCCGAGCACCACCGCCGCCGTCAGCGTCAGCCACAGCACCTGGTAGCCGAAGGCGGCGGTCAGGATCATCGTCTGTCCGCAAAAGGCGAACAGCGCGCCATAGGCCAGGTTGGTGCGGTGCAGGATGCCGTTGGTCAGCACATAGCCGAACGCCAGCAGCGCATAGAGTGCGCCTGAATGCAGCCCGTTCAGGACCTGCTGGAACAGATACAGCATGCGAAAATCCTCGGGGCATGTCGCCCAAAGCGCATAGCGGCTTTGGGACGACGATACGCTCCAGACAGAGAGCGGCAATACCCGCTTCAGGGCAGACTTGCATCGTCGAATCTAACTTGTCAAATGCCATTTATCGGTTAGATTTCGGACATGACGGTATCCTGGACCCCGCACCGCTTCACCGGCGGCCTGCTCGCGCTCGACACGGCTAACACCGTCGTGCTGCGTGCCGATCCCGAGAGGACCTTCGACCGTTTTGACGATCCGCGCGAGATCGCCCGCTTCGCGGACGCGGCGAGCGGCTTTCGCGCCGCCGAGCTTGGCGGCAGGCGGCTGGCGGTCTCCGCGCCGGCTGCAATCGCGCCTGTCGTGCTGGCGATCCGCGAGGCGACGGACCGGTTGTTTCGCCACGCCGTGTTGAGGGGCGCCGTCGCCACCGATCATCTCTCAGGCTTGCTGGGGGCCTGCGCCGGCGGTCTTGCCGGCAGCCGGACCGAGATTGCAGCGCCCGGAAAGCCGTTCGGCGATCCGGCAACGCCGATCGCTTTCGAGGCGGCGCTGGCGGTTTCCGCCTTGTCGCTGCTGCGCGAGGACACGGTCGCCAGGCTCAGGATCTGTCCCAACTGCACCTGGCTGTTCGTCGACCGCAGCCGTAATTCCAGCCGCCTTTGGTGCGACATGGCGGTCTGCGGCAACCGCCAGAAGGCAAGCCGCCACTATCGCCGCCGCAGGGCGGCCAATGAGGTCAACAATGTCCAGGATTAGCTCTCGTTCAGCCCTGCTCGGCATGGCGCTGATCGCGGCGATGGCGCTCGGCGCCTGCCGCGACACCACCAAGGACGGTGAAGGCAAGTTGTTCGAGATTTCGGGCAAGATATTCGTCTTCAACTATCGTCTTGCCAGGGCGACCTATGTCGTGACGCTGCGGCCCCTGCGGCCGATGGGAGAGGGCCAGGTCGCGGTCGCCAGCTTCCAGGATCCGGCCGGCGGCGCGCCGTTGGTGGTCGAGCAGAAGGTCTGGCCCAAGCTCGACAAGGTGACGCTGGAGAGCCCGGCTTTGACCTGCGTCGTCAAGAACAAGCCTTATACGATCGCCATCGCTATCAAGGGTTCCGACGGCGCGGTCCTGCAGAAGATCGACACCACGCTGATGTCCACCGAAGACCAGTCCATCCTGCCCGACCGGCCGCTCGTCATTGACCAGCTCTACACCGCCAATCCCGATCTCGTAGGCCACCCCGACGGCAAGCTGCCGGGCGAGCCGAAGCCCGACTGCTCCAAGGGGACCTGACGCTCGCCGCCAAGCCGAAAGGCAAGCGAGATTTTCGTACGCCGGACATTGCTCGCGGGGCGATTTCATACCGGGCAAGGGATGACGGCGGATCGTTCGTTGCGCGTTGCCTGTCACGTCCGATTTCGTTTGACCTGTCTTGCAAGGGGAGAAAGGATGCGTCATCCGATCCCGACGCTGGCTGCCTGCCCCCGCGCGGCCTCCGCAGAGGAAATGCCTGATGACGCTGCACGACGTCGCGCTCGACGACAAGTTCGACCTGGGGAAGGAACGCATCTTCCTGTCCGGCGCCCAGGCGGTCATCCGCATGCTGCTGATGCAGCGCGAGCGCGACCGCCGCGCGGGCCTGAACACGGCCGGCTTCGTCTCCGGCTATCGCGGTTCGCCGCTGGGCGGCCTCGACATGCAGCTGTGGAAGGCAAAAAAACAGCTCGCCCAGGCCGACATCGTCTTCCAGCCCGGCCTTAACGAGGAACTCGCCGCTACCGCCTGCTGGGGATCGCAGCAGACGGAACTGCTGGGCGAAGGCACCCATGACGGCGTTTTTTCGGTTTGGTACGGCAAGGGTCCGGGGGTCGACCGCTCCGGCGACGTCTTCCGCCACGCCAATCTGGCCGGCTCGTCGAAACATGGCGGTGCGCTCGCTTTGATGGGCGACGACCACATGGCCGAATCCTCGACCAACGCGCATGCCACCGAATTCCTGTTCGTCGACGCCATGGTGCCGATCCTCAACCCGGCCGGTGTCCAGGAGATAATCGATTACGGGCTCTACGGTTTTGCCATGTCGCGCTTCGCCGGCACATGGGCGGCCATCAAATGCGTCAAGGACAACATCGAATCGACGGCCTCGGTCGATGCCTCGATCGAGCGTCTGAACATCGTTAATCCCGAGTTCGACATGCCGCCCGGCGGCCTCAACATCCGCCACGAGATCGACATGCTCGGTCAGGAGGAGCGGCTGCATGAGTACAAGCGCGCCGCCGCGTCGGCCTTCATCCATGCCAACGGGCTGAACCGCGTCGTCTATTCGGGCGGCCGCAATCCCAGGATCGGCATCATCACCATCGGCAAAAGCTATCTCGACGTCCGCCAGGCGCTCGAGGATATCGGCATCGACGAGGCCGCCGCCGGCCGCATCGGCGTGCGGCTGTTCAAAGTCGGTTGCCCCTGGCCGCTCGATTTCCAGCACATTGCCGAGTTCGCGCGCGGCCTCGACACCATCGTCGTCGTCGAGGAGAAGCGTTCGCTGATCGAGGTGCAGCTTCGCGAGAGCCTCTACGGCACCGCCACGCAGCCCGTCATCGTCGGCAAGAAGAACGAGCGCGGCGACTGGCTGTTTCCGGCCAAGGGCGCGCTCGACCCCAACGAAATCGCCATTGCCCTTGGCGAAAGGATCGTGAAAACCATCGGTCCGTCGGAAGAGATTTCAGCGCGGGTGGCGAAGCTGCGCCAGTTCCAGGCCATGCTCGCAGACGCGTCGGACATCGGCTCCCGCACGCCCTTCTTCTGCTCCGGCTGCCCACACAATTCCTCGACCAAGGTGCCGGATGGCTCGATCGCCGCGGCCGGCATCGGCTGCCATTTCATGGCACTGTGGATGGACAGGAATACTGTCGGCTTCACCGCCATGGGTGGCGAGGGGGCGCAGTGGGTCGGCCAGGCGCCCTTTTCCAAGCGCGACCACATTTTCCAGAATCTCGGCGACGGCACCTACAACCACTCCGGCACGCTGGCGATCCGCTTCGCGCTGTCGTCGGGCGCCAACATCACCTACAAGATACTCTATAACGACGCGGTGGCCATGACCGGCGGCCAGCCGCATGAAGGCGGCCTGACGGTGGACATGATCGCCAGGCAGGTGCGAGCCGAAGGGATCGAGCGCATCGCCGTCGTCACCGACGAACCCGACAAATATGCCGGCAAGGTCGAGTTCCCGGCCGGCGCCACCATCCATCACCGCGACGATCTCGATCTCGTCCAGCGCGAGCTGCGCGGCGTTAGCGGGGTTTCGATCCTGCTCTACGACCAGACCTGTGCCGCCGAAAAGCGCCGCCGTCGCAAGCGCGGAACCTTTCCCGATCCCGACAAGCGGGTCTTCATCAACGAACTGATCTGCGAGGGCTGCGGCGACTGCGGCGTCCAATCGAACTGCGTCTCCATCCAGCCGGTGGAGACCGAGTTCGGCCGCAAGCGCCGGATCGACCAGTCGAGCTGCAACAAGGATTTTTCCTGCGTCAATGGCTTCTGCCCGTCCTTCGTCACGGTGCATGGCGCCAAGATCCGCAAGGCCGAAGGCATCGCCGGCAAGACCGATCCGCTCGACGGCGTTCCAGCAGCCGCCGAATTCCCGCTCGGCGAACAGGGCTGGGCGGCGATCATCGACGGCGTCGGCGGCACCGGCGTCGTCACCGTCGGCGCCGTGCTCGGCATGGCGGCTCATCTCGAAGGCAAGGGCTGCGGCATGATCGACATGGCCGGGCTTGCCCAGAAGGGCGGTTCGGTGTTCACCCATGTCCGCATCGCCCGCACGCCCGATGACATCCATGCCATCCGTGTCTCGGCCGGCAAAGCCGATCTCGTGCTCGGCTGCGATCTCGTCGTGTCGGGCGCCAAGAAGGTGCTGGCCGCGGTGCGCGAGGGCCACACCATCTTCCTCGCCAACACTGCCGAGATCATGCCGGGCGAGTTTGCCCGCTCGGCCGATTTCTCGCTGCCCATCGAGCGCTTGAAGAAGGCGATCCGCACTGCTGCCGGCGACGACAAGGCGCATTTCTTCGACGCCACCCGCACAGCCACCGCCCTGTTCGGCAATTCGCTGGGCGCCAACATGTTCATGCTCGGCTTCGCCTTCCAGCATGGCGGTCTGCCGCTGTCGGCGCAAGCCGTCGAAAAGGCGATCGAATTGAACGGCGAGGCGGTGGGGATGAATATCGCCGCCTTCCGCTGGGGCCGCCGCGCCGCGCATCAGCCGGATTTCGTGCGTGGCCTCGTCCAGCCGGGCAAGGACGGCCAACCCGCCACGATTGCCCAGACGCTGGACGAAATCATTGCCCGCCGGATCGCTTTCCTTTCCGCCTATCAGAACGCCGCCTATGGCAAGCGCTACGCCGGCAGGATCGCTGCCCTGCGCGCGGCCGAAGCCAAGGCCGCGCCCGGTTCGAGCGCCGTGACGGAAGCGGCGGCCAGGAACCTGTTCAAGCTGATGGCGATCAAGGACGAATACGAGGTGGCGCGGCTCTATACCGACGGCTCCTTCGCCGCCGAACTCGGCAAGCAGTTCCAGAGTTACGAAAAACTCGAATTCCACCTGGCGCCGCCGATCCTGGGCCGTCGCGGCAATGACGGCAAACCGAGGAAATCGAGCTTTGGTCCCTGGATGATGAAAGGGTTCCGCATACTGGCGGCGCTGAAGGGCCTGCGCGGGACAGCATTCGACCTGTTCGGCTACACCGCCGAGCGGCGCATGGAGCGGCAATTATTGGCGCAATATGAGGCCGACCTGCAACGCGTCGCCAACTCGCTGGCGCCGGACACCATCGAGGCCGCCACGGCCCTCGTCTCGGTGCCGGCACTCATCCGCGGTTACGGCCATGTTCGGCAAGCCAGCGCTCAAAAGGCGGCCGGCGAGCGCCAAAGACTGCTCGAGCGCCTGTCCGGCACGTCAGCGAGGGTGGAACTCCAGGCCGCCGAGTGATGGCCTTGTTTACCTAAAGCCCAATTCTCCCAGTCTGTCCTGCTTTGCGCGCCTTCGGCAAGCCGCCCAAAACCGCTGTTCTAAGCCTTTCTTAAGGCGGATGTGAGATGACGAGGCCTAGCGTTGGGCCGACGACATGGGCAGAACAAAGACCGAAAACATCCCAGCGGATGTTTATATCCAGTTTGTGCGGTCGTTGTTCGACAACGCCCACATGCTGGTGATCGGTGGCGTGTGCTACTGGATCCTCGGACTAATGATCTACTTGCGCACGAACAATCCGTTGTTCCTGGCTTTCTCTTTTGTTCTGCTGTCCATCTGCCTTTACCGCTATTTCGGCATTCGCGCCTTCCGGAAGGCAGGCGGTGTAATAGCCGACGTCCAGGAGGCGCATCGGTGGGAGCGCAACTACATCCTCAAGGGCAGCGTGCAGGGCCTCACGTTGGGCGCACTGTGCTTCATATCGATCTATGTCTATCCCGATCCCTTTGCCGAACTGGCCGCGACGTCGCTGGCCATCGCGACCTTGGTGACGGTTGTTGGCCGGAACTATGGCTCTCCCATTATGGTGCGGGTTTTTTCCGTGACCTTCATTGGTCCGGCAGCACTTGCACTTTTGCTGCGCATGGATGTGCCTTCGGTCATTCTCGGTCTGATGATCATCCCGTTGACTTTCGTCACGATCAACAGCGCCGACCACGTCCGCGATGTGCTTTTCTCGGCCGTCATCGGCCACAAGGAAGCGAGGAAGCTCGCGCTCAGATTCGATCGCGCGCTCAATACCATGTCGCATGGCCTCGTCATGCTTGGCCCGGACGGTCGGGTGGCGGTCGCCAATGCCGAGGCCGCGCATCTGATGTCGCTCAAATCGGCCGATGCGCTGCTTGGGCGGTCAATCCATGGTCTCTTGATGCGCGGCGTCGTGGGCGGCATGCTGGCCCCAAAGGACTGCCGCTACATCGAAGCCCAGCTGACGCGTGCATTGCGCGAGGGCCGCGACCGTAAGGTCCTGGTTTCGCTCGCCAATGGCCAGCACTACGAGTTCTCCGCCCGCGAAGGCAGCCAGGAACTCGGGGTCATCACCTTCGAGGACGTGACGGCACGCGTCGAGGCGGAAGACAAGATCCGCTTCATGGCGCGCTATGACAATCTCACCGGCCTGCCCAATCGCGCCTATTTCCACGAATTGATCGGCGAGGCGATGGCGTCAGGCGACCGTGACCGCCTCTGCGGCCTTGCCGTGCTCGACCTCGACGATTTCAAGAGTGTCAACGACACGCTCGGGCATCCGATCGGCGATGGATTGATCTACGCGGTGGCCGAGCGTCTTGCCGCCATTGCGGGACAAGGCATTACCGTCAGCCGCTTCGGCGGCGACGAATTCATGGTTTTCTTCGACCGTATAGAGGATGAAAGCCATCTGACCCTTCAGATCGACGAGATCTTTGCAGCGTTGCAAGGGGAGGTGGACGTCGCCGGCCACGGGCTGCGCATCCAGGCCAGCGCCGGCGCCGTGCTGTCGCGGGTCAGGGATACCGACGTCGACGCCATGATCGTCAAGGCGGACTTGGCGCTCTATAAGGCCAAGGAGCTCGGCAAGAACGGCTGGCGGCTGTTCGAGGCCGCCATGGACGCTGCGTTCCGCAACCGCCAGCTGATGAAGGCGGATCTGCGCAGCGCGGTGGAAGGCAAGGCCCTGCGCGTCGTCTACCAGCCGATCGTGGCGATGAGCACGATGCGCATCGCCAGCTGCGAGGCGCTGTGCCGATGGGACCATCCCGACCTCGGGCCGATTTCGCCCGGCATCTTCATTCCGCTGGCGGAGGAAATGGGCATCATTTCCGAGATTAGCACCTTCGTGCTGCAGGCAGCCTGCACCGAATGCGCCAAATGGCCGGACCACACCAGCGTCTCGGTCAATCTCTCCGCCAAGGATTTCCGCAACCGGGACGTCATCCAGAAGGTTCGCGACGCTCTGGTCAGCTCCGGCCTTGCCGCCGGCCGGCTGGAGATCGAGGTCACCGAAACTGCGCTGCTCGATGACAAGTCGCTGACACGTCAATATATCGAGGAACTGAAGCAGATCGGTGTGCGCATCGCACTTGACGATTTCGGTACCGGCTATTCGAGCCTGAGCTATCTGCATAAGCTGCCGCTCGACAAGATCAAGATCGATCGCTCCTTCCTGATGGACGTCACCCAGAGCAAGCGTTCGCTGGAGCTACTGAAGGGCATTGTCAATCTGTCGCGGCCGCTTGGACTGTCGGTGACTGTCGAAGGCGTCGAGACCTTTGAGCAGCTCAAGATCCTGGCCTTGCAAGTGAAACCGGATCTCGTGCAGGGCTTCCTGTTCGGTGCCGCGCTCAGTGCGTCGGGTATCGAGACGATGTCGAATGTCACCTGGCCATTCGCCGCTGACCTGCGTCGCATCGGTAAACGGACGGTCCGTTAGCGCCGTAATTTTCGACTTCGCTCGATTGGATTCCCCGCGCGTTGCGAGTCGCACGATGCTCTTTGATGTCGAACTCAATCGTTCGATGACAGGATACGGTTCCGCCGTGATTTTGCCTTTGCGCAATGCTGCTGAAAGCTCTTCCTCACTACGCAGATGTATTCGGAGGCATGATCCACGTCCTGTCAGCGGCAATCGCTCGGACGATTGCTCAGTAAGATATTCTCGGGCGACTCCCGGCCATTAAGGTTAACGGAATGTAAATCAACAAGATCTAAATTTCGGCTTGTGTCTCATTTCAACTCGAATAGCCTATCCTAGGTCGAATTCGAGGACAGACGATGGATGCTGCAACAGCTACAAGGAATGCGTCTGGCGGGGTAAGCACAGCCGGGGATTCGGTGCTGAATCGATCGATGATGCAACTGCTTGAGCATGTCGATTATCGCCTCATTACCGGGGGCGAGGATTTGGAAGCGATTTACCGGCTTCGCTATAAGTCCTATCTGCGCTCCGGCATGTGCGGCCCGCTCGCCAGCGGCATGTTCGAGGATCGCTGGGACAATCTACCCAATTCCTACCGATTCGGTGTCTATTGCTACGGCGAATTGGTGAGCACAATCCGCTTCCATTACATTTCCATCGAGCACCCGAATTCGCCCTCCGTTGATGCCTATCCGGAAATACTGATCGAGCGGCTTGCCCGCGGAGAAACCTTCATCGACGGAACCCGCTTCGCAACCGATCCTGATGCCGCGCCGGCACCCGGAGTGCTGCCGTTTCTGACACTCAGGCTTGCCATGGTGGCCTCGCTCTATTTTGGCCAGAACTCTGTGCTGACGCCGGTCAAGGTCGAGCATTCCAATTTTTATTCTCGTTACTTCAATGCCGTGCAGAGGACCGAGGCTAAGGAGTTTCCGGGCGTTCTTACCCGGATCGCCCTGTTCGAAATCCCCGCCGGCGAAAATATGCGCCTGACGCTCGAACGTTTCCCATTCTTCAGGTCGACGCCCATGGAACAGCGGTTGATGTTCGCCAATCCGGCCATCAATCGGCTGACGCCCTTGTCTATCGTGCCGACGGCGAAATATTATCGTGAGGCCGCCTGAGGCCCCTGATTTTGCAAAGCTCCGGAGCTTTCCGGCCAGATCCGCGTTTTGATGACGGCGGCGCGTTGACGCTCCGCGTCTTCATTTCGACGTATCTGCCAAAAGGACCCCGACATGCATATTTCCCAGCTCGCGCTCACGCCGCTTATCTCGCTGATCGCCGGGGTGCTGATCCTGGTCATGCCACGGCTGCTGAACTACATCGTCGCGCTCTACCTGATCATAGCCGGCCTGCTTGGATTGTTTCCGCACCTCGCCGGCTAAAGACGGACAGCGCGGTTGACGCGCCAGCCGGCTTCGTCCGGGATTGCGCTAAAACAAGCAGCCGGAGCGGTTCGGCGATTCTGCCGAACGCAGGGGCGCTTTGCTTCAAATTTCCCTTGAGGCAGTTGTCGGCTGCGATGCGGCAATAGCGCCATTGCTCTCGGCGCGGCTTTTCGCTATGTGCCTGAAAGATGTCTTCGAAGGGGTATTCCTATGGCTGAGCACACGCCGACCGGTCCTGTCGAACTGGGCGCGAAGATGGACTATGCCGAGCACGACCGCACCTATGCGGGCTTCCTCATGCTGGCCAAATACGGATCACTCTTCTGCGGCGCCATACTTCTGGCGATGGCTTTCGGTTTCTTCGCGGGCGGCTTCTTCTCGGCGACTATCCTGTTCGTCCTGATCATGGCCGTCGGCGCCTTCATTCTGCGATAGTCTTTCCAAAACCCCATTGCCTTTGACGTCGCCGGACGCCCCGGCCGACACTTTGCGCAAACAGGTTCCAGCCGAAAGGATCATGCGGTGGGACAGACGGTTTTCATCCCTCGTGAGCTCGATGCGAACGAGCCGCGCGTCGCGGCTTCGCCCGATACGGTGAAACGGCTGGCCGGCCTGGGTCTTGAAGTGGTTGTGGAGGCCGGTGCCGGCACGCGATCGCGCATTCCCGATGAGGAGTTCGCCAAGGCGGGCGCTTCGATCGGCGAGGCCGGCGATGTGGCCAAGGCCGACGTGGTGCTGAAGGTGCGCCGGCCGACCGATGCGGAGCTGAAAAGCTACAAGTCAGGCGCTGCGGTCATCGCCATCATGGATCCGTATGGCAACGATGCCGCCGTCGCGGCGCTGGCCAAGGCCGGGCTGACGGCCTTTGCGATGGAATTCATGCCGCGCATCACGCGCGCCCAGTCGATGGACGTCTTGTCCTCGCAGGCTAAC
>NZ_JAIUIS010000024.1:0-53929 GCF_020165765.1 Mesorhizobium sp. B264B1B
CCCCCCCCCCCCCCCCCCCCCCCGGCGGCACTGGCGGCGGCGAACTCGTAAGACTGCCGGTCGCGGACCTTCACGTAGCTCGAGCGGCGGGCGGCGGCGGATCCCGGGATTTCGATGGCGGTGATCATCTCGCCCGGTTCGATCGCGTGTTCCTTCTGAGGCGTGGTGCCGGGCAGCAGGAAAAAGTCGTCGACCAAGACGCGGCGTTCTCCGAGATGGACCACCGCATCGAAGGCGACCAGCGCGGTGGCGAGATCGCCGGGATACGTGGCGATGCAGGCCTCGCTGGTGCCGAGCACCGCATGGCCCCTGGTGACGCCGCCGATCGCCGAACAGCCGCTGCCGGGCTCGCGCTTGTTGCAGGCGGCAAAATTCGAGGGATCGCGGAAATAGGGGCAGCGTGTGCGCTGCATCAGATTGCCGCCGACCGTCGCCATGTTGCGGAGCTGCGCCGAAGCCGCCTGCCACAGCGCCTCCGAGACAGCGGGAAAGCCGCCCTTGATGCCGGCGTGGTCGGCGACATGGCTCATCCTGGCGAGCGCGCCGATGACGGCGCCGCGCTCGTCGATCTCGATGGTATCGAGCCCCTTGAGATGGCTGATGTCGACCAGGCTATCGGGCTCGGCGACGTCGCATTTGGCGAGGTCGATCAGCGTCGTGCCGCCGGCCAGCAGCATGGCGCCGGGCAGGGCGGCCGCCTGGCGTGCGGCGTCGACGGAGTTGGCGCGAAGATAGGAAAAATCCCTCATGACGCGGCCTCCAGCGCTGCCTGGCGCACGGCGGCGACGATGTGCGGATAGGCGCCGCAGCGGCAGAGATTGCCGGCCATGTATTCGCGGATCTCGTCATCGGAGCCGGCATGGCCTTCGCGGATGCAGGCGGCCGCCGACATGATCTGGCCAGATGTGCAATAGCCGCACTGGAAGGCGTCCTGATCGAGGAAGGCAGCCTGCACGGGATGCAGTTCGCCCTCCCGTGCAAGCCCCTCTATGGTGGTGACGGTGCGGCCTTCGGCCTGTGCCGCGAGCGTCAGGCAAGCCAGCACGCGCTCGCCGTCGACATGCACGGTGCAGGCGCCGCACTGGCCGTGGTCGCAGCCCTTCTTGGTGCCTGTCAGGCCGAGGCGGTCGCGCAAGGCGTCGAGCAGTGTGACGCGCGGTTCGAGGTCCAGCGTATGCGGCTGGCCGTTGATATCGAGATGGACGGGGATTGTGGTGTTCGTCATGGGCGTCTGGCTCCAGTTGCTTGACGCTGAGGGAAATGAAGTGGTGTCGGGGCGGGGAAGGGCAAGGCGCAATGTGGTCAGCTTGGCCGATCTCCCCCCGTGCGGGGGGAGATTACGCTCTTCGGCGCCTTCACCAATCCCTGACGGAAATCGGCTTTGGCTTGCAAGCTTTCAGCACGTGACATACCGGTTCCCCTGATTATATGATAAAGGTGCTCCACTAAAGCGGAGGTGCCTCCGTTTATTACGTGGGGGCTGACCCGATGGGGTTCAAGCCCCATATTTCGACAGTGGAGAAAAAATTGGCCGCAGAGCCGTCCGCCATCCCCGACCAGAAGACCGCAGAGGCCAAGCCGCTGCGCGCCGACGCGCAGCGCAACCGCGACCGGCTGGTCGAGGTGGCGGCGTCGGTCTTCGCCGAGCGCGGGATCGACGCCTCGCTGGAGGAGATCGCGCGCCGCGCGGGCGTCGGCATCGGCACGCTCTACCGGCATTTCCCGACACGCGAGCACCTGGTCGAGGTGGTCTACCGCCGCGAGGTGGAGGGGCTGTGCGCGGCCGCCGGCGAACTGGCGGCAAAGCATCCGTCCGACGTGGCGCTGGAAGAATGGATGCGGCGCTTCGTCGACTATATCGCCACCAAGCGAGGGCTTGCGACCAGCCTGCGGATCCTGTTGACGGCGAATGCCAATCTCTATTCCGACACGTCGGGTCGGGTCTCGGCGGCGTTGCGGCAATTGGTCGAGGCGGCGGTGGCCGAGGGCACCATCCGTGGCGATGTCGACGCGTCCGACGTGCTGCACGCGCTGGGCGGCATCTATTCGGCGCCCGACACCCCGGATTGGCGCGATCGCTCGCGCCGGCTGGTCCGGCTGCTGATGGACGGATTGCGGTTCGGCGCCGCCAAGGCTAGGTGAGGGCGACTGGAGACTGGCCTGCGGCTAGCGGGCACGTCCGCGATTTGGGGGCATCTTATGTATGTGGGCCGTTCCTACAAGGTGATGGATTTCGCGCTCTGGTCGCGGCGCAGCGTCATCTACATGGTGGTGGTGAGCGGACTGGCGGTGGCCGCCTACCGTTTTCCCGGACTTGCCGGGTTCTCGGTGCCGTGGTCTGTCGTGCTGGTGCTCGGCACCACGGTGTCACTGGTTGCGGGCTTCAAGAATTCGCAGGTGTTTACCCGCAGCGGTGAAGCGCTGCAGGCCTTTGCGCAAATCACGGCCAGCAGCCGGTTGTGGTCCAATTTCTGCAGGGACTTCACCGACGCCCCGACAGCGAAGCAACTCATCTATCGCCACATCGCCTGGATGACGGCGCTGCGTTTCGCGCTGCGGCGGCCGATGCCATGGGAATCCATGGCGCGGGCCGCCAATATCGAATACCGGCGGCGTTACCATGTCCAGGAGGATACGGGCTCGATCACCGACGAATTGCGGCCGTTGCTAGCCGAGCAGACCGGGGGCGTCCTGAAATCGCCCCGCCCGGCGATCGCCTTGCTCGAAATGCAATCGGTGCAGGTCAACGGCTTGTTCAAGGACGCCAAAATTCCTCCGCAGATCTATGGCGAACTGACAAAACTCATCCGCGACTTCCACGACCAGCAGGCGCGCTGCGACCGCATCAAGAACAATCCCTATCCCCGCCAATACGCCATCGTCAGTTCCATGTTCGTCATGATCTTCTGCACGCTGTTGCCGTTCGGCGTCGTTCCGGTCTTCGCCGAGATGGGCAAATTCGGCGGCGCGCTGGGCTCGATCGCGATCTGGCTGACGATCCCGTTCAGCACGCTGCTGGGCTGGGCATACATGTCGCTCGACCAGGTCGGCGAGAGCAGCGCCAACCCTTTCGAGGGCAACGCCAACGATGTGCCGATCTCGCAGATCTGCCGCGACATAGAGATCGAAATGCGGACCGGGCTCGGCGAGATCGACCTTCCCGCGCCATTGCTGCCTGTCAACGACATCGCGACGTAAGGCCAGTGCCTTACGGCGATAAGCGCGAACCGCCCGGGCGTCATTGGCGATGTGTTTCGCCCCGGGCGGCGCGTCGGCGCCGCCGTCGAAGCGTCAGGTCTTTTCGGGCGTGCACCAGGGGCAGCCCTTGGCGGGTTGCGACGGCTCGTCGCCGCGCCGTGTCGGCTCCGCCTCGATCGGCTCCCGTGTGTCGGGACCGTGCGTCTCACTCGTCCGTGTCATGGTTCTTCTCCTTGATGGGTTGCATCGGCGATTCAAGCTGCTTGCGCAATGCTCTGTTTTTGCAGAGTTTTCTCCAAGCGCTTTGCTTTCTCCCGGCCCGCCTGCCTGTTGGAAATCACGCGCAGCCAAGGCGCCAGATGGAAGGCGCTCATCAGCAGGTACATGGCCGGCATGCCGGTGAGCGGCGAAGAGGTGCCCATGCACAGCATCGCCGCATCGCCGCCGAAGATGCCGGCCAGCAGCGCCATCAGGGCGAAGATCGGCGCTGCGGCGAGGCCCAGCCAGTCGGCGATGCCGAGGCGGGCCGCGTCCTGATCGGGACAGCGGCGGGCGTCTGTATGGATGTCGCTCATGTCTTTCTCCTCGGTTGCGCATTGGCGCAAGCCCGGAAAGCAGCAGCAGTTCTGGGAAAGCTGCCGCCTTGTGAAGAGCGTCCGGCCGCGCTTGCGTGGAGCCGGCGCTCTAGCCAGGCTCTACTGGACGTCCTTGTTGCGGAACGCCGCCTCGCCGGCAGCAGACACTTCGTCCCATTTCCTGTCCGGCGCGGTGTCTGCGTCGTAATTGTCGCTCCAGTTCCACCATTTGTAGGTCGGGGTCTGCGGATAGCCTTCGGGCGAGTCCTCCCAGACCTCCTGGCGGCCGAGCGGCGTGGCGTCGAGGTAGCTCCAGACGGTGCCCATCGCCTCGTCGCCGCGGTTGTTGATCAGATAGGTGCGGAAGATGCGGTCCCCGTCGCGGATGAAGACGTTGTGGCCGTGCCATTCGTCGACGCCGAAATCTTTGTCGAAGCTGTCGGTGATGGTGTACCAGGGCATTGCCCAGCCCATCCGCTTCTTCAACCGCGCAATGTCGGCCTGCGGCGCGCGCGAGGCGTAGGCCAGCGTGGTGTCGCGGGCGTTGAGATGGGCGAGGTTGGAGACCTGGTCGGCACCCAGCGAGCAGCCGCGGCAGGCGTGATCGGGCCAGCCATACACACCCGGCTCGAAGAAGGCGCGGTAGACGATCAGCTGGCGGCGGCCCTCGAACAGGTCGAGCAGGCTCGCTTTTCCGTTGGGGCCTTCGAACGTGTAATCCTTCTCGACGGCCATCCACGGCATGCGCCGGCGCTCGGCGGCCAGTGCGTCCTTGGCGCGGAGCGTCGCCTTCTCCTTTACGAGCAACTGCTGGCGCGCCGCCTCCCATGCTTGCTGGGAAACGATCGGCGGTGTGTGCATTTGCTTGGTCATGGCTTTTGCCTCGCTGTTCCGGTTTGATGTGACGCGACTGACATAGCGCCGGACAGCGGGATGGTGAGAGTTACAAGTGTGGCGGGATTCGCCGTGGCGGGATTTTTTTGATGGATTCGCTGATCACGGCCGCGGGGCTGTTGCTGGCGGCGGGTGACCCGCTCGGCGCGCTCGACCGCGTGGCGTTGCGCGAGGACGCGCCGGCGCTGGCGCTGCGCGGCATCGCCATGGCGCAGCTCGGCGATCTCGACCGGGCCAGGGCTCTGCTGCGGCGGGCGGGGCGCACCTTCGGGCCGAGGGAAGCGGTGGCGCGCGCCAGATGCGTCATCGCCGAAGCCGAGATCGCGCTGGTTTCGCGCGACCTCGGCTGGCCGGCCAAGGCGCTCGACGCGGCGCGGGCGACGCTGGAAAAGCAAGGCGACCGGCTGAACGCCGCGCATGCGCGGCACCTGGAAGTGCGATTCCTGTTGCTGATCGGCCGTCTCGACGAGGCCGAGCAGGTGCTGGCCGGGCTCGATGCGACGCCGTTTCCGCCGGCTTCGCGGGCCGCGCACGAGCTGGTCGTCGCCGGCATCGCCATGCGGCGCCTCAGGACGAAGACCGCGCGCGCGGCACTCGAGCGGGCCCGCCACGCCGCATGGCGGGCCGGCATTCCCGGACTGATGGCCGAGGTCGACAGCGCGTTCCGGGTGCTGGCAACGCCGGCGGCGCGGCTGATCGCGAACGGCCAGGAGCATCCGCTGCTGCTCGAGGAAGTCGAGACCTTGCAGGCATCGGAAGCGCTGGTGGTCGACGGTCTTCGTTATGCCGTGCGCAGACAGGAGGCGCGGGCCTCTCTGGCGACGCGCCCGGTGCTGTTTGCGCTGGCGCGCGCGTTGGCCGAGGCCTGGCCCGGCGACATGCCGCGTGCGGCGCTCATCGCCAGGGCCTTCGGCGGCAGGCACGCCGATGAATCGCATCGCGCCCGGCTGCGGGTCGAGATCGGCCGGCTGCGCGCCGAGCTGCGCGGGCTGGCCGACATCCAGGCGACGAAGCGCGGTTTTTCGCTGGCGCCGAAACGGGGCGGCGAAGTGGTGGTGCTGGCGCGGCCTCTCGAGGAGCGGCATGCGGCAGTGCTCGCCTTCCTCGCCGACGGCGAAGCCTGGTCGAGCTCGGCACTGGCGCTGGCGCTCGCATCCAGCCAGCGCAGCGTGCAGCGCGCGCTGGAGCAGCTTGCCGAGACCGGCAAGGTGCAATGGTTCGGCCACGGCCGGGCGCGCCGCTGGATGACGCCGCCGGTGGCGGGTTTCACGACCACCTTGTTACTCCCGGCGCCGTTGCCGAACGGCTAGGAATGGATCACACGATCAAGGGTGAGGATGAAGACATGAAACATGCGGCGGCCGAAATCCTGCGTGAATACGGCCCCTTTGCGGGCGTGGACGGCGTGCATGGGGTGAGCTTCGATGGGCAGAACGTCTGGTTTGCCTCGGGCAAGGGGCTCACCGCCTTCGACCCGGAGAGCGGGCAGGCGGTGCGCTCGATCGATGTCGCCGCGCATGCCGGGACGGCCTATGATGGCCAGTACCTCTACCAGCTCGCCAAGGACCGGATCCAGAAGATCGATCCCGGCACCGGCGCGGTGCTGTCCACCATTCCGGCGCCCGGCGGCGGCGGCGATTCCGGCCTCACCTGGGCCGAGGGCACGTTGTGGGTGGGGCAGAACCGCCAGCGCAAGATCCACCAGATCGACCCTGAGACCGGGGCGATCCTGCGCGTCATCGAATCCAACCGCTTCGTCACCGGCGTGACCTGGGTCGATGGCGAGCTGTGGCACGGCACCTGGGAAGGCGACCAGAGCGATGTGCGGCGCGTCGACCCGGAGAACGGAGACGTGCTGGAACGGCTCGACATGCCGCCCGGCAAGGGCGTGTCGGGGCTCGAATCCGACGGCGGCGACCGCTTCTTCTGCGGCGGCGGCCCGGGCGGCGTGGTGAGGACCGTGCGCCGACCGAAATGAGGGCTGATCTTTGCGGTGAGCTCACGTGCCGACGCCTGCGGACAAGCGACAGGAGCATCGTCTGTGTCGATCACAGATTCGGCAATTTGTCCGCCGCCGGCTGGCCGTTGCCCGATGCCGGGCCTAGATAGGCTGGACCATCTTCGCAGAGGACCAGACCATGCCTGAACAGATTTCGTTGAACGACGGCTCGACCATTCCCCGGCTCGGCCTTGGCGTGTGGCAAGTCGATCCCGCTATCACCGCCAAGGTGGTGGGTTGGGGGATCAAGGCCGGCTACAGGCTGATCGACACCGCCGAAGGCTACCAGAACGAGAAGGGCGTCGGGGAGGCGATCCGGAGCGCGGGCGTGCCGAGAGGCGAGCTGTTCATCACCTCGAAGCTGCGCAACGGCGCGCACCAGCGCGATGCCGCATTGCGCGCCTTCGAGGATACGATGGACAAGCTCGGTATCGAACAGATCGACCTGTTCCTCATCCACTGGCCGGTGCCCAGCCAGGACAAATATGTCGAGGCCTGGCAGACATTGGTCGAGCTGCAGAAAGCCGGCCGGATCAAATCGGTCGGCGTGTCGAATTTCAACCGGGATCACCTGGAGCGCATCATCGGCGAAACCGGCGTCACGCCAGCCGTCAACCAGATCGAGCTGCATCCGCGTTTCCAGCAGCGCGAGATCAGGGAGTTCCATGCCCGGCACAACGTCCACACCGAAAGCTGGAGCCCGCTCGGCAGCGGCAGGCTGCTCGGCGACCCGACCATAGCAGGCATCGCCGCAAAGCACGGCAAGTCCGCGGCGCAGACGATGATCCGCTGGCATCTCCAGGAAGGGCTGATCGTCATCCCGAAATCGGTCCACCAGGACCGCATATCGGCCAATTTCGACGTCTTCGATTTCGAACTGGACGCGCAGGACCTGAAGGCCATCCGCGGCATGGATTCAGCCGACGGCCGCGTCGGGCCGAACCCTGCGACGGCGGCGTTCTTGTTTTGAGGCCACCAACGTTTTTACTCTACGGCGCCCCCCTCTGTCCTGCCGGACATCTCCCCCACGAGGGGGGAGATCGGCTGTCGTGAATGCTTTCGCCAATTTTCAACTTTGAAAAATGTGGCGCTGGAGCCAAAGCTGCCAATCTCCCCCCTTGTGGGGGAGATGCCCGGCAGGGCAGAGGGGGGCGCTGTCCCGCCAGCCTGTCAGGGCGCGTCTGCCAAACCAGCCGCGATAACGATATGCTGGCAGACATTGTCTATGTCGCGGATGACATCGTCATTCCAGAAGCGCAAGACGATCCAGCCATCCTGTTCCAAGCGTTTGGTTCTGGCCTCGTCAGCATTGGCAAGACCCGGGTCGCCATGTTGTGAACCGTCGACCTCTGCAATCAGCTTTTTCTCCGGGCAGGCGAAGTCTACGATGTAGCCGGCGATGGGGAATTGCCTGCGAAAGCCAGGCCCATCAGCCTATGCGCACGCAGCTCGTTCCAGAGCTTTAGTTCGGCATCGGTCATGATCCTGCGCATCGATTTCGCGTTAGCGCGGTGTCTTGGGGGCAAGGGTGTGTGTGGCATGGTGTGAGAGGCTTGATGCTGAAGTTGGTCACCAACGTTTTTACTCTACGGCGCCCCCCTCTGTCCTGCCGGACATCTCCCCCACGAGGGGGAGATTGGCAGCTTTGGCTCCGGCGCTACATTCTTCAACGTTGAAGATTGGCGAAAGCATTCGCGACAGCCGATCTCCCCCCTTGTGGGGGAGATGCCCGGCAGGGCAGAGGGGGGCTGTCCCGCCGGCGTCTCAGGAGATCAGCAGCTTCAGTGCCTCAAATCCCCGAGCCGTCCAGCTGCTGGGCGTCGTCGCCTTCCCAGGGCGAGGGCATGGAGGCGCGGGCGAGGTTGGCCGAGGGCATCGGCATCCAGCATTTCAGCTCCGGCTCGGCATATTCGACGATGCGGCCGGGCGAGGAGTCCGACGCGCGCCAGCCTTCTTCGCCGAACTGGTCGCCATCCGACCAATAGGCGAGGTCGACTTCCGCCGGCCCCTGCTCGGACGGCCGGACCGTGACGAGGATCCGGCTGCCGTCCTTGGGCGCGCTTGACATGTGGCGCCAGCGGTCGGGCTCATCCATCGCTCATCCTCCTCGAGATCCATTGCCATGCTTCGAGAGGGATAGTCGCCTCGCGTCCGGAAGCGGTCAACCCGGACTTTTCGCAAAACCCGTCGTTGCGGTCGCGACCGCATTGTCGGATTCGATCGGCGCTATCCGTCCTTGGCGTGCATGCCGCAACAAGGAGCGAGGCGATGGCGAGTGACAAGGTCGGGCCGAAACCGCACGGGGCGGACGCGGAGATGAAACTGTTCTTCAGCCGCAACCCCAATCCGCGCCTGGGAGTCGCGGTGGCCCGTCACCTCGGGGCGAAGGTCGCGTTCGAATTCGCTTCGCCTATGGCGCCGGGGCAGGCGGAGCGGTTCCGTCCGCTCAATCCCAATCTTTCCCTGCCCTTGCTGGCCTGGCCTGGAGGGAGCCTCTGGGAAGCGGACGCCATAGCCTGCCGGCTTTCGCGCGACATGGGTTCGGATTTCTGGCGCGCGGGCGACGACGAACCCGAGATGATCCGTTGGCTGAGCTGGGGCAAGGAAGAGTTCGTCAGGGCCTGTGACATCGTGCATTTCGAGCGCGGCACCAAGCAGCGCTATGGCATCGGTCCGATCGACGCGGAAAAGGTCGCGGAGGGACTGGAACAGTTCCACAGGACGGCGCTGATCCTCGAGGCGGCACTTGGCCGGCGGCCATGGCTGGCCGGGACTTCGGTTTCGTATGCCGATTTCCGCATGGCGACGTTCCTGCCCTTCAACGACGCCGCCCGCTTGCCGCTCGGCGACCATCCCGAGATCGAGCGCTGGTATCGCCGGCTCGAAGAGATCGAGGCCTGGCGCGATCCGTTCCAGGGGCTGGACGCGCCCGCATTGGCGCCGGTCCCCGGACGGTGATGCCCGCGTGAGACGACGCGGGAGCGGCCGACCAGGCTTCAGGATTTGATTCGCGATTCCGCTTCAACTGCTTGTTTTCACGTCCATCCGAAACGATTGCGCGCTTGTCATGCGATCGTTCAGCCGGTCCGAGGTTCGCATCAGGCAGGCAGCATTCGCACAACTGTGCGCAACGCCCAACCGGCGGCCATCGGCGCTCGACGCTTTGCAATCGGATTGATAAGTCCCTCTGCGAAGGAGCGGCTGAGTCTGACATGACCGTTGCGATCGAGATGGGACAGACGACCGCCGGCGCGCCGGCGGCGCTGGACCTTGAGGAACTGCTGGCGACGCGGCTTTTGGTGCAGGGCAATTCGGGCTCCGGCAAATCTCATTTGTTGCGCCGGCTGCTGGAGCAGAGCGCGCCCTGGGTGCAGCAGACCATCATCGACCCCGAAGGCGACTTCGTGTCGCTGGGCGAACGCTTCGGCCATCTGGTGATCGATGCCGAGGAACATACCGAGCGCGGGTTGCAGAGCGCCGGCGAGCGGGCGCGCATCCACCGCGTCTCCACGGTGCTCAATCTCGAAGGGCTCGACGCCGAGAACCAGATGCGGCGCGCCGCCGCCTTCCTCGGCGGGCTGTTCGAGGTGGCGCGCGACCATTGGTATCCCATGCTGGTGGTGGTGGACGAGGCGCAGCTTTTCGCGCCGGCGGTGGCCGGCGAGGTTTCCGACGAAGCGAGAAAGCTTTCGCTCGGCGCCATGACCAATCTGATGTGCCGCGGCCGCAAGCGTGGGCTTGCCGGCATCATCGCCACGCAGCGCCTTGCCAAGCTTGCCAAGAAC
The DNA here is from genome assembly GCF_020165765.1 of Mesorhizobium sp. B264B1B. Taxonomy (NCBI): domain Bacteria; kingdom Pseudomonadati; phylum Pseudomonadota; class Alphaproteobacteria; order Hyphomicrobiales; family Phyllobacteriaceae; genus Mesorhizobium; species Mesorhizobium sp. B264B1B. Next base: position 10,452 of record NZ_JAIUIS010000024.1, read on the forward strand.
GTCGCGGCCGAGGCTTCCAATTTCCTCATGGGCCGCACCTTCCTCGACATCGACATGGCACGTGCCGCCGATCTGCTTGGCATGGAGCGGCGGCAGGCGGAGGCTTTTCGCGACCTAGAGCGCGGGCATTTCATGGCGCTGGGCCCGGCGCTGTCGCGCCGCCCGCTCGGCCTGCGCATCGGGCCGACGGATACGAGCCCGCGCAACGGCACGCCGCGCCTGATGCCGTTGCCGGAAGCGGCATTGGAGGATGCCCGCGCGATCATCCTGGCGGCACCGCCGCCGGAGGCCGCGCGGCCGCAGCGGCGGATGACATCGCCGGACCTGCTCGACCAATTGATGGCGGCGAAGTCGGCGGCGCTGGAGATCCGCCCCGAACCGGCCGAGCCGGCGCCCAGCGCCGAGGACCTGGCGGAGCGGCGCGAGCGGATGGACCGCATCCTGCGCGCCATCCTGGCGGAGCCCGATGCGGGCTTCCGCGTCATCGGCGTGCTCTACCAGGAGTTCGTGGTGCGCTGCCGCATCGAGGGACTGGCCTCGGTCGTGCCCGATCTGCAGGAGTTTCGCCGCATGCTGACGCGCGCCCGCGCCGGCGTCGGCTCCGATATGGCCGAGGACGATGCGTGGCGCGACGTCTCCGTGCGCGCTTCGCTGCTACCCGAGGACATGCAGGGCGTGTTCATGATGATCGCCCGCGCGGCCAAGGAAGGCTGGCCTTGCCCGAGCGACGCCGCGATCGCCCGCGCCTATGGCTCGCACTCCATGCGCCGCGCCCGGCGCCTGCTCACCTATATCGAAGAGCAGGGCCTGATCGTGTGCCAGCTCGACGGTACCGGCCGGCGCACCGTCACGCTGGTGGAACTCGCCTGGGCGACGGCGCCGGGCGACCCAAATGCGGCGCCGGGCGACCGCAACGCGGCGCCGGGCGATCCCAATACCGAGGAGACGGAGCAGGGTAGCCTGGCGCTGTGATCAATGCATGCGCGCGGCACGGTTGCGGTTTTCCACTGGAACATAACGAGAACATGTGATACTCTATCGCATCGGTGAGTCTTGCGCGGTACGGTCGAGGGCGATGGGAAAAGTTTCACAGATTCGCGGGTCGAAATTGCCTGCCGTCTTGCGCTCGGTGGCTGATGCATTGCGAGTGGCGCGCGCGGAGCTGTCGAAGGCTCGCCTGCTGGCGCGCGCATGGTGCGAGACGATCGATGAATGCGACCGCGAAACCTATGCGGTTTCGCTGACCCGGCGCGCGCTGGAGGCCTTGTCGGCGGCCCTCGGCATTTCCCCGGCGATCTGCCCCTCGCTCGCCTTCGATACGGAGGCGCTGGACGAGCCGGCTTCCGCGCTTGCGCACAGCATCGGGGAGACCGCCGCGCGGCTGCCGATCCTCGAAGCGCTGCATCTCGTCACCAGCCTCTATCCGGTCCTGCTGCCGACCAGGGAGCGCGGTGAGCGCGGTGCCTTCTACACGCCGCCGGCGCTGGTCAATCGCCTGCTCGACCAGGCCGAGGAAGAGGGCCTGGACTGGCGCAGCGCACGGGTTCTCGATCCCGCCGCCGGCGGTGGGACGTTTCTGTTTCATGCCGCGCACCGCATGATCGCCGCGCTCGGCGATTGCGAGCCAGCCTTCGCGCTCAGCCATGTCGGCACCAGGCTTGCCGGTTTCGAGCTCGATCCCCTCGCGGCGCGGCTGGCGCAAGGCGCCCTGGAGATCGCGCTCGCCGATATCGCGACCAGGGCCGGGCGCGCCGCCCCCGCCATCGTGACGGCCTGCAACACGCTTGAAGCCGATCCGGAACCCGTCTTCGATCTCGTCGTCGGCAATCCGCCCTATGGGCGGGTCTCGCTGCCGTCGCGATTGCGCGAGCGCTATGCGCGCGGCCTCTACGGGCACGCCAATCTCTACGGCGTTTTCACCGACGCCGCGCTGCGCTGGACCAAGCCTGGCGGCCTCATCGCCTTCCTGACGCCGACAAGCTTTCTCGGCGGCCAATACTACTCGGCGCTGCGCAGCCTTCTGGCCAACGAGGCGCCGCCCGTCGCGATCGACTTCGTGCATGCGCGGCGCGGCGTTTTCGAGGACGTGCTGCAGGAGACGCTGCTTGCCGTCTATGTCAACGGCGCGCAGCCGCGGCGCGCGCAGATCCACTACGTGACCGTCGCCTCCGAGACCGAGGCCGGGATTGCCCGCAACGGCACGATAGGCTTGCCATCCGACCGCGCCATGCCTTGGCTTGCGCCGCGCACGCCGGAGCACAGCCGGCTCATCGCCCGGGCCGAGACGATGACGCATCGCCTCGTCGACTGGGGCTATGGGGTTTCGACCGGCCCGCTGGTCTGGAACCGCTTCAAGGGTCAATTGCGCGATCGCGCCGGCGGCAAGGGGGTGCATCCGTTGATCTGGGCCGAAGCCGTGACCTCCGACGGCCAGTTCGCCTATCGCGCGCGCAAGAAGAACCACGCCCCTTACTTCAAGCTGGAGGCCGGCGATGGCTGGCTGCTTGTCGAGGAGCCCTGCATCCTCGTCCAGCGCACCACCGCCAAGGAACAGGCCCGCCGCCTGATCGCCGCCGAACTTCGCCAGGAATTCATCGATGCGCATGGCGGCGTCGTCGTCGAAAACCATCTCAACATGGTCCGCGCGACCGGCAGCACGAAGGTGCCGGCGGCGGTCGTGGCGGCGCTATTGAATAGCCGTGTCGTCGACGATCTTTTCCGCTGCATCAGCGGCAGCGTCGCCGTTTCCGCCTTCGAGCTCGAAGCGCTGCCGCTGCCGCCGCCCAGGAGCATCCAGGCATTGGAAAGGCTGGTCACCGCCGGTGCACCGCGCGACAGGATCGAGGCGGAATGCAGCCGCCTCTACGGTGAGCCTGCATGACGGCACGGCCGCCCTATGCGACGCGCGATCTTGTCGCCGGGCGCTTGCCGCTGATCTTTCCGGAAGGCACGCCGAACCGCATCTATTGCATCCGCGAACTTGCCGCCAGCACCGTGTTCGCCGCTCTCTACATCGGCGCCGTCGAGGGTTCGGGGCGATTCCTGGGCCCTGTCCATGTTTATCGCATGACCCGCGAGCAGGCGGCGCTGGCGGACGATGCAGATCGGGATGCCTATGCCGCAACTGTCCTGCGCAAGAACGGCGCCGTCGCGGGATCACGCTGGTACGCGGACAATACGCGCGAGCCCATCCGCGACGAGACGCTGCGGGACGGGCTGGTGGCGATCGGCTCGGTGCTGCGTCGCGAGGATCTGCCGACGACTTCAGGCCAGCCCCGCTATGCGCTGAGGGCGGCATTTGCAGCCCTGTTCGACCCGGCGCTGGAAGGCGAGGCGCTGGAAACCGCCATCGCGGACTTCCAGGAAACGCATCTCAGCAAGGGCGCGCTGGCCCGCGTGACCATCATGCGCGCCGGCGCTGTCGCCAACACCGCCGGCATCCGCGTCACGTTTCCGAACGGCGACACCAGGCTTTTGGCGCCGGGACCGAGTTCGGTCATCGCTCAAGCCGTCATCGAGGTGTTCGCCAAACGGTTTCTCGCCGCCCCTGCCATGTTGTGGCTGAGCGAGAGCGGCAACAAGGTGGTCCTGCGCGACGACGCCATCGCCAGTGCGATCGGCCTCAAGATCGAGGCCGACAGGAACTTGCCCGACATCATCCTCGCCGATCTCGGCCGCAAGGAGCCGTTGATCCTGTTCGTGGAAGTGGTGGCGACCGATGGCGCGATCACGGATCGCCGGCGCGATGCCCTCCATGCTGTCACGGACGCGGCCGGTTTCGACCGAAAACAGATCGCGTTCCTGACCGCCTATCAGGATCGCCAGTCCGCCGGCTTCAAGAAGACCGTCGCGCAGCTTGCCTGGGGCTCGTTCGCCTGGTTCGTCTCCGAACCCGGCCAACTCCTCGTGCTTCATGACGGCGCGGCCGACGGGCGTCCATTCGGCAGCTTGCCTTGGACAGTGATGTAATAACGCTTCCCCAGCGTCACTAGGACAGCCGGTCGATACACGGATTATCCGGTGTTGCGCTCCGTTGGCGGCCTAGCCTGCTATGTTTAATGTTGGAGTTATTGTATAGGAATAAGGTCTGGCGAATAGCACTTCGTTTGTTGGGAACGAGTAGCATTTCGTTTGATGGCGAGGGGAGCGCCAAACGATGAAGTTCAACTTCGATGGACCTCCAGTGGATGAATCCGAGGCTGACATCCCGCTCGCCTGCCAGCGCCAATTGTTGCCTCTCGTGGGCGAAATCGTCGAGGCGGCTGTCGCGGCCGGCTGGGACAAGGATGATGTGCTTCTGGCTTTTGTGGAACTCGCGTGGGATCTTTACGAAAAAGGTCGCGGGGACCCGCAATAGACGGCCGTGAACGACTGGCTCCGCGCCGCGCCGTTGCGTGCCACTGATGCCGAACAACGCTGTCGAACCACAGGGCCGACACAGCCTCGCATGTGAACTCCTCCTTCGTGACCGATGCGTTGCCGGCTTACGCCCGGGCCGACGAATCCGGAAGCGAAGATCCGTCAAGGCTCTTCGCTATTGACAGAAATGCTGCTGAACTTCCTTCGACGGTCAGTTCTTCTTTCTTATCTCGAATAAAGAATTTTCTTTGCGCGTGGAAGTTCTTTTCAATTCGAGGCGTGTGCGTTACGTTGATTCCGGGTCAGGGGAAGGGGATACCAAGCGGCGGTAAGCCGGCTGAGGCAACACGTATGAAACATGCGGGCGGGGCTCGGGAAAGCGGCGATTCCCAGGGCGTCGATCAAGAGCGGACAGCTCGATACGTCCTGGATATCATTCCGGAAAGTGCTGGTCCCAGAAGAGCCACCGCCCGCGGAAGCGTCATCTATTCCGTCCGCAGTCCGGGATCGCAGAAATTCCTGGCCAGGGAGCATTCCACGGGGATTGTGCTGAGGCCGGCACGCAAGCTGAGAGCCTCGCTCGGCAGTGACAGGATCACGCAGTACGATGCGCCGGTCGGCTGTCTCGTCGTCAATCCGGCGGGCGTCGACAGCACGCTGGCCTGGTCGCAGACCAGGGAGAACGCCGTCGTTTCGATCTCTCCCGAAGCGCTGTCCGAGCTGGCGGCCCATGAGTTCGACCTCCCGGACGTCAAGCTCGAGCCGCCCGCGTTCGGCACGGTTGACCTGAGGGCGCTCAACATAGCCCAGATGATCACTGCCGAACTGACCGACAGGCTGCCGCCGAACGAGCTCTATCTGGACTCGCTGCTGACGGTGTTCGGGGTGCATCTGCTGCGCGGTTATACGGGTCGCAAGAGGCAGGCCGCGTCGCCCAAAGGCGGGCTCTCCGCCGTTGGCGCCCGACGCGTGCGAGAGTATCTCGACCAGAACTTCGTGCGGAAAGTCATGGTCGCCGAGCTCGCGTCGGTCGCGGGGGTGTCACCAAATCATTTCATAGCAAGGTTCGCCGGGACATTCGGCATGCCGCCGCATCGGTATCTGATCAACCTGCGCCTCGATCTCGCGGAAAAGCTGCTGGCCGGCGGAGAGTTGCCGATTGCCGAAGTCGCCTACCTTGCCGGATTTTCGGATCAGAGCCACCTGGCCGCGACCATGAAGAGATACAGGGGAAGGACGCCAGGCGGGCTGGTGACGCTTTCCGCAGGAATTGAAAGCCCGACCATGGCAAAGTAGCAACAGCTGCTGGCCAGCGATCCAAGACCGGAATTTCCTACAAGGCTTCCGGAGTTTTTCAAAATACGTCCGTCACCACCTGTGCCCCAAGCTTTGCTGGAGTCATTTGGAATGCCATTCAGTTCGCGCATTGCTTGCCATCCGGCCGGATCGATCACATGAGCGGGGTTGGCGATGCGGGCCCGCTTCGATCAATCACGAATTGTTTTTCAGGGGAACGGGGAGGGAGGCCTCGGGTTGAAGTTCATCTAGGAAATATCGGGAGGCCGAAAAATGCCGGGCGATGATGGTCCCCCCGGATCGGTATCCGGAGCCAATCCGGCCCGGCAGCCGCTGCTCAACGTGAAGGGCGGGCTTTCCGTCCGCAGTGCGCGCAAGGTGCAGGAGTTCCTGAACGAGAACTTCTCGCGCAAGCTGGCGCTTGCCGAAATGGCCGCCGTCTGCGGATTTTCATCGTACCACTTCGTGCGCGCCTTCTCCAGGACGTTCGGCATGCCGCCGCATCAATATGTTCTCGATCTCAGGCTGGACTTCGCGGAAAGACTTCTTGCCGACAGCCGCATGACCATCGCCGACATCGCCCATCTCAGCGGGTTTTCGAGCCAGAGCCACTTCACCACCATGATGAAGAAATACCGGCAGATGACGCCGATGCAGGCGCGGGCGGGCAAGTTTAACGCAAAGATTAGATGAAGCCGCGCTCTCGTCATTATTTGATTACTTGATTTTAAAGCAGTTGCTAAGGTAACGAGCCGTTAACCTCCGCGTATATGCTCGTATCTTTTCTCACAAGACAGCAATTTCGTGAAATACCGCGAAGGGGAATCATGTCTTCCTGCTGTGGAGTGGAAGTGTCAGACATTTCGTGCCGGCCAGCGGAGAGGGAACCATGACCGACAATCATATTTCGGGCGGCCATATTTCGGGCGGCTCGCTCCTTGTTCAGCGCCGTGCGGCGCATTTCGCCAGTCACTGGATCGCGAATGGCGATCCTCGGTCCCGCTCGGCCCGGCGCCGCTTGATGGCGGTCCTGCGCATGGCGCATCGTGCGCTCGGCATGGGGCGCAAGCGCCTGGGGTTGGGAACGCTGGGCGTCGGCGGGGCGCTCGGGACCGCCGTGACGCTGGGCGCCTTCGCCATGGGTATGGCCGCGACGCCGGCTCAGGCGCAATATCAGGCCGGCGGCGGGTCCGCGACCGCTCCCGAGGCCATCGCGGTCGGAAACGGCTCAAACGCCAGCCTTAACTGGGCCATAGCGCTCGGCTTCCAGGCCCAATCGACGGCGCAATACGGCGTCGCCATTGGTCGCACCGCGTCGGCCACGGGCACCGGCGGCGCAGTGGCGATCGGCTCCGGTACGATTTCAAACAATATCAACACGGTAGCGATCGGCGTCGCCGCGGGTGCCACTGGGGCCGGGGCCAGCGCGCTGGGCACCAACGCCCAAGCTTCGGGAGGGAACTCCACCGCAGTCGGTGTCAGCGCCACGGCCAGCAACAACTATGCGTTCGCCGCTGGCTACGGGTCCGTAGCCAGCGGGCTGCGCAGCACTGCGATTGGGCAGTTCGCAGGGGCGTCCGGGCTGGACGCTGTTGCACAAGGCACCAGCACCGTTGCGAACAGCCAAAATGCCGTCGCCGTCGGCTTCCAGTCGACCGCAACCGCGATAAACGCCGTCTATCTCGGCTCGCGCACCGCTGCCGGGACGGGAGCCTTGGCCCAGAGCGCCATTGCTATCGGTACGGACGTGACGGCGTCTCAGGTCGACACCACCGCAATCGGACGCCAAAGCAAGGCAACGGGAACGGGCGCCACGGCGATGGGTAAGAACGCCAGCGCCTGGGGCAACCAGTCCATTGCATTCGGTGTGGGCGCGCAGGCAGGCGTGCAGGCCGACACGGCCGTGCCCAACAGCATCGCCATCGGCACCAGCGCGCTTGCGAATAAGAACAACGCGATGGCGCTCGGCACGCTGGCCAATGCCACGGAGGACGGTGCCATCGCCATGGGCTCCTCTACCAACGCGACAGCCACGCAGGCCGTGGCGCTTGGCGTTTCCGTCAACGCCACTGGCGCCGGCGCCACCGTGGTGGGCAGCGCAGGCTCCACTGCGTCCGGCGCCTACTCCATTGTGGTAGGCGCCACCAGTACCGCGAGCGGAGCCAATTCCATCGCCATCGGCCCCTCGACCAACGCGACGGCGGCTAACACCATTGCCTTGGGCGCCAGCGCCAAGGCGGATTCCGCCGAAGCGGTCGCCATGGGCACCAATGCGGTGGCGACCGGCGGCAAAGCCGTCTCCATCGGCTCCGGCAACACCGCCTATGGCGACGGCGCGGTGTCGATCGGCGATCCGAGCTATGCCAGCGGCACCGGCGCCTTCACCGGCGGCGCCAACAACATCGCCAACAGCGACGGCACGGCGACCGCCACCGCGGCCAACATGGCCAACGGCGCCGTCGCGATCGGCAACAGCAACAAGGCGATCGGGCAAGGTTCCGTGGCGCTGGGCAACGGCTCGACGGCGGGCGCGGCCGGCCTCGCCGGAAATGTCGCGCTCGGCGATGGCGCGACGGCGGCGGCAAGCTCCGGCGACGTGGCGCTCGGCTCGGGCTCGGTGACCACCACGGCGGTCGGCACGGCCAGCGGGGTGGTCAACGGCACCACCTACGCCTTCCAGGGCACCAACCCGACCTCGACGGTCAGCATCGGCGCGGTCGGCGCGGAACGCACCATCACCAACCTGGCGGCTGGGCGGATCAGCGCGCTCTCCACCGACGCCATCAACGGCTCGCAGCTCTTCGCCACCAACCAGGCGGTCGATGCCATCGGCGCCGTCGTCAACAACATCAATGTCGGCGGCGGCATCAAGTATTTCCATGCCAACTCGACGCTGGCGGATTCGCAGGCGCTGGGAGCCGATTCCGTCGCTGTCGGCCCGAATGCGGTCGCCAACAATGCCGGCGATGTCGCGATCGGCCTGAATTCGACGTCGGGCGCCACGACCAATGTCGGCGGCACGACGATCGGCGGCGTCAACTATACCTTCGCCGGCGGCACGCCGGCGGGCGCCTTCTCGGTCGGCTCGGCCGGCGCCGAGCGCCAGATCCAGAACGTCGCGGCCGGACAGTTGAACGGCGGTTCGACCGATGCCGTCAACGGCTCGCAGCTCTTCGCCACCAACCAGCAGGTGACCCAGAACACGACCGACATTGCCAATATCGGCGCTGGCGTGACCAATCTCGGCAACACGATCAACAACATCACCGGCGACACGTCGACCGTCTTCACCGACGCCAATGGCGAAGGCATCCGCTATGCCCGTACCAACGAGTTCGGGCTGGCGCAGACCGATTCCTTCGCCCAAGGCGTCGGTTCCACGGCGGTCGGCTACAATGCGACCGCGACCGGCGTCAGCGCGCTGGCGCTCGGCCGCGACAGCAATGCCAGCATCGACGGCGGCGTGGCGCTCGGCTCGGGTTCGCTCTCCGATCGTCCGATCGCTCCGGCTACCGGGCAACTGCCCGCCGGCCCATCCAACTTCATCGAGTACAACACCACCGACAAGGCGCTGCTCGGCGCCGTTTCGGTCGGCAACGCCACCTCCTACCGGCAGATCACCAATGTCGCCGACGGCACGCAGGACCAGGACGCGGTGACGGTGCGCCAGCTCGCGGGCGCCATCGCCGCCGTGTCGGCCACCTCGACCAAGTATTTCCATGCCAATTCGGTGGCGGCCGACTCGCTGGCGGTCGGCGCGGAATCGGTCGCGGTCGGTCCGACCACGGTCGTCAACGGCGATAACGGCATCGGCATCGGTAACGGCGCCATCGTCGACCAGACGGCGCCCGGCGGAACCGCCATCGGCCAGAACGCCCATGTGATGCTGGCGGACGGCCTGGCCTTCGGCACCAATTCGCTCGCCTCCGGCATCCAGTCGGTGGCGCTCGGCGCCGGCGCGCAAAGCACCTTCATCAACAGCGTGGCGCTGGGCGCGCAGTCCATCACCTCGGTCGGCGCGCAGGCCGGCTACGCGGCCTTTGCCCTGACCGCTCCGCAGACCTCGGTGGGCGAGGTGTCGATCGGCGACGCCGGAGCTGAACGCAAGCTCACCAATGTCGCGGCCGGCTCGGCCGACACCGACGGCGTCAACGTCTCGCAGCTGCGCGGCGTGTCGCAAAACGTGACCAACCTGTTCGGCGGCACCACCACGCTCAACCCCGACGGCTCGATCAGCGGGCCGACCTACACCGTCCAGGGCAACACCTACACGACCGTCTATGACGGGCTCACGGCGGTCGACAATGCCTTGACCACCATCAGCAATGGCGGCGGCATCAAGTACTTCCACGCCAATTCGTCGCTGGCCGACAGTATCGCCGGCGGCACCGACGCCGTGGCGATCGGACCCGAAAGCGTGGCGAGCGGCAACGACAGCCTGGCCGCCGGCCATGGCTCTACGGCTACCGGGGCGGGCGCGGTCGCGCTCGGCCAGGGCGCGCAGGCCAACAACGCCAACGATGTGGCGCTCGGCTCCGGCTCGGTGACGCAGAGCGCCGTCGGCACCTCCAGCACCGTCATCAACGGCAAGACCTATGCCTTTGCCGGCACGACGCCGACCGGAACAGTCAGCGTCGGCGATGCCGGCGCGGAGAGGACGATCACCAATGTCGCTGCCGGACGGATCGCCGCCGACAGCACCGACGCGATCAACGGTTCGCAGCTCTTCGCCTCCAACCAGGCGATCGAGGCCCTGCAAACGGGCGTCGGAAATCTCAACCAGAATGCGGTGACCTATGACACGCAGGGCGGCGCCAAGACGAACACCATCACGCTGCAAGGCGGCGACGTCAACGCGCCGGTCGTCATCTCCAATGTCGGACCCGGCGTCGCCGGCACCGACGCGGTCAATGTCAACCAGCTGACCAAGGGCCTGGACACCGCCATCAGCACATCCAACAGCTATACCGACAAGGTGGCGGCCACGACCCTGCAACAGGCCAACGACTATACCGACCAGAAACTCGGCCAGCTGAATTCGGACATCAGCGGCATCCGCGACGAAGCCCGGCAAGCGGCGGCAATCGGCCTCGCCGCCGCCTCGCTGCGCTACGACGACCGTCCCGGAAAGCTGAGCGTCGCGGCGGGCGGCGGCTTCTGGCGGGATGCCAGCGCCTTTGCCTTCGGCGCGGGCTACACCAGCGAGGACGGCCGCATCCGCGGCAATGTCTCGGGCACGGCGGCGGGCGGAAATGTCGGTGTCGGCGCCGGCCTGAGCTTCACGTTAAACTGAGGCGGGAATGAACGGGGCAACCAGCCGTCATGCCCGGCTTTTCCTCCTGACCTGCCTGGCGCTTGCCGGCGGCCTGTCCTTGGCCGCCGGGCCAGCCGCCGCGCAAGCGACCGCGCCCTACAGGATCAAGCCATCCGACGTGGCGGTGCCGCCGGATGTGAAGCTGGGCCAATACCAGCGCACCATCCGGCCCTTCGAGAACTGGACGCTGATCTGCGACGAGAACCTCAAGGCGCGCAAGAAGGTCTGCAATGTCTCGCAGGTGATCGAGGACGGGGCCGGCAGGATGGCCTTCAGCTGGTCGCTCGCGGCCACGCAGGACGGCAAGCCCTACATGATCCTGCGCACCGCGCCGAACGCCAAAAGCGACGGCCTGGTGTCGCTGAAGTTCGACGGGCGCGACCCGATCGACGTCCACTTGAACGGCTGCAACGAAGTGGTCTGCGTCGGCATGCTGCCGGTGGGGCCCGTCATGCGCCAGCAGATAGTGCAGAAAGCGACGCCGGCCATCTCCTACCCGACCGTCGACGGCCAGACGATTACCGTGACCGCAACGCTCAAGGGGCTGTCCGAGGCCCTTGCGCCAATCAAATAACCGAGGCAGCACCGTGAGCCAGCAAGACCCGTTCATCTCCCCAGCGCGCGGCCCGAGCGTGGAGCCGGACCGCAAGAGGATCGTCGAGCCCGATCGCAAGAGGGGCGCCGAGCCGCAGCGGCGGTGGCCGCGCGTCCTAGCCTTCTCGCTGCTGGGGCTGGCCATGATCGGCATCGGCTTCGCTGCCGCCAACTATGCCGCGATCGCCGGTCTCGTCGGCACCCCGACGGCCGCACAGGCCGGGATCGCGCCGCCCGCATTGCCGGACTCGCCCTTCCTCGAACATGTCAAACAGGCCGGGGTGCAGGCCTGCTCGACGATCTTTCCTGTGCTCGGACAGGTGCTGACGACGGGTTCTAAATACAGCGTCAAATCCTTGTGGAACGACCAGGCCGCCGACAAGCACGCCGTGCAGGCCCTCGTCGGCATGGATTATGCGACGGAAAAATACAGCGGACCGGCCGCCGGCGTGGTTTTCGCATCGCCCACCGCTTCCGGCTGCGAAGGCGCGATGGTGCGGGTGGCGCCGTTCGCCAGCCCGTGTTCGGAGATCCCGTCCGTTCTTCCGCAAGGCAGCAAGATCACCGACCATCTCGGCCAGGTCGAAGTGTACGAGCTGGGCGGCAATTCGGGCGAAGCGCTTCTGCTGCCGACCGGCAATAGCTGCGTGGTGATTTCCATCGCGTCGGCGTCGAAGTGAGACAACGGGATAGGCGAATGGGCGAGGGCTCCTGGAAAGGATTGCAGACCATGAAATCGCGACGTCTGGCAGTTTTGTGCATGGCCCTGCTGTGGAGCGGGCAGGTTGTCTCGGCCGACCTTGTGGCGCCGCCGGAGCCGGAGCCGAAGGAGGAAAAGGGCATCTGGGGGGCGATCGCCTATTCCAGCATCGATACCAAGCACGGCTTCTTCTGGGGCGCCGACAAGCGCCAGGAGGCGAAGGACGCCGCGATGAAATATTGCGAGAACGCCGGTGGCAAGGGCTGCACTGTTGTCACGGTGTTCCGCAATCATCGCCATTGGACAGACGACGACGAGACGGGCTTTCCCTACAAGCACTGCGGCGCCCTGGCCGTGGCTAAGGAGAAGCAGAGCGACCGGCTGACGCCCTGGGGCGCCAACTCCGCCGAGACCCGCAAGGACGCGGAAGATCTCGCTCTGCGTGCCTGCGAGGCGGCGGGAACCGAATGCAAGATCCGCGAGTGGGTCTGTACCTGAAGCGCACCGCGCCCGACGGCTTCATACGACGCGCTTTGGAATTGCTTTTGCACCCTGCGTGAGGCAGATGACCATGCTCGCGGCCCCGAAAATCCCATCCGGTTTTCGGGTCACGCGCGTGAACCCGAAAGAGAAGGTCGCCATCGTTGTTTGACAGATTTGTTCTTCTGAAGGCGGCCGCAATCTGCGCGGCGGCGCTGCCCGCATCGAGTGCCTGTGCGCAACAGCAGCAGGCGGCCACGCTTCCAAACGGCGCGTCGTCGCTCCAGGAGACCTATCAGGACTGGAGCCTGGCCTGCACCATCCAGGACAATGCACGCGCCTGCTCGGTTTCGCAGGACCAGACGCAGAAGAACGGCCAGAGGCTGCTGGCGGTGGAGTTGCGGGCGGGGCCGAAGGGTGGATTGACCGGAACCCTGCTTCTGCCGTTCGGTATCCTGTTCGACCCAGGCGTGACGATCCAGATCGACGACCAGCCGCCCCTCGGCCAGTTGCGGTTCCGCACCTGCCTGCCGAACGGATGCGTGGCGCAGTTTCCGATCGATCGGGCGCTGGCGCAGAAGCTGAAGGCGGGCGGCGTATTGACGCTCAACGTCATCACCGACGCCGAGACCAAGCTCAACTTCCCCGTCTCCCTGAAAGGCCTCGGCGCCGCCCTCGACCGCGTCGCGGCGCTGAGCGGGCGCTGAGGAGGGGCGAAGTCGGCTTTAGTCCAGCTCGCGCGGCCTTTGGGCCGCAGCGCCGGAGCCCCACAAGGCGCGCCTGAGCAGGTTCCGTCCGCCCTTGCGCGGGACAAGATTGATATCGCTGACAAGCTTTGCGCCGCCCTCGCGCCGCTCCAATGTGATCTTGCGGCTGTGGAAGGCTTCCAGCTCGGCGCGATGCGCGACGCTTATGATGGTCACCTTCGGTAATTCATGGATGACCGTCTCCATCATCTTGTCCTGGCTCTTCTCATCGAGCGCAGACGTCGCTTCGTCCAGAACGACGATATCGGGATGATGCAGCAGGAGGCGCGCGAAGGCGAGCCGCTGCTTTTCGCCACCCGACAGGGTCTGGTCCCAGGGCGCGTCTTCCTCGATCCGGTCCTTGAGATAATCGAGCCCCACCTTGTCGAGGGCGGCGTTGATCTTCTCCAGCGTCCAGTTGTCGGCGGCGGCCGGATAGGCGACCGCGCGGCGCAGCGTTCCGGAGGGGATGTAGGGACGTTGCGGCAACATGAACAGCCGCCTGCCGGGGTGGAAGTCGACGCTGCCGCCACCCCACGGCCAAAGGCCTGCGACGGCCCGCACCAGCGTGCTCTTGCCCGAACCGGATTCGCCGGCCACCAGCACCCGCTCGCCAGGCTCGATCTCGACCTCGGTTTCCTTGACCACGCCGGTGCCGTCGTCGAGCGACACCGAGAGATTGTCCAGGCTGAGCATCGCACCGTCTTCGGTTTCGCCGTGCCTGATGCGGCCCAGCGCGTCGCTGCGTTCGGCGCGCTCCAGCCCGTCAAGCGACATCATCAGCGAGGCAATACGCCGTGCCGAGGCGTTCCAGTCGGCGAGGCGGGGATAGTTGTCGACCAGCCATCCGAACGCGGCCTGCACGATGGCGAAGGCTGAGGCAGCCTGCATGATCTGTCCAAGTGTCATGCTGCCTTCGAGAAATTTTGGCGCGCAAAGCAAGATCGGCACGACCGGTGCAAACAGGCTCGACCCCTGCGACACCAGCGCCGTGCGCATGTGCTGGCCTGTCAGCAGCGCCCATTGCCGGAGCACCGTGCCGAACGTCTTGTCGATGCCGCTGCGCTCCTCCTCCTCGCCGCCGAGCAAGGCGATGCTCTCGCCGTTTTCGCGCACGCGCGTCAGCGTGTAGCGGAAATCGGCTTCCGCCTGGTTCTTCTGCTCGGAGAGCCGCACGAAATGGCGGCCGATGACCACCATCGAAGTGGAGGTGATGGCGGCGTAGATCACCGCGGTCACGACCAGGAAGCCGGGAATGGTGACGCTCCAGCTTCCGATCGGCAAAGTCAGCGCCCCGCCGATCGTCCACAGCACCACGATGAAAGTGGAGGCCGACAAAAACGCGTTGATCACGCCGGAGATGAAATCGACGGGCGACTCCGTGGCGATCCGCAAATCCTCCGCGATGCGTGCCTCGGGGTTCGTGTGGTCGCCGCCCACGAGGTTCAGCTGATAGTAGCGGCCGCTTGCGAGCCAGCGCGCGATGATGGCGGTGGTCGACCAGGAACGCCAGCGGCGCTGGATCGTCATGCGAAGGTAGACTTGCGCGACGACAAGGCTTGCGCTTCCAACCACCAGCGGCGGGAACACGGCGCTGAGCACATAGACGGTGTGGGCGTTGCGCTGCTCGATGGCGTCGAAGATCGAGCGGTTCCAGATGTTGATCCCATACTGGAAGCCGACATTGATGCATATCAGCATCAACAGCCCGAGCGTGAACGGCCAGGCCAGCTTGTCGCCGCGCGTGCTCCAGTAGCCGCGCGCGCTGATCCAGAAGCGCCTCAGCAGGTATCGCTTGCGCGCCTGCTCGGCCTCCTGCGGCGTCAGCTCCGGACCGGGTTCGATGGCCCCGGGCGGTGGCGCAGCCTCGCCCACGACCTCGGACGCAACTTCGACTGTCGAGGCCTTCTCCTGGTGCGACTTCTCTGCCTTGCGCCGCCTGGCGCCGTCGACCGTTTTCGGCATGAGTTCAGCCTCGGATGTAACGGCGACAACGGCCTAAAAATCAAAAAGTTTCACCAGGCCCGCTCCAGACGGCGCCATGGGTCTCCCCGTGCTCCCCTGCTCGACCCGCGATGCCGCCAGCCGCCGCTGGACAATTCGCCAGCCGGCGGGCCCGTTTAGCGACGGTCTCCTCGCAGCCGGAACGAGACCGTGTGCTTGGAACCAATGATGGGCGAGACTGTTTAGCCATGAACTTCGATGCGACGCCGACGTCCCGGCCCGGTCGGGTGAGCAGCGACCTTGAGGAGCCCCTTGTCATGAAGATTTCGTCCAGATTTCGTTCAGTCGCCATCGCCGTGATCACTGCCGCGGGCGTTGGCTTTGCCAGTGTCGCGCACGCCGACACCGGAACGATCCGCTTCTCCATCTACAAGGCGGCCTTCTTCATCGGCGGCGCCGGAGGCGAGGGCACGCTGACCTTCCATGGCCGCCGGTATCCGATCTCGGTCGGCGGCATTTCGGGCGGCCTCGCCTTCGGTGCCTCCAAGACCTATTTCCGGGGCACCGTGCGCCATATCAAGCGCGCCCGGGACGTGACGGGTGTGTACGGCGCGGCGGGCGGCGGCGGCGCGCTCGGCAAGGGCGCCCAGGTGATCGTCATGACCAACGACAAGGGCGCCCAGCTCGAGCTCACGGGCAGGCAGGTAGGGCTGCAAGTCAACGCCGATCTCAGCGGCATGAGCATCACGGTGAAGTGAGGGCGGTCACTGCGTCGGTGTTTCGAGGGATGAGCCGGCGGCCCCTCCCTACCGCTCCTCCACGATCCGCAGATAGGCCGCCGTCACGAACAGCACGATCAGGCCGAACAGGATCCTTCTTGCCCCCTCCGGCATCTGCAAAATCGTCAGCAGCGTCGTCAGCACGGTCAGGATCAAGGCGCCGATGATGGTGCCGGTATAGCCGCCGCGGCCGCCGAAGATGGAGGTGCCGCCGATGACGGCGGCGGCCACGGAGGGCAGCACCAGCGGTTCGGCGAGGGACAGGGAAGGGGCCTTGATCAAGCCGATATAGAGCAGGCCGGTGATGCCGGCGAGCAGGCTGGAGAGGACGTAGAGCGCGGTGATGACCTGCCAGTAGCGCACGCCGGAAAGGCGGGTCGCGCGCTCATTGTCGCCGACGGCGTAGAGCAGGCGGCCGAAACCGGTGCGGTTGAGGCCGAAGACGATCAGCACCGCGACGGGGACGAACAGAAGCAGCGCGTTGGGAAACCCTGCGGTCACGCCGGTGCCGAGCCAGGCGAGGAAATCGGGGATCTTGGCGCCCGAGGCGATCACCGTGCGTTGATAGACCTGCAGGAAGCCGGTGCCGATCAGGCTGGTGCCCAGCGTCATGATCAGCGGATGGACGCGGAAGACGCCGACGCCGATGCCGTTGACGAGGCCGATCATTACCGCCGGCATCATCGCCAGGAGGAAGGCCACGGCCGGGTCCTGGTTGACGGCTTGCGTAGCCATGATGAAGGCGCTCATCGTCGCCACCGTGCCGACAGAGAGATCGATGCCGCCGGTCAGCATGGTCATGGTCTGGCAGCCGGCAAGGATCGCCAAGGGAATGGCGAATTTGATGGTGTTGGCGATCCAGCGCTCGTTGACGATGCCGGGGCGCAGGATCTGCAAAATCACAACCAGGATGACCAGCAGGATGACCAGCGGAATCAGCGGCCGGTCGGCCATGAAGTGTTTGACACGGCGGCCGAAGGGGACGGGTTGGGGCGTGATTGCGGTGGTGCTCATGGGGTGGCTCTTGTCTGCAAATGTAGCGCCCTACGGCGGCCCCCTCTGTCCTGCCGGACATCTCCCCCTCTAGGGGGGAGATCGGATGGGGTGGCGGCTTTCGCAAATTGTCGGCGTTGCAAGAATGAGCGAGACGCC
Source organism: Mesorhizobium sp. B264B1B (assembly GCF_020165765.1). Classification (NCBI taxonomy): domain Bacteria; kingdom Pseudomonadati; phylum Pseudomonadota; class Alphaproteobacteria; order Hyphomicrobiales; family Phyllobacteriaceae; genus Mesorhizobium; species Mesorhizobium sp. B264B1B. Next base: position 27,816 of record NZ_JAIUIS010000024.1, read on the forward strand.
GAAGCTGCCAATCTCCCCCCTTGAGGGGGAGATGTCCGGCAGGACAGAGGGGGGCCTCGTAGAGCGCTGCGCCACATTTTACGCCCACTCATCATTGCCGCCCCCGCATCGTAATGAAAGCCCCGAACATCACCACGGCGACCATGATCAGGCCCTCGATGATGGCGGTGACGTTGGGATCAATGGCGAGCAGGGTGAGATCGGTGCGCACCAGGCGCAGCACGAAGACGGCGACGATGGGGCCGAGCAGGCCGCCCTTGCCGCCGCCCAGCGCCACGCCGCCCAGCACCACGGCCGCGACGCTGGCGAGCAGATAGGGGCCGGGAATAGGAGCGCCGATGCCGGTGCTCATGGTCAGCGCCAGGCCGCCCATGGCCGCGAACAGGCCCGACAACGCATAGGCGATGATGCGGGTGCGCTTGACCGGCACGCCGCTGCGGAACGCCGCCAGCTCGCTCGAGCCGATGGCGTAGATGGACAGGCCGAGGCGCGAGCGCCTCAGCGGTATCCAGACGATGCAGAGGCAGATGATCAGCACCAGCAGAGCCTTCGGCAGCCAGGCGTCGATGTTCTGCGGCAGGCCGGGTATCGGGACCGTGCCTGAAATCATCGCCTTCAGCCATTCGGCGGCGCCGCCGCCCGGCGCGCCGAGCACAAGAAGCGCTGCCCCTTGCAGCACGAACAGCATGGCGAGCGTCACCACGATGTCGGGGACGCGGGTGACGACAATGAGCAGGCCGTTGAGCGCGCCGAGCACAAAACCCATGGCCAGTACGAAAGGCACCACGAACAGCGCGTATTCTTCCGAGGCGCTGGCCATCATCGAGGCGGCGGTGACGCTGGTCAGCGCCATCATGGCGGCGACCGACAGGTCGATGCCGCCGGCGATGACGACGACGGTCTGCGCGGCCACGGCAAAGGCGTAGGGCAAGACGGCGCGCGCCAGCGAGCCGAAATCGCCGCTGCCATAGCCGGGCTGGATCAGCTTGGTGACGACGAACAGCACGACGAGGAGGGCGAACAGGCCGGCGACCCAGCCCTGGCGGCGCAGGAGATGGCTCATGGCGTCGCCTCCGGTGCATCCGGGGTATTTGCTGTGGGGTCCGCCAAAATGCCGACATCGGCCTTGGCGCCGCGCGGCAGGCCGTAGGCGGCGCGCATCAGTGCCGGCTCGTCCGCCTCCTCGACCGGGAAGATATCGACGACGCGGCCGCCGAAGATGACGATGACGCGATCGCAGACGCGCTGCACCTCTTCGAGTTCCGAGGTGTAGAACAGCACCGACTTGCCGTGGCCGGCGAGCTCGCGCAGCAATTTATAGATCTCCTGCTTGGTGCCGACATCGATGCCGCGCGTCGGGTCGAAGCACAGGATGGTGCGGGCATCCGCCGCTATCCAGCGGGCGATGGTCACCTTCTGCTGGTTGCCGCCGGACAGGCGCTGCACCTCGCCTTGCGCGCGGGTGTCGATCTGGAGGCGCGCGATGGCGCTCGCCACCGTGGCGCGCTCCTTGCGCATGGCGATCGGCCCCCAGTTGCGCAAGGCGGCGCTGAAGGGCAGCGCGATGTTCTCGCGCACTGAGCGCTGCATGGCGAGGGCCTCGGAGCGGTCGCCCGGCACATAGGCGATGCCGGCGCGGATGGCGTCGATCGGATGGGTGAATTTCGCCGGCTGGGCGTCGACCTCGATCGTGCCGCCGGACGGTTTGATCGAGCCGGCAAGGGCGGCGAACAATTCATCCTGGCCCTGGCCTTCGAGCGCGACGACGCCGGCGACCTCGCCGTCGGCGAGATCGAAGGAGACGTCGTTGAGCTTGGTGCCGACACGCAGATTGCGCACGGCGAGACGCGGGCGGACAGGGGCCGACGTGGCGGCCTGGCCGGCGGCGCGGGCTGCCATCTTGGTCTTCTCGATGCGGGCGCCGAGCATCAGCTCGACGATCTTTTCCTCCACGCCGGGCTCGATGTCGAGAACGCCGACGGTCGCGCCGTCGCGCAGCACGGTGGCGCGGTCGCAGAGCGCCGAAATCTCGACGAAGCGGTGCGAGATGAAGATCACGGCGCGGCCGCTGTCGCCTTGGCGACGCACGACTTCCAGCACCTTTTCAGCGAGGTTGGCGGGGAGCGCCGCGGTCATCTCGTCGAGCAGCAGCACGTCGGGCTCGACGGCGAGCGCCCGCGCCAGATCGAGCACGCGCAGCACCGCCAGCGGAATGTCGCGCGCGGTGTCGCGCAGGTCGAGGTCGGGAATACCAAGTTCGTGCACCCAGGCACGGAACGGCTCGACGGGCGTGCCGGTCAGCCGCAGATTGGACAGTATGTCGAGATCGGGGATCAGCGACGGTTCCTGGTAGACGGGCAGAAGGCCAGCGCGGCGCGCGGCGGCGGGCGAGCGTATGTCACGCGCCTCGCCACGGATCAGCACGCGCCCGGCCGAGGCAGAAACCGCGCCGGTCAGGATCTTCACCAGCGTCGACTTGCCGGCGCCATTGGCGCCCATCAGGGCATGCACCTCACCCGGCAGCACGGACAGCGACGCGTCGCGCAGCGCGGCAACCGCACCGTAATTCTTGGCGACGCCGGAGGCGTCGAGGAGGGGACTGGTGGTCAAATTGCTGTCCGTATCAGAAACTCAATTGCTGGCGCTCTACGGCGCCCCCCTCTGTCCTGCCGGACATCTCCCCACAAGGGGGGATTGGCCGTAACTTCGGCTTTCGCCAATTTTCAACGTGGCAAGACGAGAGCCGGCGCCGAAACTGCCAATCTCCCCCCAAATGGGGGAGATGTCCGGCAGGCAGAGGGGGGCGCCGTAGAGCGCTAACCTATCAAACCTTTGGTTGGCGAGGACGGCAAACGCCATCCTCGCTAGCCAATCAAAATAGCCCTTACTCCCCCGGCCCCTTGCACGCTACGATCTGGTCCTTGGTGTAGGTCGTCCAGTCCGGGATCGAGATCGAGACCGGCCATTCCGGGCTGAGCGACGGATCGGCGGCGGCTTTCAGCTTGGCCTTGCCTTCCTCGGTGGCGTTTTCCCAGAGCTGCGGCTCGACCAGAACGGTCTGCTGCGCCGGCTTCTTGCCGTCGAGGATCTGGAGCGCGAGCGTTACGCCGGCGCCGCCGATCGAGCCGGGATTGGTCACGGCTGCCCCGACCAGGTCCTTGACCGAATTCAGCTGGCCGACGAAACCGGCATTGTCGGCGCCGACGACCGGCACCATCGGCGCCTGCGATTCCACCAGCGCGTCGACGATGACGTTGTCGATGCCCGAGGTCCACACGCCGTTGAACGGCGTGCCGGTGGCGAGGAAGGACAGCATCTGCTGCTTGGCCTGGTCCTGCTGCCAGCCGGTGAACACTTCCTGTGCGACCTTCACGTTGGGGAATTCGGCCAGCGCCTTCTTAAAGCCCTTGTCGCGGTCGCTGTCGGCCGAGGCGCCGGCGGCGCCGCGCATGTAAAACACCTCACCCTTGCCGCCCATCTGCTGGAACAGCCATTTGGCGCCGAGATAGGCATATTGTTCCTGGTTGTTGGAGATGATGTAGGCCGAGGGCTCGGTGACCGCCTGGTCGACGGCGACGACAACGATGCCGGCCTTGGTGGCTTCCTCCAGCCCGGCCTTGATGCCGGCGGGATCAGCCGGATTGACAACGATGGCGTCGACCTTGGCGCTGATAAGGTTGCGGATGTCCTCGAGCTGCCCGGCGGCGTCAGTGTTGCGGTGGGCGATGTTGAGCTTGGTCACTTCGCCGGAGGCCAGCGCCTGCGCCTTCATGGCGCAGACCATCTCCTCGCGCCAGCCATTGCCCTGCACGGTGTTGGAGATGCCGATCGTGTATTTGCCCTCGGCGGACGAGGCGCCCATCGAGGCCAGCAAGGCAGCACCGGCGAGGAGCGGAACAATGGGCAGCGGCACCATGGTCAGGTATTTCTTCATTTCAGATTTCCTCCACTTTGATTTTCATTTCAATTCCAAGTCGTTACACCGGGCCGCGCAGAAAGAGATTCAGGCGGCGCCCCGATGTTGTTTTTGCGCCTTCATTTGACGAAGGGACGCAGCACGTCGCGGGCAAGCAGGAAACCGCGCTTGACCTTATCGTCGCTGCCCTCGAACCACCGGTCCTCGTGCTCGATGATGATCGGGCCGTCATAGCCGGCACGGTAGAGGCCGGAGAAGAAGCCGTTCCAGCCGACATCGCCCAGCCCCGGCATGCGCGGCACCTGCCAGCCTATGCCAGACGAAAGGATTCCGCGCTCGTACAAACCATCATGATCAATCATCAGGTCCTTGGCGTGGACATGCAACATGTAGGGGCCGAATTCCCTGATGAAGCGGGCCTGGTCGATCATCTGCCAGACCAGGTGTGAAGGATCGAAATTCATGCCGACATCGCCGCCCCAGGTTTCGAGGATGCGGCGCCAGACCAGCGGCGAATAGGCGATGTTGTGGCCGCCCGGCCATTCGTCATAGCTGAAGATCATCGGGCAGTTCTCGAAAGCGAGCTTGACGCCGTGGTCGCGCGCATGGGCGACGATGTCGGGCCAGATTTCGAGCGCGTGCTGCCAGTTGACGTCGACGGTCTTCGAGGCATCGCCGCCGCAAAAGGTGTTGACCAGGGGAACGCCCATATTCGCGGCCAGCACGATCACCCGCTTCAGATGGTCGATCACCGTCTTGCGGTGGGCGGCATCGGGATGCAGCGGGTTGGGATAATAGCCGAGACCGGAAATGGTCAGCCCCTTGCCGGCAAGGTTTGCCGCGATGTCCCTGGCCTGCGCCGGCGAGGTCGCGGCGGTGTCGATGTGGCTTGTACCGGCATAGCGGCGGCTGGCGCCGGAGGCTCTCGGCCAGCAGGCGATTTCCAGCGCCTCGAAGCCTGCCGAGCTTGCCCAGTCGGCGACCGTGTCGAGCGGCGTCTCCGCGAACGGTGCGGTGAGCAGTCCAAGCCTCATAGTGCCTCCCCTGGTCGTGAATTCACGACCGATTCCTACTATGCAGATCGTGCCGGTTGCTTCAACCGCTCATCTGCCGGTTGCGCGCATGCATGCCTGACGGTTGCCATCGGATCGTCCGACAACAGCCCGTCGAGCGCCGATGTGACGACCTTGCGGAACATGTCGTTGGCGGCGAGGGCGGGATCGAAGATGGCGTCAATCGCCAGGATGCCCGCAGCCAGTACCGGGACGTCGCGTCCGCTTGCCTCCGCTATGCCTGCGATCTTGCCGGCATAGGGGTCCGACACCGGCCAGCGCCGGCCGAACCGGGATGAAGCCTGGATCAGATAGGCCATCCAGCCGGCGACGGATACCGACAGCAGCGCAATGCTTTTTTCCTCGCCCAGCCGATCGCGGATCGGGTTGAGCAGGCGCTGCACGATCTTTTGCGAGCCGTCGGTGGCGATCTGGTGGTTGCGGTGGCGGATCGCGGTATTCTGCAGACGGCCAAGGCTCTGCTCGACATAGGCTGATGGGTCCATGCCGGGCACCGGCTTCAACGTTGGCAGCGTCTCCTCGACGAGCATGCGGCGCACGAAGGCCGACAGCAGCGGGTCCGCCATCGCATCGAAAGTGTGTTCAAGGCCGGCCAGCACGCCGAGATAGCTGAGCGTCGTCTGAGCGCCGTTCAGCACACGCATCTTGAGATGCTCGAACGGCGTGACGTCGTCGACGAAGGTTGCCCCCACCAGGTCCCAGCGCGGCACGCGGCCGGCGAATTTCTGCTCGATCACCCATTGCCGGAACGGCTCGCCGGCAACGACGGCTCCATCGCGGTAGCCGAAAAGCTGCTCCACACCGTCGAGATCGGCCTGCGTGCTCGCCGGCACGATGCGGTCGACCATGGCGCTGGGGAAGGCGGCATTGGGCGCGATCCAGCCGGCAAGGCCGTTGCCGCGCCGTTCGGCAAAAGTCCGCACGACATTTTCCAGGATGGTGCCGTTCGCCGGGATGTTGTCGCACGAGAGCAGCGTCAGCGGCCGGCCGTGCGTGGCCATGCGTTGCTCCAGCGCCCGCGCCAGAATGCCGGGCACGCTGCGCGGCGTCAGCGGGTTTGCGAGATCGTGGACGATGTCGGGATGGTCGAGGTCGAGCGCGCCGCTGGCCGGAATATGGCAATAGCCCTTTTCGGTAACGGTCAGCGTCACGAATTCGATGTCCGGGGAGGAGAGCACTTCGAGCGCGGGCATAGCGCTCGCCTGGCTATCGACAACGCGCACGATGCTGCCGATGACGCGGGCCTCGACATGGGAATCCTGGCGGATGAGCCTGGTGTAGAGCCCGTCCTGAGGGCCGAGCGTATCGGCGAGCGCCGGCGGACGGATGTTGATGCCGACCACGCCCCAGCGGCCGAAGCTCCGCGCCAGGAGGTCGTCGGTGTATTCGGCCTGGTGGCAGCGGTGGAAGGCACCGACGCCGAGGTGCGCCATGCCTGCCTGGAGCAAGGCACGGTCATAGCCGGGGCTTTGCACCGTCGCCGGCAGGCGGCCGAGCAAGGCCGGACCGAGCGTCTCGGGCGCGGCTGTGCTCACCGGTTGGCTCCGATCACCCACTGTTCCTGGTCGATCAGCGCGCCGGTCATCGGTCCCGCAGCGTCGGAGAGAAGGAAGACGGCGAGCCTGGCCACGTCCTCCGCCGAGAACAGCCGGCCGAAGGGCTGCGCGGCGTTGGCGGCATCGAGCCAGCCGGCGCCGTGGCCGAGCGTCTCGGCCTGCATGACGCGCTCGGCGGGCGTATCGGTCCAGCCGACATTGATGCCGTTGACGCGGATGCGGTCGAAGCGGTGGGCGTTGGCGGCGTTCCTGGTCAGCGTCGCCAGCGCGCCCTTGGTGGCGGAATAGACGGCGAGCTCGGGCGAGCCGCAATGGGCATTGATCGACAGGATATTGACGATCGCGCCGCCCTGGCCCCGCTTCCGCATGTCGGCAATCGCCGCCTGCATGAGGAAGAAAGGGGCGCGGGCATTGACGGCGAACAGCGAGGCCCAGTCGTCGAGGGTCGCATCGAGGAAGGAGGCCCGGTCGGTCAGGCCGGCGGCATTGACGAGACCGTCGATACGGCCGAAGCGGTCGATGCAGGCTTGCGCCAGGAGGGCAGGGGCTGCCGGGTCGGAAAGCTCGGCGGCGATGAAGTGTGCCGGCGTGCCCGCTTGCGAAAGCTCCGCAGCAACGGCCTCGCCGCGCGTCCCGTCGCGGCCGGTGACCAGCAGGCCGCCGGCGCCGGCACGCGCCAAGGTTTCGGCGACTGCCCGGCCGATGCCTTGCGTCGCGCCGGTGACCAGCACCATCTTGCCGTCGAGCTGAAGCTCCATTCCTCCTCCCGGAACAAAGTTTCTATTTCTGAAGATATGGAATGTCAGTTCCCGTTAGTCAACCGCGCAATCATTCTGCCCGTTGGGCCACGACACCATGGACCAAAGCCATGCCGACGGCGAGCGACGCCGCCAGCGAGCGGAAGCCTGCGAAGTCCTGTTCCACAACTTCCAGCCAGGTGTCCGAGAACTTGACCAGCGGAGAAAAAGTGCTGTCGGTGATGGTGACGATCCGCGCGCGCCGCTCGTGGGCGACCGAGACGAGGTCGGGCGTGATCGAATTGTAGGGACTGAAGGAGACCGCCAGCACCGCGTCGCGTCTGCCGATGCAGCCGACCTGGTCGAGCGCGGTGGAGCCGACATTGTCGACCAGCACATTGCGCACGCCTTGCTGCGACAAGGTCAGCGAGAGATAGCTGGTGACGGGAAAGGCGCGCTTGGAGCCGATGACGTAGATCAGCTCGGCGGCCGAAAGCAACGCCACCATTTTCTCGAAGCTCTCGATATCGAAGCCGGTTTCGATGCGGCCGAGCGAGGCCTGCGAGGCGCCGACCATGCCGCGCAGGAAATGCAGGTCGGCATTGGATACGCGCGGCGTGCGTTCCTGGCCGCGCCCTTCCGGCCAGGACGCCTTGACATGGTCCTTGAATAGGCCCTGGAAATCGGAAAAGCCGGCATAGCCGAAGATCTGGGCGAAGCGCACCAGCGTCGAAGGCTGCACCCCTGCCTGCGCGGCGACCTGTGCGATGGTGCCGAGCGCGACGTCGCTCGGATGCTGCCACAGGAAGATCGCGACCTGGCGCAGCCGCTTGGGGAAATGGACAGTGCCCGACGACAGCACCGCGCGCAGTTCCTCGTAAGTCTGCGGCTTGATATAGCCGAGCGCCGCCAGCGAACGCCCGCGCTTGCGGGTCGCCGCCTCGTCGGCGCTGGACCGTCCGGATGATTTGCGCGTCCCGCTCATGATTTCAGGCTAGCGCGATACGATCGTTTTACAATATGAAAATTGGAAATCCTGTTCGAGGGTGGTAGCTGTTCTGCAGCGAAGAAGTTCGATGCATTCAACATAGCACCCTATGGCGCCCCCCTCTGTCCTGCCGGACATCTCCCCCACAAGGGGGGAGATCGGATGTCACGCCGGCTTTCGCCAAATTGCCAGCGTTGCATGAAAGGCGTCGCGGTCGACGCTGCCAATCTCCCCACCTGTGGGGGAGATGTCCGGCAGGACAGAGGGGGGCGCTACAGAACTCGACGGTGGGTGCTGGCTTAACATCCTTAAATCGGAGGAGACAAACATGGTTTATGCGACATCGGACGGATCGGCGGGCAAGCGTTTGCGCGTCGGCATGGTGGGAGGCGGGCAGGGCGCCTTCATCGGCGCGGTGCATCGCCTCGCCATGCGGCTCGACGACCAGATCGCGCTGGTGGCCGGCGCGCTGTCGTCCGACCCCGGGAACGCCGCCGCCTCGGCCGCCGAGATCGGCATCGCGCCGGAGCGCAGCTATGCCGATTACCGCATGATGGCAAAGGCGGAGGCGGCGCGCCCGGACGGCATCGAGGCGGTCGTCATCGTCACGCCCAACCACCTGCACGCGCCGGTCGCGACAGCCTTTCTGGAAGCCGGCATCGATGTGATCTGCGACAAGCCGCTGTCGACGACGCTGGGCGAGGCGCAAGCCCTGGTGGCGCTGACGCGGGAGAAAAATCGCCGCTTCGTCGTCACCCTCAACAACACCGGCTACGCCATGGTGCGCCAGGCGCGCGAGATGGTGGCGGCGGGCGAACTCGGCCGCATCGTCTCCGTGCACGGCGCCTATATCCAGGACTGGCTGACCAGGCCGATCGATGCCGACGGCCAGAAACAGGCGGAATGGCGCACCGACCCGGCGCGCGCGGGCCAGTCCGCGGTGCTGGCCGATATCGGCGTGCATGCCTTCAACCTGGCGAGTTTCATCAGCGGCCGCGAGGCCGAGACGGTGTCGGCCGACCTGTTCACCGCCGTGCCGGGACGGCGGCTCGATGACAACGCGCATGTGCTGGTGCGCTGGGCGGGCGGGGCACGCGGCACGATCCTGGCCAGCCAGACGTCGCCCGGCCACTATAATGATCTCTCCGCGCGCATCTATGGCGACAAGGCGGGGCTTGAATGGTCGGGCACGCGGCCCGAGGAACTGCGCTTCTCCAGATATGGCGAGGAAAGCCGCACGCTCGTGCGCGGCGGCCATGGCTCGACCGAGCAAAGCCGGCGCGTGTCGCGCATGCCGGCCGCCCATCCCGAAGGCTATATCGAGGCCTTCGCCAATTTCTACCGCGACGCCGCCGACATCATCCGCGCGCATCGTTCGGGCGCCGCCGTCGATGCGGCCCGGGCGGCGCAGGTGCCCGATGTGGTCGACGGCGCGCGCGGCGTGAAGTTCGTCGCCGCGGCGGTGGAGTCGAACGCGGCTGACGGGGCGTGGACGGCGGCAAGGTTCGGGTGAGGGTGTGCCATCCAATGTGACATCGCGGCCACGCCCGACGGTGCCGCGCGGTTGACGGCGATCAAGAGTTGGCCGTCCATTCGGGACCGCGCTGTGTTCCGCCATTTTTCAGCTCGTTGCGAGGCTGGTTTCGAAGGCAACAGCCGGTTGACTGGCTTCCAAATCGTTGCCGCCGACCTTGCGCGAGGTGATTGCGACGCTATGTCAGGCGCATCCGCGTTGCTCCCCGCCCGCGCATTCGGCAATCTGTCGCTTCTTCGGCGTTGAAGGCTTGCTCCGATGGAACTCGGTCTCATTGGATACTACAGCGACTTCGTGGTTTACCCCCTGGCGATCGCCCTGCTGGCTGTGGCCGGGCTTATCGAGGCCGGCGAAGAGAGCGCGCCAGGCTGGCTGGCGACGGCGCTGGCGTGCCTGTGTCTGTGGACGCTGATCGAATACGTCATGCACCGGTTCGTCCTTCACCACATTCCCTGGATCAGGGATCTGCACGCCCGCCATCATGTCGAGGAGCGCAGTCCGGTGGGCACGCCGACCTGGCTCAGCCTCGGCGTGCATGCGCTTGTCGCGTTCTTTCCCGTATGGATGGTCTCGGATTTCGCGGTCGCCAGCGCGGCGAGCTGCGGGCTGATGCTGGGCTACCTATGGTACGTCAGCATCCACCATGTGATCCATCACTGGCATCCCACTCATCCGAGCTATCTCTACACGCTGAAGCGCCGCCACGCGCTGCATCATCATGTCGACGAAAATGTCAATTTCGGCGTGACGTCGCTGTTCTGGGATCGGGTCTTCGGCACGATGCGGCTCTGAAGCCAACTGGTGTGCGCCATTCGAGGAGCGCAGACAGCCATTCCCGCTTACAATTCCTTCTGCGCCAATTCCCTGAACTCGTCGGGCACGGAGCGGGCCGCCTCCAGCGCCACGGTGCCGTAGCCGACGGCCTGTTTGCCGAAGCGCTCGCGGATCTTGTCGATGGCGCGGTCGGCGCCGAAGCGTGCGAGGCCCTTCCTGGTGCCGGGGCGGCGCTTTTCGTCGGCGAGGCCGAGCGGCAGTTCGAGCTGCAATTCGGCACTTTCCTCCAGATGCGAGACCGAGATCGCCAGCAGCGAAATCGTCCTGTCATGCGGATGATCGGCAAGCACGCCCCGCACTAGGTCTGTCGCGATCTCGGCCAGCATCACCGTCGCCGAGATCGGCTGGTCGAGCGTGATCGAGCGGGTGACGGCGCTGAGGTCGGCGAAGCGCACGCGCACCGTCACCGTGCGGCCGGGGCGCGCCTTGGCGCGGAGCCGGCTGGCGACCCGGTCGGCCAGATGCAGCAGGACGGGGATGTAGACGCATTCCAGTGCCGGCTTGCGGCCAAGCGCCGACTGGGCACCGGCCGAATGGGCGCGGCGACGTGTTTCCAATTTGCGCGGATCGCGGTTCCACGACAAGGCGGCAAGCTTTTCGCCGGCGGCAGGGCCGAGCAGCCGCGCCAGCGCGCCGCTGTGCGTCCTGGCCAGTTCGCCGATTGTCTGGACGCCGATCTCGGCCAGCCGCGCGCTGGTCGCCGGGCCGACGCCCCACATCAGGGAGACCGGCAGGTCATGCAGGAAGGCGATCTCGGTGCCGGGCTCGACCACCACCAGCCCATCGGGCTTGGCCACCTGCGAGGCGATCTTGGCCAGGTGCTTGGTGCGCGCCACGCCGATCGAGATCGGCAGGCCGAGTTCGCTTCGCACGCGGCGGCGAATGGTCGAGGCGATCTCCCGCGGCTGGCCGAACAGATGCGTGCAACCGGCGACATCGGAAGGCCTCGTCGATGGAGATGCGCTCGACCAGCGGCGTGAAATCGTCGAGCACCTTCATCGCGGCGTCGCCGAGCCGCTGGTAGTCGCGGAAATTTCCGCCGACGAAAATCAACTGCGGGCAGAGCTCGCGCGCCTTGCGCCCCGGCATGCCGCCGCGCACGCCGAACGCGCGGGCTTCGTAGGAGGCGGCGAGCACGACGCCGCCGCCGACCGCGATCGGCTTGCCGCGCAGCGACGGGTCGAGAAGCTGCTCGACCGAGGCGTAGAAAGCGTCGAGATCGGCATGCAGGATGGTGGGCTCCATCCCCGGTTCCTCGCGACGTTGTAGAGTATGGAACACAAAGAGAACAAACATTGCTCGCTGTCAAGCGAGGTCGCGATCCGCCGGAACATTGTCGCTCACAATCGCGTTGACGGCCGAAGGGCGCCGCGTGCGGAGGCTGGCATGGGCAACTTTGAAATGATCGATCTGGTTTGCGTCGTCAACGCCTGCTCGACCGACCGCGCCGCGGGGCGGCTGGTTTCGATGGCCAAGGCCGTGGAGGAATTGCGGGTGCTGACCGGCGATTTCGTCTCGGCCGACGAAACGGTCGCGAATGCGCTGAGTGAAGTCGCGCTGCAGTGCGGCTGCGCCGTGCTGTTCGATGAGCAGGCGGGCGCCGACATATTGCGCACGCCATAGCTCGTCGCCGGCGTGCTGCAATGCATCACGCAACCGTTCCAATTGCTTGTTTTTGCGCTATTCCGAACAGAGGGCCGTGACGCACTTTCTAACGCGCGTTGCCTGTGCGGGTCGTTGTCCCCGAGGCCGCCTTGGCGACATCCATCAACCGAGATGCTCCGCCCGCAGCGCCTGCTTGAGGCGCTCCAGCGCCGGCTCGCCGTCGGCAGCGAGCTTATCGGCGATCCTTGCCAGATCATCGTCGGCCTTGCGGTGCTTGCTGCCCCAGGCGCCGAGCGTGGCCAGCACGGGCACAAGGTCGATGCCGGCCTCGGTCAGGCGATAGATCGCCTTCAGCCCATGCGTGGGATCACCGCTGCGGGTGAGGATACCTTCGTCCTGCAATGTCTGGAGGCGCTCGGCCAGCGTACGCGAGGAAATGCCCTCATCGGATTGCAGGAATTCGCGAAAGTGCTTTTTTCCGGCGAAGACCAGGTCGCGGATGATGAGCAGCGTCCAGCGGTCGCCGAGCAGTTCGAGCGACAGGTTGATGGGGCAGCCAGACCGGTCCCGTGTCGACATGTGTATGGTTCCATTTTTAAATCGCTTTACTATTGACATCATTTTCATCTCAGGTCAATAGTTCCAAATGTAAACCATCGGCAACCGTGCCGGCCGGACGGGTAAAACGAGCCGCTCGGCCCTTGACTGGGAGAACCATAATGAAAAAGCTGATCCTCCAGATGCAGATGTCGGTCGACGGTTTTGTCGGCGCCGCCGGGGATCATCGCTGGCAGCTCTGGGAATGGGGCGACGACAGCGCCTGGGACGAGGAGCTGAAGCGGGACTTCAACGCCGTCTTCGCCGGCATCGATACCATCCTCTTGAGCCGCAAGATGGCCGAGGAAGGCTACCTTACCCATTGGGGCAATGCGGCGAAGAGATATCCGCGCGACCCGTTCTATGCTTTCGCCCAGCGCATCGTCGAGGCGAGGAAGGTGGTGCCGAGCGACAGGCTCAAGGCCTCGCGATGGGAGGGCACGACAGTGGTCAGCGGCGACCTGCCGCGGGAGGTCGACTTGCTGAAGAGGGGTGAGGGCGGCGACATCGCGGTGTTCGGCGGCGCCGGCTTCGCCTCGGCGCTGATCGCGGCCAGGCTGGTCGACGAGTTCCAGCTGTTCATCAACCCGGCCGTGCTGGGCGCCGGCCGCCGCATCTTCGACCAAGGCGGGTTCGGCAGGCTGCGGCTGCTCGGCTCGAAATCCTATGCGAGCGGCATGGTGGTGAGCCGCTACGCGCCGGCCGGCTAATCGAAAGGCATTGCACTGATATCATGCCTGCCGTTGAGCTTGGGCATGGCAGTCGGCGATGCAGCACCAAGCGCGGTTGTGCCTTAGCCCCAGGGGCGAAGGGAACACGCGCCTCGATGTACTCTTGGTCAACACCTTGGCCTCACCAATTCACTTCGCATCATGAAAAATGATGCCCACCGTGTGCCGCATGCCCGAGCGCAGGCGGCTGACGCCGTGGCGCAGATTGACGCGGTAATTGCCCTTGGTGCCCTGCACCGGCCGATTGTGGACGGCGAAGGAGACGGCATCGCCCTGGCGCAAGGGCACCACTTCCACCCGGCTCTGCATGCGCGGCCGCTGTTCGGTCAGGGCGAACTCGCCGCCGGTGAAATCCTCGCCGGGTTCTGAAAGCAGAACCGCCACCTGCACCGGAAAAGCGAGGTCGCCATAGAGGTCCTGGTGCAGGCAGTTGAAGTCGCCGGGCACATATTGCAGCAGAAGTGGCGTCGGCCTGACCTGGCCGGCGGCGTGGCACTGCTTGAGAAAGGCGGCATGCGTTTCGGGATAGCGCGTGGCGATGCCCATGCGTTCGTTCCACCGGTTGGCGACCTCGGCGAGCCTGGGATAGAGCGCCGTGCGCAGCCCGCCGATCAGGTCTGGCAAGGGGTAGCGGAAATAGCGGTATTCGCCCTTGCCGAAGCCGTGCCTGGCCATGTGGATATGGCTGCGGAAATGTTCCTCATGCGGATAGAGCCCGGCGAGTTGTCGGCACTCCTGCGGCGTGAGCAGCTTTTCCATCATCGCACAGCCGAAGCCGTCGAGTTCGGCGGCTAGGGCTGGCCAGTCGTAAGCGGCAACGCGTTCCTCGGCGGCTTTCACCACCGATGCCGCAACCTTGGCATGGGCGTTCATATCGCGGCCTCTTTGTCGAGCAAAGCGTGCTTGCGCTCAGTGCCCCAGCGGTAGCCGGAGGGCGTGCCGTCGGCGCGGACGACGCGGTGGCAGGGAATGCCGAGCGCGATCGCGTTGGCGGCGCAGGCCGTCGCCACGGCGCGGGCGCCGTTCGATTGGCCGAGACGCTGGGCAAGGGCGGCGTAGGTGATGGTTGCGCCGCGGCGGATGCTGCGAAGCTCGCCCCAAACTTTTTGCTGGAACGGCGTGCCGTGGCTGATGTCGAGCGGCAGGTCCAGGCCGGCGGCGGGCGTTTCGATGAAACGCGTTATCGCCGCAAGATCGCCTTGCAAGGCGGTCTCGTCCTCGACCAGCATCCTGCCGGGGAAGCGGCTGGCGAGATCCTGCGCCAGCGCCTCGGCGTCGGAGTCGATCAGAATGGCGCAGACGCCGAGGGAACCGCGCGCGGCGAGGATTTTGCCGATCGCGGATTGGGCGATGGCGTAGGTGATGGTGTCGGCGCCGGAGGCTGTCGCCGGCGTGTGGGTTTGCATGAGGTTCATTGCTTCACTCCTTCTGTGTGCCTGAACCCTAGCCGCGTGCCTTCCGTTCCTCACTCCGATGCTTGCTTTCAAATTCAATTTCCGGAACGGTGCGGAGGTAAGTACCCTACGGCGCCCCCCTCCGGCAGGACAGAGGGGGGCGCCGTAGAGCGCTGATTTATGCGATACGAATGACAGCAACCTCGCCAAGCAAAAAAACCTCGCCTGATAACAGCCGCAGTTCGATCTCGCCGGTCGCGCCACGGCTCCACTCGGCCTTGCCGCTCTCGACAAGCTCCCCGAGCGCAGCCATCACCAGCGACCGCGCATCTTTGGCGCGTCTGACGGCGCCGCGATGTGGGATCCCAATGTCCGCATCGGTGGTGGAAGACCTTGCCATTGCGCCCATTGCCGCTCCTCCTCAGGCCTCGCGGCCGAGCAGCGCGCGCTTGCGCTCCGCGCCCCAGGCGTAGCCGGACAGTGCGCCGTTCTTGCGGATCACGCGGTGGCAGGGAATGGCGACCGCGAGCGCGTTGGCGGCGCAGGCGCCGGCAACGGCGCGGGTCGCCTTCGGCGCACCGATGCGCCCTGCTATCTCGGCATAGGAGACGGTGCGGCCGGCCGGGATGTCCCGCAGGGCCTGCCAGACGCGCTGCCGGAACGCGGTGCCGCGCAGGTCGAGCGGCAGGTCGAGACCAAGCCTTGGAGCCTCGACGAAACCGACGACGCGGGCGACGAGCGCCTCATAATCGCGGTTGGCGCCAATCAGGCGCGCCTTGGGGAAACGGTCCTGCAGGTCGCGCACCAGCGCGTCCGGGTCGTCGCCGAGCAGGATCGCGGCGACGCCCTTCCTGCTCGATGCGACAAGGATGGCGCCGAGCGAGCATTCGCCGACGGCGAAGCGGATCTCCTCGCTGGCGCCGCCGGCGCGGTAGCGCGTCGGCGTCATGCCGAGCATGCCGGCCGACTTCTCATAGAAGCGTCCGCTCGAATTGAAGCCGGCATCGTAGATCGCCGCTGTCACGCTGGCGCCGTCTTCCAGGCGCCGGCGCACCCTTTCGGCGCGCCGGGCGGCCGCGTAGTCCTTTGGCGTCAGGCCGGTGACGGCCTTGAAGGTGCGGTGGAAATAGCCGGCGCTGCGGCCGGCGGCGGCGGCCAGTTCACCGAGCGACGGTTCCTCCTCGCTCTGTTCGATCCTGCGGCAGGCCTCGGCCACCATCGCGGCGTTGCCGGCCTCGAGCGAAGGTCCGTCGGGATTGCAGCGCCGGCAGGCGCGAAAGCCGGTCGCCCTGGCCTCGTCCAGCGTGTCGTGGAGCTGCACGTTCTTCGGGTTGGCGCGCCGCGACGGGCAGGAGGGCCGGCAATAGACGCCGGTCGTCGCCACCGAATACCAGAAGCTGCCATCGGCCGATTTGTCGCGCGCCACGACTTGCGTCCAGCGCGGATCGTCGGCGACCGGCAGCGGCGCGGGTTTGAGATACTTGGCAAGGGTGATGAACATGGCCGGCATTGAAGCCGCAGACGACCCGCGTCGCCACCCGTTTCCTGCCAATTGAGAGGTGGACGCGAGCGTATTCGTCGGGACACACAAAGGATATGACAAGATTGATCCGGAGAAGGTGTGATGGAAAACATTCGACCTCTTAAGACCGAAGCCGATTACGATTGGGCAATTGCCGAAATCACCCAATATTTCGAGAACGAGCCGGAAATCGGCTCTCCCGATGGCGACCGATTTGATGTTCTCGCAACCCTGATCGAGGCCTATGAGGACAAGCACTATCCCATTGAAGCACCCGATCCCGTTGAAGCCATTCAATCCCACATGGAGTTGTTCAACTTGCCGCGAAAGGCTCTGGCCGAGGTGATCGGATCATCACCCCGGGCAACGGAGGTGCTGAACAGGAAGCGGGCCTTGACCCTGGACATGGTCTTCAAACTGAACAAGGAATGGAACATTCCGGCCGAAATCCTCGTGCAACCCTATCATCTTGCAAATGATCGGGGTCGAAAGCGCGCCTAACGGGCTCCAGAATCCTACGCCGCCCGTTTGGGCTCGACCGCGAACGGGCTGAGGCCGAGCCAGGTCTGCATCTTCCTTGCGATGTGCTGATCGCCGGTCAAGGCGACCTTCGCGCCGGCCTTCTCGACGGTGATCAATCCCATCCAGATCGCCGTCATCGTGTGCAGGTCGGTCGAGACGTAGAGGTCGATATCGAAGCCCGGATCGTACCAGCACAGATCGACCTCGCCATGCTTTTCGACGATCAGCCACCACGACCGTTTGGACGCCGGCAGCTCCTGGTACAGGAATTGTATCACGGTGCGCCCGTCGGGCAGCGGCGAGGGGTTCAGATTGCGCCGCATGTCCCACATCAGCAGCGACGGATCGAGGTTCTTGAGGGACAGCCGGGACTCGACCCATTTCTGTCCCCAAAAGCCCATCGCCTCGACGACGGGGCGCAAATCCCGGCCGGCCTCCGTCAGCCGGTATTCGGAGATGCCCTTCTCGCCCGGCACCTCCTTGCGCTCGACGATCCCGGCGAGCTCGAGCTCCTTCAGCCGTTGCGACAGAAGGCTGGGCGACATTTTGGGGACGCCGCGACGCAGGTCGTTGAAACGGGTCGAACCCGCCACCAATTCGCGCATCAGCACCATCGTCCAGCGGGTGCACAGCACCTCGGCGGCCATCGATAGCGGGCAGAACTGCTTGTATCCGTGCTGGGCCATGATCCGACGTCCTCCCTCGAAACTGGGCTGAACATTAGGCCTTCATGAAGGAAGCGGCCAGTACGGAAACTGTACCGGCCCGGTACAGATCGCGGACTGGCCGGCGCCGGCCCTGCCATGCGAGCCCTTTGACCGGCCGCGGGGATCTCCCCTGTGCGCCGTAACAGGGAGAATACCATGACCACATACGTGATCGCAGACATCAAGGTGAAGAACCCGCAGTGGATGCCGGCCTACGCCGCATCGGTGCACGACCTCGTCCACAAGCATGGCGGCAAGTATCTGTCGCGCAGCGGCAATGTGAAGACGCTTGAAGGCAAGCCGCTCGACACCACTCTGATCGCGCTGATGGCATTCCCGTCGGAAGCGGCGGCGCGCGCCTTCGCCAACGATCCGGCCTACGCGCCCTTCGTCTCGGCCCGTCAGGACGGTAGCGACAGCCGCTTCCAGATGATCGACAACACCGACCTGGCGGGGACGATCCCGTATCTGCCGAAGGGATGAAGCTTTCCTCCATCCGTCGCATCGCTTTCGGGTGCTCCGAGCAACGACAATCACGGCGCTTGCCTGCCGCGCCTCCGTATTTCCGGCGGTCAGCGCGCTGGGCCTTTTCAAGAAGAATGGAATGAACATGATACGCAAATTCCGCAACGGGCTTCTCATGGCGGGGGCCATGCTGGCCGCCTGCGCCACCTTCGCCCACGCCCATCAGCAAGAGGCCGTGCCTGCATCCGGCGCGAATCCACTGGCCGGCAAGGTGCGGGCGGCGAACAGCCGGTTCCTCGACGCCAAGGTCGCTACGGACGAAGGCTATGCGCCCATTCCCTGCGCCAGCGGCATCACCGGCGGCGCGATGGGCATTCACTATGTCAACGGGCAATACCTGAAGGACGACAAGATCGACATCGCGCGTCCCGAGGCCGTGATGTACGAGCCGATGGCCGACGGCACACTGAAGCTGGTGGCGGTCGAATACATCACCGCCAAGGGGCCGGCGTCACTGGACGGCCAATTGTTCAACTTCAACAGTGCGCCCAACCGTTACGGCCTGGGCGAATTCTACGAGCTGCATGTCTGGGCCTGGAAGGGCAACCCGACCGGCACCTTCGCCGACATGAACCCGAAAGTGTCGTGCGAACACGCGGCGGCACCCAGCCAGTAAGCAATGAAGCCAGGCGGTGCAGGCCGCCTGGCTCGACGCTGTCCGCTCCGGCCGTTATCGCGGCGCGGGATTGGGGGCCGCCAATCCCGTATCGGAAGTCTGTTGGGCCACGTCGGAAGCCTGCTGCCCGGATGCCGGTAGAACGAAGCGTCCGGTCAGGTACCAGAGCAGAGAGACCACGAGGATCGACAGGTAGCCGTCCACGGCATAGTGCCAGCCGGTATAGACCGAGCCGAACAGGATGAGTGCGGCGAACGACCAGCCGGCAACGGCCCAGCGGCGACCAAAGCCGGTGAGGAAGAAGGCATTGAGCGTGACGATGGCGACATGCATGCTCGGCATTGCTGTGATGCCGCTGCCCAGCGCGGAGCTGCCGCTGTCGTGTGCATCGAGCAGATAGCTGGCGGCGAACCGCACCGGCAAGGCATACGGGTCTGCCATCAGCGCTGCGAGCACCCCGGCAAATCGGCTGCCGCCATAGAACCGGTCGTAGAATATCGGCCCGCTGGATGACAGCATGATTGGAAGAACGGTGCCACACAACATCATGGTGAGCGCGAACGCCCAGAGATAGCGGATGCGCCGGGCGGGACTGTTCCAGAAGGCGACGAAGAGCACGACGCCAAGCCATTGCATGAACCACCAGGACATATAGGCCTTGAAAACCAGCATGGAGGCGGGCTCTGAAACGATGCCGTGCGTCCATACCCAAGGATCGACGCCGTGCAGCCAACGATCGAGGTCGGCCAGCATGGGATCGGCATAGTAAGGCACGATCTCCGGTATGGTGATCCTGAATGTCGTGAAAGCGATGATGCCGAGAAAGAATAGCAAGACGACCCGCGCGGCCGCCGGCCCGCGTTCCTTGAGTATGTGCACCATGAATCTTGTCGGCCTGGGCCCGCCATACACCAATGCCGTTAACCCGAGGCCAACCACCAGCAGCACCGGCAGCAAGCCGAGGAATGTCCCGAAGTACTTTATGGACAGCAGAAGATATCGCTCAGGCCGCAGGCAAAGCGCCGTCGCGACGCAGACCAGGCACAGGCCCGTCAGCAGCCAGCTGCTTCTGGTTGTCGCCACGCCAAGATCAACAGTGGAAACCGATCGGAGATCGCCGCCCTGTGTTCCGGTGTGCCCACTCATCAGGGAGGTCCCGCCAGCTTTCGAACTTGTTATGATTGTTCTGGCGGCAACGTATTAATATCTTGTTGCACCCGTAATGGTGTCTGGTTTCCAATATAATACTCAATAGTGTAGTATTGTATTCAAATACGGGCTGAGGTCGATGGCGGTGCTGGCCCTGTGTTGGGTTGCTGCCAAGAGGCCTTTCGTCACGCACGTGCAATCGAGAGGGACCACTGCCTGGACGGCGATGGTCCCTCTCATTCAAGCCGCCTTGATCAGGCCGAGCTGGGTCAACGCCGCGACGCCGTCGTCGAGGCCGATCTCCTCGACGATCCTGCCGTCGATCACCTTCAGCACCGTGGTGCCGGTGAAGCGCATGGTGCGGCCGGTGGCGGCGGGCAGCGAACCGACGAGAAAATCGCTGAAGGCCGGACCGGCATGGGTGCCGCCGCCTTCCCACTGGCCGACGACATAGTCGCCTTCGGCGATGAGGTCGGCGGTGGCCCAGAAGTTGAGGTCCGGGAAGGCAGCGCGGAAATCGGTCATGAAGGCCTTGATGTCCTCGCGGCCGCGGCGCGGTTCATGCAGCGAATATTTGAGCAGCATGTCGGGCGCGGCGATGGCGTCGACGACGGAAAGATCGCAGGTTTCACCCCAGAAATCAGTGAACCATCTAACGACGACGGCCTTGTTGTCTTCCTGTTTGGTCATGGGAAAAGTCCTCTTGTGTTTGCACGAGATCGCCAGGGCGGGCGGCGACCCCGCGCAAACACTAGGAGGATCGCCGGGCGGGCAAACTCCGCTTCTTGCCCGCCAATCGAAAGTCGGGACCGCAAGCGAGGAACGCGGCGGAGGCACCGGCGTGGTAACGCTTTCTTCTCTGGTTTTGCCGCAGATTGTCCCCGGCGGGGTTGGACGAAACGGAAGATGGCGGGTCAGGACAAGAAAAGCCGTGATGGAACGTTCTGGGAGAAGGCCCTGGAGCGCGCCCAACTTGGCGTCTGGGACTGGGACCTTCGGACAGGCGAGTGTTTCTATTCCGCCACCTGGGCGCGGATGCTGGGCTATGACGAGGACGAGCTCGCCAACAGCAGCGACCTCTGGCTGCGGCTTACCCATCCCGACGATCGCGAGCAGGCGCTGGCCAGCGGCGACCGTCACATCGCCGGCCTGACCGACACCATCGAGACCGAGCTCAGGCTCCGGCACAAGCAAGGCCACTGGGTCTGGGTGCTCGACCGCGGCGGCATCGTCGAACGCGACGGCGACGGCCAGCCGATCCGGCTGATGGGCGTGCAGACCGATATTTCGAAACAGAAGGCGGCAGAGGCCGCGCTGGAACAGGTCAACATCCGCTTCCGCCTGGCGCTCGCGGCCAGCGGCACCGGCATCTGGCACTACGACATCGCCAGCAACAAAAGCTATTGGGATTTCCGCACCAGGGAAATTTTCGGCCTTGTCGCCGTTACCGACGAGGTGACGGCCGACCTGTGGCACAGCTACCTGCATCCCGACGACAAGCAGGCGGCCGAACGCGCCCACAGGGCGCCGCTGGAAACCGACGGCGTCATTGCCGCGCAATATCGCATCATCAGGCGCGACGGCGATATCCGTCATGTCGAATCGCTGGTGCGTTTCGTCGCCGCCGCCGGTGCCGCCGGCCAGATCCTCGGCACGGTGCGCGACATCACCGAGGACAAGCTGCGCGAACAGGAACTGGCCTATGCCGCCCGCCACGACGCGCTGACCGGCCTGTGGAACCGCGCCGCCTTCGACAGGCTGCTTGGCGAGCATATTGCGGTGGGGGCGCCGCTGGCGGTGTTCTATGTCGATCTCGATTACTTCAAGGCGCTCAATGATTTCGCCGGGCATGCCGCCGGCGATCTGGCGCTGAAGAGCGTCGCGGGGGGCATACGCGGCTGCCTGCCGTCGTCGGCGCATGCGGCGCGCCTGGGCGGTGACGAGTTCGCGCTGCTGGTGCCGCATTGCGACGCGGTGCAGGCCGAGCGGATCGCCGGGGCCGTGCTTGGGGCGGTGCGCGAGGCCGATCTCGGTCCGGCCGCGTCATCGCGCCGACTGGCGGCCTCGATCGGCATCGCCTTCATCGATGACGCCACGACCACCGTGGCCGATGCGCTGGCTTGCGCCGACGACGCCTGCTACGCGGCCAAGGCGGCGGGGCGCAACCGCTTCGCTGTGTTTTCGGCCGCGGCGCGATCGGGAGCCGCCGGCCTCAATGCGGCGCGCATCGCAGCCGACACCGTCGATGCCATGGACGACGGGCGGCTGAAACTGTTCGGCCAGGAAATCCATCTCCTGGGAAAGCCATGGCAAGAGTGCCGGCACGTCGAAGTGCTGGCGAGGCTCGCCGCGCGCAACGGGCGGCTGGTGCCGCCGGGCGAATTCATCCCGGTGGCCGAGCGTTTCGGTATCGCCTCGAAACTCGACCGCTGGATCATTCGCACGGCGCTGTTGCGGCACGGACCGGCGCTGCGTGCCGGGGCGCTGACGCTGGGCTTCAACCTGTCGGCTCAGACATTGAGCGATCCGGGGCTGTGGGATTTCGTCGACAACACCATCGAGGAAACCGGTGCGCCGCATTCCGGCATCGGATTCGAGATCACCGAAACCGCGGCCGTCACCAATTTCGATGCCGCGGAGGACTTCGTGCGCAAGGCGCGTGAGCGACGCTGCCGGGTCAGCCTCGACGATTTCGGCGCCGGCATGAGCTCGTTCGAGTATCTCAGGCGCTTTCCCGTCGATGCGATCAAGATCGACGGCTCGTTCATCGAACATATCACCGACAGCCGCTTCGACCGCGAGATCGTGCTGGCGATGACCGGCATTGCCAGGAGCCTCGACTTCGCCGTGGTGGGCGAGAAGATCGAACGGCACGATACGCTGGCGATGCTCCAGGACATGGGGGTCGCCTACGGTCAGGGCTTCTTTCTGCATCGTCCCGAGCCGCTGGAGGCGATCGTTTCGCGCGCGACGGCCGGAACGCCCGACAGGCGGCGCGCCTGAAGCGGGCAAGCCGCCCGCCAGATCGCCGAGCCACTCCAACACTCCATTAGGCAATCCCGAAGAGCTGTTAAGCACGGCCCTGGAACGGCTCCGGGAGGTCGGCCGGGCGCGGTGGAACGATCACTGGCGGTCGGCGAACCGTGCCGATCGCGGAAACTCCAACACCTCTGCCTCCGATCGCCTGTGCTGCGCCTCCGCGACCGCTTCGATCAGCAGGTCGAGGGCTTCGCATGCCGAGCGGCTTGTCTCGTCGTCGCCGCGCAAATAGTGATAGGCGCGTTCGAGATGCACCCGGGCGGCTGAAAAATCGCTGGTCAATGATCCCTCCATTACCTCGCCCTAATATACCTTGGCCGGTCCGGCGGAACGCAGGGTAAATATCCACAGGCGGATTTTATTCAAATGCCGGGGGATTCCGGCAAGAAGGGCGAGGCGGTGGCTGTCAGGAGAGACAACGCCCAACCCCTTTGCCATGCCTTGCCACGCGGCTAGAATGCTACTCCCTTGTCCGAGGATGGCAGCCATGATCGTCCAGGCCTGCATCAATGGCGCACGACCGCGCGATTTTCATCCGAAATTGCCGCTGACGGCGCAGGCGATGGCGAGCGATGCGGCCGCCTGCGTCGTCGCGGGCGCAGCCGAGCTGCACATCCATCCGCGCGGCGTGGACGGGCGCGAGAGCCTGGCCGCCGT
The DNA here is from genome assembly GCF_020165765.1 of Mesorhizobium sp. B264B1B. Classification (NCBI taxonomy): domain Bacteria; kingdom Pseudomonadati; phylum Pseudomonadota; class Alphaproteobacteria; order Hyphomicrobiales; family Phyllobacteriaceae; genus Mesorhizobium; species Mesorhizobium sp. B264B1B. The sequence continues at coordinate 51,518 of NZ_JAIUIS010000024.1, forward strand.
GGACACGACCGTGCTGGCGGTGCGCCGGGCCTGTCCCGGCACGCTGATCGGCGTGTCGACAGGCGCCTGGATCGAGAATGACGTCGAGCGCACCCGCGCGGCGATCGCCGGCTGGCGCGAACTGCCCGATTATGCCTCGGTCAATCTTTCGGAGGCCGACGCGCCCGCCGTGATGGAGCTTTTGCGCCAGCGCGGCGTCGGCATCGAGGCCGGCCTTGCCACAACGGAAGATGCCGAGCGGTTCGTCAGTCTTGCCGATCACGGCCGGGTGCTGCGCATCCTGATCGAGATCGACATACAGGAATTGCCCGCCGCACTCGCCGAGGCGCACGGCATCGCCGCCGTGCTGGACCGGGCCGGGGTGCGGCGGCCGATCCTGCTGCACGGCGCCGATGCCACGGTCTGGCCGTTCGTGGAACTGGGGCGTCGAAGGCGCTGGTCGACGCGGGTCGGACTGGAAGACGGCAGGACGCTTCCCGATGGAAAGGTGGCGCAGGACAATGCGGAGATCGTTGCGGCGGCGGCGGCGGTGTTTTGCCTTGCGGTCGACGGCCTTGGCAAGCGCGGTGCGCACGCGGACATCGCCCAGCGGCTGATGTTCGACGTTGAAGCCGAGGATGCCGATATTCTGGCCCTTGAGGTCGAGGACCGTGATGTCTGGATCGGCGCGCAATTCGGCGACGGCACTGGGCGGGGGCGGGGCCGCCACCTGGCATTCATTGGCCTTGAGGCGCTCGACGCGGGTGGTCGGCTCGGGCGTGACGGCGAAGACCAGCGTGTCGATCTTCGGCGCGCCGCGCCAGTAATCCTTGTTGGCGGCGTAGCGCACCTGGCTGTCGGGCACATAGGCCTCGAGCATGAACGGGCCGGTCCCGACCGGCTGGCTGTCGATCAGCTCCGGCGTGCCGGCGGCCACCATCTTTTCGGTCTGCTCCAGCGACAAGATCGAGAGGTAGTCGAGCGCCAGCCCGGCCAGGAAGGTGACGTTGGGGGCCGTCAGCGTGAAGCGCACGGTGTAATCGTCGACCTTGTCTATTTTGTCGATCAGCGTGCCCATGCCCAGCGCGTTGAAGTATTCGTAAGAGCCGCCGCCGAGCTTGTGGTAGGGATTGTTGGCGTCGCGCTGGCGGTTGAACGTGTAAAGGACGTCGTCCGCGTTGAACTCGCGCGTCGGCGTGAAATGCTCGTTCGACTGGAATTTCACGCCTTGGCGCAGGTGGAATGTGTAGGTCTTGCCGTCCGGCGAGACATCCCAGCTCTCGGCCAGCGCCGGTCCGACTTCGGTCGTGCCCGGCTTGAACTCCACCAGCCGGTTGAAGATCGTCTTGGCGGCGGCATCCATGGTGGAGTCGGCGATGCCGATCGCCGGGTTGAAGGTCTCGGGATTGGCCTCCGAGCAATAGACGAGCGTCTTGGCATGAGCCTGCCCGCCGAGAAGGACGGACGAGGCCAGAAGGATCGAGCCAAGCACTGTGCGCAGAACGGTGGATTTCATCGCAAACGCTCCTGATGACACTTTTTCTGGTTGAGGGAAGGGCATGAAATTCATGGCTTCGCCGCCGGGGCCAGGAAGCGGTCGGGCGCCAGCCCCGCGGCGGTGACGCCAAGCGCGGTGACATCGTCGGGCAAGGGTTGGCCGCGCATCAGCGCCGAGCCGAGCCGCGCCAATGTCAGCGACACCTGGAAACCATAGCCGCCCTGGCCGCCGAGCCAGAAGAGGCCGGGCAGGCGCGGGTCGAAGCCGGCGACCGGCGTGCGGTCGGGCGCGAAGGTGCGCAGGCCGGCCCAGGGCGTCGACGGGCGGCCTATGCGCATGGACGTTGCCTGCTCGATCCGGTCGACGGCGATGGCGACGTCGATGTCTTCCGGCCAGGCGTCGCAAGGCTCGGAATCGGTTTCGTCGGCCAGCGAGCCGATCAGCCTGCCGGCGTCTGGCTTGAAGTAGAATTGTTCGTGCAGATCGACCACCAGCGGCCAGCCGGCAATGTCGGCGCCCGCGGGCGGGTCGAACAGGAAGGCGGTGCGCCGCTTGGGCTGGAAGCCGAGGCCGGTGAGCCCCGCCAGGCCGGCCACGACATCGACCCAGGCGCCGGCGGCGTTGACGACGATGTCGGCGGGATAGGCGCCGGCACTGGTGGCGACGCGCAGGCCATTGCCGGCGCGCGCGATCGCGCGCACCTCTTCGCTCGTGCGCATGATGCCGCCCCTGGCCTTCAGTGCCGAAGCGCAGGCCGCAAGCATCTTGCCGGTATCGACGTCCACCGCACCCGGTTCATGGACACCGCCGCATGTGGTTTGCGGATCGATGACGGGAACCAGCGCATGCAGCTCAGCGGCGGAGAGGCGGCGTACGCTCGGCACCATGGCCTGCAATTCGCCGGCCAGCCGGTCGAGGGGGGGGGGGGGGGGGGG
>NZ_JAIUIS010000025.1:0-51724 GCF_020165765.1 Mesorhizobium sp. B264B1B
TGAACCGCTTCGACGCCAAAACAGAAGCGGACAGATCATGTGCTACCAAACCGGACAACTTGATTAGCTACCGACAGAGGAAGTCGACAGAGGTGTCGGCAGGGGAAGTCGACGCCATGCGCGTTTGCGTGCCGGGCCGATTATCGGCGATGCCGCCGCCAGCCCGAGATCGGACGGCTGCAATATAAGGCTTTGCTTGCTATAGTCGCGTATCGGCGCCGCGCTGAGGGCGGCCCGGATGGAGACCATGACCATGACAGACGATCGCCAGGAGCGCATTCGCAGCCGCGCACATCACATCTGGCAGGAAGAAGGGCAACCGGCCGGACAGCATGAGCGCCATTGGCAACAGGCGACGGCCGACATCGACCAGGAGGACGCAGGGTCATCCGCGGTGAAGAAGCCAGCAAGAAAGGCAGCCGTCGCCGGCAAGGCAAAAACCGCGCCCAATGAGGCCAAGACCGCGGCCAAGCCCGGCAAGCCAAAAAAGGCGGCCAAATAAGACCTGGCCATATCGGAGCCGATGGCTCGTCGTTAGCCCTGCCGCAAGATCAGGCGCTACGGTTCACGCGGCCGCCGCAACCGTTCGACCCAGCCCGCCATGCAGGTCGAGGCAGCGGGCGAACCACTGCGCCACGACATCGTGGTCGTCGAGCAATGGGTAGGGCGAGGCGATGCGTGCCCATTGCAGCGCGCCGAACACGATATAGTCGGCAAACAGGGGCGAATCTCCGCCGATGAATGGCTGATAGGCGAGCATCGAGCGCAGCGGCTCCAGCGAAGCCCTGAAATTGCCAAGCCCGGCGTCCCGCGCGGCCATCACCTCCTCCAGGCTCTTGCCCAGGCGCTGCTCCCGGCTCTGGCGGAAATAGGCGGCGTTCTCCGTATCCTGCATGGCATAAAGGTCCATGATCGCGGCGGTGGTCACATAGGGATGGATGGTCAGTTGCGACCAGCGCTCGATGAAGCGCGCCATGGCCTTGCCGCCTTCACCGCCAAACAGCGACGGCCGGTCCGGATAGGTTTCGTCGAGATAAAGCGCGATGGCGAAGGAATCCGCGACGACCGTCTCGCCGTCGCGGATCACCGGCACGAGTTTCGATGCGCCGCCCTCGACGCGGGGCACTTCGAGAAAACGCGTCGGCACCGCGCTGATCTCCAGCCCCTTATGCGCCAGCGCCATCGTCGCCTTCCAGCAATGCGGGCTGAAGGGGCGGGTGGCGTCGCGTCCGACGAGATCATAAAGCAGAATGGTCATTGGCGGCGGCTTCCTTGCGGTTTAGGTATCCCGCAACGCCTCGACACAGGCCGGCGGGAGAAAAGATGAAACGGCACTTCGTGATGTTTGCGGCCTATAATCAATGGGCCAATGGCCGCATCTACGATGCCGCCGCCGATCTCGACGAAGAGGAATTCAATCGCGACGTCGGCGCTTTCTTCGGCTCGATGAAGGGCACGCTCAACCATCTCCTGGCCGCCGATCGCATCTGGATGAAGCGCTTTACCGGCGAGGGCGATGCGCCGACGGCGCTGGACGCCATACTGTACCAGGCGTTGCCGGGCCTGCGCATGGCGCGCGAGGCGGAGGACCGGCGGATCGTCGACTGGGTTGGCGGTTTGAGCGACAAGGCGCTGTCGGGCCGCTTTACATACATGACGGTATCGGACATGCGCACCGTCTCGCAACGGCTGGCTCCGGCGCTCGACCACGTCTTCAACCACCAGACCCACCACCGCGGCCAGGCCCATATGATCCTGACGGTTCTGGGCCGCCCTTCCGTGCAGCTCGATCTGGCGCATTTCCAGCGCACCGAGGAAGGGCGCGCATACGCCTGATTTCGGCCGCCGGCTGCGATAGAGCAGTTTTCACCGTTTCACGGAAACTGCGAACTGAGGGCCGAAAGACGTTGGAGCGCGTTATGACCGACGACGCGTGTTTTACAGATATTGGCCTTCCAACCGGGCCGCCTAAGTCTGCCGACCCGAAAAATTAGCTTTTCTAGTTTGCACGGAGCCGATTTCCCTAAAAAATATTTGACTGCAAGTCTTGATTCGTTTTGAGATTTGCTGGTCCGTTTGGGGGACGCGGTTAAATAAATGCATCGACGAAATTCTTCTCTGGGGTAGATGATTTTGTCGCAAATAGGGTGAAAGATTTGTCAAATATCGAGGATAAGACCGTTATCGAGCTGACCGCTGACATTGTCTCGGCCTATGTCGGCAACAACCCGCTGCCGGTTTCCGGCCTGCCTGACCTGATTGCCAGCGTCAGTGCCTCGGTGCGAAAGCTCGGAGGTGCCGTTGTCGCGGAAAGTCCAAGCCTGGTTCCTGCGGTGAACCCGAAGAAGTCGGTTTTTCCCGACTACATCGTCTGCCTGGAAGACGGCAAGAAGTTCAAGTCGCTCAAGCGGCACCTCAGGACGGACTATGGGCTGAGCCCGGATGAGTATCGCACCAAATGGGGCCTGCCGCCCGACTATCCGATGGTCGCTCCGAACTACTCAGCGACACGGTCAGCGCTGGCGAAGTCGACGGGACTTGGCCGCAAGCCGGCAGCGCCGGCCCCCGTGGCCAAGGCGACAAAGCGCGGCAAAGCCAGCGCCTGAGCGCGGCCGACCGCAGCCGGAAGCCTCTGAGCTGCGATGTTGACGGCGCCATTGCGCGCGCCGTTTTCATGCCTTGCGTGGCCAACCGGCCCGCAAGGTCTTGCGAAGCGCCGGTCTCCCGTGCAAAAGCGCGGCCATGCTTATCATCAACGACCTCTCGCTGCGCATGGCGGGGCGCTTGCTTCTCGACCATGCCTCGCTGACCTTGCCGGCCGGCACCAAGGCCGGACTTGTCGGCCGCAACGGTACCGGCAAGACCACGCTGTTCAAGGCCATAACAGGCGATTTCCCTTCCGAGACGGGCTCGATCAGCCTGCCGAAGAACACGCGGATCGGCCAGGTGGCGCAAGAAGCGCCCGGAACCGAGGAGCCGCTGATCGAGATCGTGCTCAAGGCCGACCTCGAGCGCACGGCGCTGCTCGAGGAGGAAAAGACGGCGACCGATCCGCACCGTATTGCCGACATCCATATGCGGCTGGCCGATATCGACGCGCATTCGGCCGAGTCGCGCGCCGCCACCATCCTGGCCGGTCTCGGCTTCGACGACGCCGCGCAGCGCCGCCCGGCCTCCTCGTTTTCCGGCGGCTGGCGCATGCGCGTGGCACTCGCTGCCGTGCTGTTTTCCGAACCCGATCTTCTGCTGCTCGACGAGCCGACCAACTATCTCGATCTCGAAGGCACGCTGTGGCTCGAAAACTATGTTTCCAAATATCCGCACACGGTGCTGCTGATCTCGCACGATCGCGACCTGCTTAACCGCGCCGTCAACTCGATCGTCCATCTCGACCAGAAGAAGCTGACCTTCTGGCGCGGCGGCTACGACCAGTTCGAACGCCAGTACACCGAGCAGAAAGAACAGCAGGAAAAGGGCCGCATCAAGCAGGAAGCCGCCCGCAAGCATATGGAATCCTTCGTCGAGCGTTTTCGCGCAAAGGCATCCAAGGCAAGACAGGCTCAGTCCCGCATCAAGGCGCTTGAAAAGATGAAGCCGATCACGGCCATCGTGAACGACACGGTGCGGCCATTCTCTTTCCCGGAGCCGGTGAAGACGGTGGCCTCGCCGATCGTCGCGCTGAACAATGTCAATGTCGGCTATACCCCCGGTGAGCCGATCCTGAAGAAGATGACCTTGCGCATCGATGCCGACGACCGCATCGCGCTGCTTGGCGCCAATGGCAACGGCAAGTCGACCTTCGCCAAGCTTCTCTCCGGCCGCCTGAAGCAGGAGACCGGCACCATGACCGTGGCGCCCGGGCTGAAGGTGGCGATCTTCGCACAGCACCAGCTCGACGATCTCAGGCCTGAGGAAAACGCCTACGAGCATGTTCGCAGGCTGATGCCCGAAGCGCCGGAATCGAAAGTGCGCGGCCGTGTCGCCCAGTTTGGGCTCACAACCGAAAAGATGAACACGGCGGCGAAAGACCTGTCCGGCGGCGAGAAGGCGCGGCTGTTGATGGGTTTGTCGGCCTTCGAGGGGCCGAACCTGTTCATCCTTGACGAGCCGACCAATCATCTCGACATCGACAGCCGCGAATCCTTGATCCATGCGCTGAACGAGTTCCCCGGCGCCGTGATCTTGATCTCGCACGACCGCCATCTCCTGGAAGCGACGGCGGACCGGCTGTGGCTGGTCAAGGATGGCGCCGTCAACCCCTATGACGGCGACCTCGAAGATTACAAGACGCTGGTCACAGGCGTGTCCGGCGACCGGCGCGAGCGGCGCGAGGCGGAAAAAGCCTCGAAGGCCGACCGCCGCCGCGAGGCGGCCCAGCGCCGCGCCGCCTTTGAGCCGCTGGCCAAGGAAATTCGCGCCACCGAAGCGCTGATGGACCGCATCCGCAAGCGCATCGACGGCATCGAGGACGAACTGGCCAACCCAGCAATCTACGAAAAGGATCCCTCGACGGCGACAAGGCTGGCCAAGGAGCGATCGCAACTCGCCCAGACGCTCGCCGGCCACGAGGAAAAATGGCTGACCATGTCGGCCGAGTATGAGGAAGGCACGGCGGAGTAGTTACCCTCCCCCTTGTGGGGAGGGTCGATCCGCGAAGCGGAGCGGGGTGGGGGTCTGCGCCACAACCCACCCCGGCGCTACGCGCCGACCCTCTCCTTCAAGGGGACGGTCAGATCTGGCCCTACACGCCTTGTTCGAAAACGGCTAAACAAGTGCCATGAACCAGCACGCCAGCCTTCGCATCGGCCATTCGGCCTGTCCGCATGATTGCCCGTCGACCTGCGCGCTCGAGGTCGAGTTGCTTGACGGCAACCGCATCGGCCGCGTCCATGGTGCCAAGTCCAACAACTATACGGCCGGCGTCGTCTGCGCCAAGGTTGCTCGTTACGCCGACCGCGTCCACCATCCCGACCGCTTGCTGAAGCCGCTGGTGCGCAAAGGCGCCAAGGGCGAGGGCGCCTGGCAGGAAATAAGTTGGGAGGCGGCGCTGGACCTCGTCGCCGAAAAGTTCATCGCGGCCGAGGAAAAATACAGCTCGGAGACGGTCTGGCCCTATTTCTATGCCGGCACGATGGGGCTGGTGCAGCGCGACGGCATCGAGCGGCTGCGGCATGCGAAGAGATATTCGGGCTTCTTCGGCTCGATCTGCACCAACCTGGCCTGGACCGGCTGGATGATGGGGGCGGGCGCGCTGCGCGGTCCCGACCCGCGCGAAATGGCCAAGTCCGATTGCGTGGTGATCTGGGGCACCAATGCCGTGGTGACCCAAGTCAACGTCATGACCCACGCCATCAAGGCGCGCAAGGAGCGCGGTGCCAGGATCGTGGTCATCGACGTCTATGAGAACGCCACGATGAAGCAGGCCGATATGGGCCTTGTCCTGAAGCCTGGCACCGATGGCGCGCTGGCTTGCGCGGTTATGCATGTGCTGTTCAGGGAAGGCTTGGCTGACCGCGCCTATCTCGAGAAATACACCGATGACCCGAAAGGTCTGGAAGCGCATCTGCGCACACGCTCACCCGAATGGGCGGCCGCGATCACCGGATTGACTGTGGCCGAGATAGAGAGTTTTGCCCGTCTCGTCGGCACGACCAGGAAAACCTATTTCCGCCTCGGCTACGGCTTTGCCCGCCAGCGCAACGGCGCGGTCAACATGCATGCCGCCTCCTGCATCGCCGCCGTCACCGGCGCCTGGCAATATGAGGGCGGCGGCGCCTTCCATTCCAATTCCGGCATCTTCAAGCTCAACCAGGAGGTGCTGGAGGGCACGCGCATGCGCGATCCCTCGATCCGCTATCTCGATCATTCGCGCATCGGCCCGGTGCTGACGGGAGCGCCGGATGCGCTCTATGGCGGGCCGCCGGTGACGGCGCTGCTCATCCAGAACACCAACCCGGCCAATGTCGCGCCCGAGCAGCGACTGGTGAAGCAGGGTTTCTTGCGTGAGGATCTGTTCACCTGCGTGCACGAGCAGTTCATGACCGACACGGCCAAGCTCGCCGACGTCGTGCTGCCGGCAACGATGTTCGTCGAGCATGACGACATCTACAAGGGCGGCGGCAACCAGCACATCACGCTCGGCCCGAGGCTGATCGAGCCGCCGGAAGGGCCGCGCACCAACCATTTCGTCATCGAGCAATTGGCTGAGCGCCTCGGAGTCGCCGACAGGCCGGGCTTCGGCCTCACCGAACAGCAGCATATCGACATCATCCTGGGCAAGCGCGGGTTGGGCAGCTTTGCCAGCCTGAAGGAGCAGAAATGGGTCGACCTGCAGCCGGATTTCGAAACCGCGCATTTCACCAAGGGCTTCGGCCATGCGGACGGCAAATTCCGCTTCCGCGCCGATTGGACCGGACAAGCCGCCCCCAATAGGCCGCCGAAAAGCATGGGCCTGTTCGGCCCGGTGGAGCAGTTGCCGCAATTTCCTGATCATGTCGACCTGATCGAGGTTGCCGACGAGGCGCATCCGTTCCGGCTGGCTACGTCGCCGGCACGCAACTTCCTCAACTCGACCTTTTCCGAAACGCCGGTGTCGAAGGCCAAGGAGGGCCGGCCGGAATTGCTCTTGCATCCCGACGATGCCGCCGCACACGGTTTGGCAGAGGGCGACCGTGTCGAACTCGGCAATGCGCGCGGCGAAGTGGTGTTGCATGCAAAGCTGTTCGACGGCATCAAGCGCGGCGTGGTGATTGCCGAAGGCATCTGGCCGAACAGCGCGCATGAGCGCGGCGAGGGCATCAACGTGCTGACTGGTGCCGATGCGCCCGCACCCTATGGCGGCGCGGCATTCCACGACAACAAGGTGTGGCTGCGCAAGGCAAGCTGAGCGGCCTCAGCTCATACCGGCAGGGTTTCGGCCGTCCTTTTTCTGTTCTGCCGGAGACGAATGTCGTCGGCGATCGCCCGGGCTTCGATTCCGATTTCGCGCAGCAGGCCGGTGACCGAATTGTGGAAGCCGACGAGATAAAGACCGAGTTCCGAAGCGCGCGCATTGACGCCGCTGGCGCCAGGCTCGACGCCGGGTTGGAGGAATTTGGCATAGGCTGGGCGGTAGCCGGTGGCGAAGATGATCGCGTCGAAGTCGCTGTGCCGACCGTCGACGAAACGGGCGCCGCCTTCTGATATCTCGGCAATGTCGGGCGCGACCTTGATCGCGCCTTCGCGGATCTTGCCGATGGTGCCGACATCGATCACCGGGATGCGCGATGCCAGGGATATCTGCTCCAGCAATCCCTGCTTGGGCCGTTTGAGCCCATATTTCTCCAGCCTGCCCAACACCAGATCGAGGATGATAGGAAAGACGGCGTCGTTGACGCGTCGCGGCCCCAGGCGCGTCGCCATGCTGACGACCTGGATGGGCACGCCGAGCAGTTCGCGCGGCACGATATGGACGCCGCCGCGCACGGAGATCGTCGGATGCGCGCCGCCTTCCGCCAGGTCGAGCGCGATCTCGGCGCCGGTGTTGCCCATGCCGACGACCAGCACCGACTGGCCGGCAAAGGGCGTGTTGTTGCGGTAATCCGCGCTGTGCAGACTTTTGCCCTTGAAACTGCCGGCGCCGGCGAATGCCGGCATCAGCGGCTCGGCATTGTATCCCGACGCAATCACCACATGGGAAGCGCGCAGGGTGCCTGATGTCGCTTCGACGCCCCAGCTTCTGCCCTGTCGGCCGATCGCCCGCACCGCTTCTCCAAAGCGGGGCCGCAGATCGAAGCGTTGCGCATAGGCATCGAGATATTCGACGAACAGATCACGTGGCACATAGCGCGGATAATGCCTAGGGAAGGGCACGAAGGGCAGGGATGAATAGCGCTTGGTCGTGTGCAGGTGGACGCGCTGGTAGTGGCGCCGCCAGGCGGGAGCGGGCTGCTGCTCTTTTTCAAGCAAGATGAAGTCGACCCCGGCCTGCCGCAGGCACGCGGCAACGGCCAGGCCCGCCGGCCCGGCACCGATGATCGCAACCAGGGTGGTGTCGTGCAAGCGCGCCTCCCGCCGCCAATTCGCGATGCGGAGAATGGCGAAAGCATGCCAGACATGCAACCTGATCGCTCATCCCGGCAGCGGCACCGTCAGGCCGACCTTGACGCGGTCCATGGCCACGAAGGTGCGGAATTTGCGGACATTGTTGCTGTCGAAGAACAGGCGCCGCGTCAGCGCCTCATAGGCGCTCATGTCGGCCACCGTGATGGCCAGGATGAAGTCGGCCTCGCCCGTCACATAGTAGCATTGCTGGACTTCCGGCGCCGCCAGGAATTGCCGCTTGGCCGCGTCGATCAGTTCGGTGCGTTCGCTTTCGAGTTCGACCTCGACGAAGATGGTGATGGGCTGGCCGACCGCCGCCGGTTCGATGACCGCGACATTGGCCGCGATGACGCCAGTCTGTTGCATGCGCTTGATACGGCGCTGCACCGCCGGCGCCGACAGGTTCACGGCCTCGCCGATCAGTCGCTGCGGCGTCGTGTTGTCCTTCTGCAGCACGGCGAGAATGGCGAGGTCGAAACTGTCGAGCGAGGCTGGCAACGCGGGCAATGGCATGTCCTGAGGAAACAAACTTGCATTTCGGGGCCTTGAATACAGCGCTTTTTGCGCCTGCCTTGCAATATAGTCTCGTCATCAGCCAAGGAGGCCTTGATGTTCCTGCTCAACCGCAATGCCTTGCACGGCAGCCCACTCGATCCGGTCGACGCCGAAACGCTCGGGGTTGCGGGGGCCGACGCGGCCGAGCGTTTCCTGTCCCATCGCGACAATCATCAGGAGACGCCGCTGCATGCGCTGCCGGCGCTGGCCTCCGAACTGGGCATTGGCGCCATCCACCTCAAGGATGAGGGTTTTCGCCTCGGCCTCGGTAGCTTCAAGGCGCTTGGGGGCGCTTATGCCGTCGTTCATCTGGTGCTGGAGGAAGCCGGCCGCCGGCTTGGCAGGCCGCTCGGCATCGCCGATCTCGATCAGCCCGATGTCAGGGCGGTCGCCGCCACCATGACGATGGCTTGCGCGACCGACGGCAATCACGGCCGCTCGGTGGCACAGGGCGCGCGGCTTGTCGGCGCGAGGGCGGCGATCTTCGTCCATGCCGGCGTCAGCGACGAGCGCATCACGGCTATCGCCCGCTACGGCGCCGAGATGATCCGCGTCGACGGCAACTACGATGATTCGGTCAGGCAAGCCGCACGCGTCGCGACGGACAAGGGCTGGACCGTCGTGTCCGATACGTCGTGGCCGGGCTATGAGCGCATTCCAGGCCTCGTCATGCAAGGCTACACCGCGATCATGCGCGAGGCGCTGCGCCAGCTCGGCGAACCGCCGACCCATGTCTTCGTCCAGGCTGGGGTCGGCGGCATTGCCGCCGCCCTGGCTGGCCATCTCGCCATCGTGCTCGGCGATGCCAGGCCGGTCTTCACGGTGGTCGAGCCCGCACGTGCCGCTTGCATCCTGGGCGCCGCCAGGGCTGGCCATCCTGTCAAGATCGCGCATGGCGAAGCGACTGTCATGGCAATGCTCGAATGCTACGAGGCGTCGCCTGTCGCCTGGCGCGTGCTGGCGCGTGCCGCCGATGCGTTCATGACCGTCGACGAGGAGGATGCGGTCGCCGTGATGCGGAGGCTTGCGCGGCCGGCCGGCGGCGATCCGGCCATCGTTGCCGGCGAAAGCGGCGGGGTCGGCCTGGCCGGATTGGTCCGGGCGCTGGCCGACAACAGGGGCGAACTCGGCCTCGACAGGCTCTCGCGGGTGCTGGTCGTCAACACCGAAGGTGCAACCGATCCCAAGCGTTATGCCGAACTCGTCGGCGTGGCCGCCGCGGATGTACTTGCGGGCAAAGTACTTTCTGGAGCAACGCCATGATCTCGGTCGACGCGCAGCGGCTGCTTGACCGTATTCGGGACCTCGGCGCCATCGGCCGCGACGGCGAGGGCCGGCTGGTGCGGCTTGCCGCCTCGGACGCCGACCGGCAGGGCCGCGACCGCTTCGTCGGCTGGTTGCGCGAGGCGGGGCTCGAAGTCGCCATCGACCGCATGGGCAATATCTTCGGCATCTGGCGGACGCCTGGGAATGCCGGGCAGGCGCCGATCCTGATAGGCTCGCATATCGATACGGTCATGGATGCCGGCATTTATGACGGCTGTTACGGCGTGCTGGCCGGGCTGGAGGCAATCGAGACACTGAAGGCGTCAGGCTTTGTCCTGTCGCGCCCGTTGGCCGTCGCCGCCTTCACCAATGAGGAAGGCGTGCGCTATTCCCCCGACATGATGGGCTCGCTGGTTCATGCCGGCGGTGTTGCGATCGACGAGGCGCTGGCGGCCGTGGGGACGGACGGCAGCGTGCTCGGGCAGGAACTGGCGCGCATCGGCTATGCCGGCGACGAGCAGCCGGGCTTCCTCAAGCCGCATACCTATCTCGAACTGCATATCGAGCAGGGCCCGGTGCTGGAGCGCGAAGGCGTGCCGATCGGCGCGGTGGAAAACCTGCAAGGCATCTCCTGGCAGCGCATCACCATCGACGGGGTCGCCAACCATGCCGGCACCACGCCGATGTCGATGCGCAGCGACGCCGGCCATGCGGCCGCCCGTGTCGTCGCCTTCCTGCACGATCGCGCCAAGGCTTCGAACACGCCGACCGTCGCCACCGTCGGCACGATGCGTTTCGAGCCCAACGCCATCAACGTCATTCCCTCGCGAGCGGTCTTCACCATCGACCTGCGCGATCCTTTCGAGCACCGGTTGCAGGCGGAGGAAGCAGCACTCGCCGCTCACCTCGAAGAACTCGCCGCCGCCGAAGGCGTGACGATCTCGGTCGAGCGGCTGGCGCGCTTCGAGCCGGTGATCTTCGACAGCCGCATCGTGGAGCTGATCGAGGCCGCTGCCATCAATCGCGGGCTGGTTTCGAAGCGCATGACGTCCGGCGCCGGCCATGATGCGCAGATGATGGCGCGTATCGCACCTGCCGCGATGATCTTCGTGCCGAGCGCCGGCGGCATCAGCCATAATCCGCGCGAATACACCGAGGATACCGAGCTCGTCGCCGGCGCCAACATTCTGCTCGATGTCGTCACCCGACTTGCAACCTAGTTTGAGAGGGGCGGAGAAATGGCCAAAATCGATCTCGATGCCTTGAAGCAGGAGATGACCGGCTGGCGGCGCGATCTGCATGCCCATCCGGAATTCGGGTTCGAGGAAAAGCGCACCGCGGCCTTCGTCGCTGCCAAACTGCGCGAATTCGGCCTCGACGATGTGACCGAGGGCGTCGGCGGCACCGGCGTCGTCGGCACGCTGAAGCGCGGCAGCGGCAACAGGGCGATCGCGCTCAGGGCCGATATGGATGCCCTGCGCATCACCGAGCAATCGGCTGTGGCCTATGGCTCGCAAAATCCCGGAATCATGCACGCCTGCGGCCATGACGGCCACACCACCATGCTGCTCGGCGCGGCGAAGCTGCTGGCCGGGGAGGGCGGGTTCAACGGCACGGTGCGCTTCATCTTTCAGCCGGCCGAGGAGTGGGGCAGGGGCGCGCTGGCCATGCTCGACGATGGGTTGATGCGCCGCTTTCCCTTCGATGAGATTTTCGGCCTGCACAATCTGCCCGGATTGCCGATTGGCCATTTCGAAACCCGCCCCGGCCCGATGATGTCGGCCGAGGATATCTTCGAGATTGTTCTGAGAGGCCTCGGCGGCCACGCTGCCGGGCCGCAGGACGGCCGGGAGACACTGGTCGCCGCTTGCGCGCTGGTCACCAATCTGCAAACCATCGTCTCGCGCCGGCTGAGCCCGGCCGACATATCGGTGGTCTCGGTAACCGAGCTGATCACCGACGGCACCCGCAACGCGCTGCCCGGCCTTGCCCGTATCCTGGGAGACGCCCGCAGCTTTCGCCCCGAGGTCAGCGCCGAGATCGAGAAGCAGATGCGCACCATCGCCGCCGGCACCGCCGCCGCCTACAACGTCACCGCCGAGGTCGCCTACAGCAGGGAATTCGTGCCGCTGCACAACGACGCCGAATTGGTCGACGAGGCCTTTGCAGCCGCCGGAAACGTGTTCCTGCCCGAAGGCGTCGCCGTCGCCCGCGAGCCGATGACCGGCTCTGAGGATTTTGCCCGTTTCCTCGCTCACGTGCCCGGTTGCTTTGTCTTCCTCGGCAATGGCGACACGGCGCCGCTGCACAATCCGAGCTACGACTTCAACGATGACGGCCTGCTGTTCGGCACGAATTTCCATGCCGCGGTCGTCAGACGGCGATTGGGAGCATGAACGGCGCGGTCGTTCCGGAATTTGGCGGGAAGCCAAAGGGGTGGAATCCCCATGACGCTACGGCAAGACTCAGCTAACATCCACATTGCGGCGGACCTGATATCCGCCTGGCCGGCGCTATCAGGCACCTCCCAAGCGGCGCCGGCCGTCCTCTCCAGGCTGTGCTTTGTGCTGTCCCGCCGTGGTCCGCGGCGTTGCTGCACGCATGTCAACTCATTTGCCGGTCTTATCGGCTACAGGATTGCCGTCGGTGTGCGGGTTTTCCGCTGCCGGAGCCTTGGTTGGCGGGACGTTGTTGTCGCAGGCCGACACGGCCAGAACGATCAGCAGAAGGCCTAGGGAGAGCTTCTTCATCGCTACCTCCTCTCGTCTGACAACGAGACGACCTCCGTTTGGTTGCGACGATCAAGCCGAGGAACAAAAGCTCATGTCTCCGGTTGGATCAGGCAAAGGAGGACTGCTGGATGATCCGTCTGCTCTTGGCCTGCACCATCGCCTTCGTCACTTACCGCCTCGCGCGCAAGCTGATCGAGGACGTACCCGACACCGTCGATCCCCTGTTGCTGCCAGTCCCGAAGAATGATCGGGAGGCATTGCGCAGGCAGTCTGCGGCGATGGGTGTCGATCCGGAACGCTGACCTGTCGACGCTGAGCTCGCCGCGCCGCTTCCTTGTTGCGAACAAAGCGGAAACGATGCTTGATGGGCGATGAACCTTGCCGCTCATGATTCGACATTTCGGGAACCGACCGACCAGCCTGCTTATCTCGCAAGGCTGAACGACGCCCAGCGCCAGGCTGTCGAGCATGGCGACGGCAGGATCGCCGGACCGCTGCTGGTCATTGCCGGCGCCGGCTCGGGCAAGACCAACACGTTGGCGCATCGCGTCGCCCATCTCATCGTCAAGGGCGCTGATCCGCGCCGCATCCTGCTGATGACGTTTTCACGTCGCGCCGCCTCCGAAATGGCCAGGCGCGTCGAGCGCATCGCTGGCGAGGTGCTCGGCCGTGACGCCTCGATCGTCACTGACGCGCTGACCTGGGCCGGCACCTTCCATGGCATCGGTGCACGGCTACTGCGCGATTACGCGCAGGAGATCGGCCTCGATCCGGCGTTCACCATCCACGATCGCGAGGATTCGGCCGACCTGATGAACCTGGTGCGGCACGAACTCGGCTTCTCGAAGGCGGAAGCGCGCTTTCCCACCAAGGGCACCTGCCTTGCCATCTATTCGCGCGCCGTCAACGCGCAGGCGCCGCTCGGCGAGGTGCTGGGCTCCGCCTTTCCGTGGTGCGCCGGATGGGGCGAACAGCTGAAGCAGCTGTTCGCCGGCTATGTCGAGGCCAAGCAGGCGCAGAACGTGCTCGATTACGATGACCTGCTGCTCTACTGGGCGCAGATGACGGCCGAACCGGAGATAGCGATGCATCTGGGCGGGCGCTTCGACCATGTGCTGGTCGACGAATACCAGGATACCAACCGGCTGCAGGCCTCGATCCTCATGGCGCTCAAACCCGATGGCGCCGGGCTGACGGTGGTCGGCGACGATGCGCAATCGATCTATTCGTTCCGCGCCGCCGAGGTGCGCAATATCCTGGACTTCCCAAACCAATTCGCGCAGGCCGCCGATGTGGTGATGCTGGAGCGCAACTACCGCTCGACCGAAACCATTTTGGCCGCCGCCAATGCGGTGATCGGCGAGGCCTCGGAACGCTTCACCAAAAATCTGTGGTCGGAACGCAAATCCGCCGCCAAGCCGAGGCTGGTGACTGTACGCGACGAGGTCGAACAGGCCAATTTCGTCTGCGAGGCCATCCTGGCCGAGCGCGAGGCCGGCACGGCGCTGAAATCGCAGGCGGTGCTGTTTCGCGCCTCGCACCACAGCGGGCCGCTGGAAATCGAGCTGACGCGGCGCAACATTCCCTTCGTCAAGTTCGGTGGGCTGAAATTCCTCGATGCCGCTCATGTCAAGGATGTGCTGGCGGTGCTGCGCTTTGCCGAAAACCCGCGCGACCGCGTCGCCGGATTTCGCGTGCTGCAGCTTTTGCCGGGCATCGGCCCCTCGGCCGCGGCGCAGGTCGTGGAGACGATGACATCGGCGCTGGACGAGGCGATGGGCCTTGCCGGCTGGCGGCCGCCGCAGCGCGCGGCGGATGACTGGCCGGGCTTCGTCTCGCTCTACTCCGGCCTGCGTGCCGGCGCCAAATGGCCGGCCGATCTCGAACAGGTCAGGCTCTGGTACGAGCCGCATCTCGAGCGCATCCACGAGGACGCAACCACGCGCCGGGCCGACCTTCTGCAGCTCGAGCAGATCGGATCCGGCTACGCTTCGCGCGAACGGTTCCTGACCGAGCTGACGCTCGATCCGCCGGACGCGACCAGCGACCAGGCCGGGCCGCCGCACCGCGACGAGGATTATTTGATCCTGTCGACCATCCACTCGGCCAAGGGCCAGGAGTGGAAGAACGTGTTTGTGCTCAACACCGTCGATGGCTGCATTCCGGCCGATCTCGGCGTTGGTACCAGGGAAGATATCGAGGAGGAGCGCCGGCTGCTTTACGTGGCGATGACAAGGGCCAAGGACAGCCTCAACCTGGTCATGCCGCAGCGCTTCTTTGCGCATGGCCAGGCGGCGCGCGGCGACCGCCATGTCTATGCCTCGCGCACGCGCTTCATCCCGGCCTCCCTCCTTGCGGCATTCGAACAGACGGTATGGCCGGCAGCGCAAGCAGCGCCGGGCAGGGCGCCCCGGCCGGAGATACGCGTCGACATTGGCGCGCGCATGCGCGGCATGTGGAAATAGCCGCGGCGATGGCGCCAGTCAGGATCGCAATTGCCGGTGCGCTCGGCCGCATGGGGCGCCAGATGGCGGACGCCGTGCAGGCCGACTCGCGGCTGGCGCTTACTGCCCGCTTTCATCGACCGGGCATTGCCGGCGATGGCCTGGTCAGCCGCGACGAGGCGCTCGGCCTGGCCGATGTGGTCGTCGATTTCACCACGCCGGCGGCATCGGCCGATCTGGCGAGAGCCTGCGCCGGCCGTCGCGGGCCTGCCATGGTCATTGGCTCGACCGGTTTCGATGACGCTGAATTGGCAGCCATCGCCGATGCCGCGAAAACCGTTGTCATCGTACGCTCCGGGAGCTTTTCGCTTGGGCTGAACATGCTGGTCGGATTGGTCGAGCAGGCGGCGATAGCGCTCGGTCCCGCGGACTGGGATGCAGAGATTTTAGAGGCGCATCACCGCCACAAGATCGATGCGCCATCGGGCACCGCCCTGATGCTCGGCCAAGCCATTGCCGACGGACGCGGCGTCGAACTCAATGCGATGGCGAGGCTTGTTCGCGACGGTGTCACCGGTGCGCGGCCTGCCGGCGAGATCGGCTTCGCGATGCTGCGCGGCGGCAGCATCGTCGGCGAGCACAGCGTCAGCTTCTGCACCGGGGGCGAGATCGTCACCCTGTCGCATGCGGCCGAGGACCGCGTCATGTTCGCCCGTGGCGCCATCGCCGCAGCCCTCTGGGTGGCCGGGCGACCGCCCGGTCAATACGGTATGCGCGACGTCCTTGGCTTTGGCGCTTCCTGACGGGCCAGAACCCGCCGCTTTCCATTTCTCCAGTCGGCAAAATGACTGAAAGCTTGCGCCTGCCGCGACCGGAGGCGAAGCCTCCGCGTGGAGAATGCGGCGCGCCTCTTGGCGCGTCCTTCAGCCCGTTTGCAAGCGACAATGTCGACCCAGCCGCAAAGCAAACGCCCGGATGCGGCCACTTGCGCGGGCCTTACGTAGATAAGACCGAACCGTTCGGTTCGATTTATGTTGACGGACCGTACATCAAACGGTGAACGTACGCTCTGCGCAAACGGGTGGGCTCAATGGAGTTTTCTCAATAAACCGTTGGTTCAACAAGATAAAATTGTGGCAGCCAGCGATGTCGTTTCAATTTCAAGGGCCGTCCCACAGCTTTTTTGGCACATTTTCGTGACTGGAAACGACAACACCGCAGACCCATCTCGGGGTGGTCCGAGCGACGCGAAATCCTCCCAAGGGCACGCCACTAGACGGACAGAACAAACATACTGGAGTAACCAAAATGACCAAGATCGCTCTTACCGCCGCTGCCATCCTCGTTGCCACGGGCACCGCTTTCGCCGGCAGCGACAATTATGGTTCGGCCAACGCCAATCAGCCCGCCGCCGCTGTTGACCATTCCGTCACCGCTTCGACCTCGAAGACGAACGGAACCGTCCAGGCCCCGGCTTCGCAGGGCGCCGACCGCAACCTTTTCGGCCGCTAATCGCGACTGCCGACATCAACCAACTTGAACTCAGGAGTAAAGAAATGACCAAGATCGCTCTTACCGCCGCCGCCATTCTCATTGCCACGGGCACCGCCTTTGCCGGCAGCGACAATTATGGTTCCAATAATGTCAACCAGCCGGTTGCCAACCAGTCGACCTCCAACATCGACACCACGCATACCGGCTCGATCACCAAGTCCATAAAGGCGCAGGGCGACGCGAATGCCAACGTGCCGGCTCAGTCTGGCCAGGGCATCTGGGGCCGTTGATTCTGTAAGTCTTCGACCACAAAGAGCGGTGGGCCTGGCCCGCCGCTCTTGTTTTTTGCGCATGACCAATCCTCCAAGCTCGGCAGAAAACAATCCGAGCCCAGGAATAAAACAGGAGTGCCTGGGGTCTTGTCCTTAGCGGAACCGTCCTCCCAAGACGCCGCCTAACGGATGAATCCAGGAGATTGAAATGAACAAGATCGCCCTCGCCACCGCCGCCATCCTCGTTGCGACCGGCAGCGCCTTTGCCGGCAGCGACCATTATGGCTCCGACAATGCCAACCAGCCCGTCGCCCCGATGGCGGGCGTGGACCACCTTGTCACCGGCGCGCTCAAGGATACGGGCATGGCCAGCCACGAGACAGGCGATGCCAAGACGAAGCCCACGACCGACTGGCCCGAACCCGGCCAAGGCATCTGGGGCAATTAACGTCCCGGACACGCAGCGGCCTTGGCTGCCAGCTTAACCCCGGATTTCTAGCGCAGATCCTTCGGACGCAGGCAATGCGTCAGCCGCGCGGACGACAGGTTGGACCAGTCGCCCTGGAAAACGAGGCGCGCAAAGGCTGCCGTTGGAAATTTTCCTTCGAGCCTCCTGCGCGCCTTGGCCTCTGACCCTGGCCCGGCAAGCTGTTTCGCCAGATATTGCAGACCGGGATTGTGGCCGACCACCAGCAAGCTGTCGTTCGACGGATCGGCTTGACGAATCTGGCTCAGAATATCCGTCGCTGAGGCTTCATAAAGCGCCTCGGAGAACGCGACTCGTGGATGCGCTGGCAACTCCGCGTCCACCAGCCGCCAGGTCTCGCGGGTGCGCAGCGCCGGCGATACCAGCGCCTGGTCCGGCAGCCACCCGCGCGTCGCGAGTTCGCGCCCTATCAATTGGGCCGCCTTCAATCCGCGTTCGGCGAGCGGCCGGTCGAAATCGGGGAGGTTGGGATCGTCCCAACTCGACTTGGCGTGGCGCAGCACAAACAACTGTTTCACGATACTCCCGGTCGAATGGCGGATGCAGATGGAGGCAGGACAGCTGCTGGTTCAGGCAATTTGCTTTTCGGCGGCCTCGCGCAAGACTTCTTCTCCCCACTGGTTCAGGCTCTTGCCTGCGAGTTCCGCTGCCATTGCAACTTTTGAATGAACCGAGGGGTCAACGCGCAACATGAGATTGCCGGAATAAGATCTTTGCGGCGACTTACCGATTTTCGCGCAAGTTTCGACATAGTCGTCCACGGCTTCATGGAAGGCGGCTTTTAGCCCCGCGACAGTTTCTGAATGGAAGGATACGCCGTCTCGAATACCGGCAATACGGCCGAAGAAAATCTCGTCATCGTCATCATAATCAACGCGGGCCGAATAGCCCTTGTAGGTCATCGCATTCATGGCTTCACTCCGATCCTCAACAAGAATTGGCGAGCATCCCGTACTTGATATCGCTTTGCTTCCTTTGAAGGGTGCGGCCGGTGGAACGTCTCGACTTCGCTCTTAAAGACAAAACGCACGCGTGAGCCGCTTCCTTCGATCACCTGGCAACCAACGGCGACCAGCAAGGCTTCGACGGCAATCCATTCGATACTGCCCGAAACTGGATCGGTGAATATCGCTTTGAGCACGCGCCTATGCTTGCTGTTCATGCAAGCATGAGATAGGCGGGTGCGCCAAAGTTTGCAATCAAATTATGACTGCAAAAATGCCTACGGCGTGATCCGCGCCAATTGCTCGAAATCGATTTCCTCGCGTAGCGGGCTCGGTGCAATGATCATCGAGGTTGCATTGTCGGCATCGTCGGCGAAGCGGGCAAACACGGTGCGGCCCTTTTCCATCCGCGCCTTGCCCTCGGCGACCAGCCCCAGCGCCAGCGGATAGAGCTGGTGTTCCACCTTCAGCACTCGTGCGGCAAGTGTGTCGGCATTGTCGCCAACCATTACCGGCACCGCCGCCTGTGCGATGATCGGACCGTCATCCATCTCGGACGTGACGAAATGCACGGTGCAGCCATGGATGCGCATGCCCGCCGCCAGCGCGCGCGCATGCGTGTCGAGCCCCTTGAAGGCCGGCAGCAGAGCGGGGTGGATGTTGATCATGCGACCCTGCCATTTCTGGACGAGGCCGGTGGTCAAAATGCGCATGTAGCCGGCCAGTGCCACGATCTCGGCATTGAAGGCCGTGAGCGCCGCATCGATCGCGGCGTCGTGCGCCTGCTTGCTGGCATGGTCGGCCCGGGAAATCACCTGGGTGGCGATGCCGCGCGCCCTCGCCATGCCGAGCCCGGCGGCATCCGCCTTGTCGGAGATGACGCCGACGATTTCGGCGGGGAAAGCCGGGTCGCTGGCGGCGGCGATCAGCGCCGTCATGTTGGAACCGCGCCCCGAGATCAGAACGACAGTGCGTTTCTTCTGCGCACTCATAGACCGATCGAACCCCGATAGATGACGCCGGCGTCGCGGCGCGGCACGATCCGGCCGATCGGCGTCACCGTCTCGCCGGCTTCCTGCAAGACGGCAGCGACCTGCGCCGCCTGGCCGGACGCCACCGCCAGGATCATGCCGATGCCGCAGTTGAAGGTGCGCATCATCTCTTCGGGCGCCACACCGCCGGTTTTGGCCAGCCATGAGAACACAGGCGGCACGTCGATGGCGTCGAGATCGAGCTCGGCCGAGAACTCCTTCGGCAGAACGCGCGGAATGTTTTCGGGGAAGCCGCCGCCGGTGATATGGGCCAGCGCCTTGATGCCGTGCGTGTTGCGGATCGCCTTCAGGATCGATTTCACATAGATCCGGGTCGGCTCGAGCAGCGCCTCGGCCAATGTGGCCTCGTCATTGAAGGGAGCCGGATCGGTCCATGCCAGGCCGCTGGTCGCAACGATGCGGCGCACCAGCGAAAAGCCGTTCGAATGCAGGCCCGACGAACCCAGCCCCAGCAGCACGTCGCCCTCGACGATGTCGTCGGTGGGCAGAAGCTGGCCGCGCTCGGCCGCGCCCACGGCAAAACCGGCAAGGTCATAGTCCTTGCCGTGATACATGCCGGGCATTTCGGCCGTCTCGCCGCCGATCAGCGCGCAGCCGGCCTGCCGGCAGCCCGCGGCGATGCCGCCGACAATCGCCGCACCCTGGTCCGGATCGAGCTTGCCGGTGGCGAAATAGTCGAGGAAGAACAGCGGTTCGGCACCCTGCACGACGATGTCGTTGACGCACATGGCGACGAGGTCGATGCCGATCGTGTCGTGCTTGCCGGCGTCGATGGCGATCTTCAGCTTGGTGCCGACGCCGTCATTTGCGGCGACCAGCACCGGGTCGGTAAAGCCGGCGGCCTTGAGGTCGAACAGGCCGCCGAAACCGCCGATCTCGCCATCGGCGCCCGGCCGGCGCGTCGCCTTGACCAGCGGTTTGATCTTCTCGACCATGAGATTGCCGGCATCGATGTCGACGCCAGCCTCGGCATAGGTGAGCCCGTTCTTACGCTTGACTGTATCGCGCTTCATATCTGGCTTGTCGCTGTTTCCTTTGCGGCTCTTCGCATGAACGGTTTCGGTCCGCAAGGAAAACGGCGCTGAAACTGCCGCTCCCCACCAGGGGAAGCTCGGCAGCTTCTCTCTTGCGTCCATCCCCCATCTCCATCATCTATCGTTCAGACAGAAGCGACGGGACATGCGCTTGACCATCCCCAACCTGATCACAATCATGCGCCTTGTCCTGGTGCCTGCCGTGGTGCTGGCCATGCTCCAGGCGCGCTGGGATTGGGCCTTTGCCGGGTTCCTCGTTGCCGGCATCTCGGACGGCGTCGACGGCTTCATCGCCCGCCGGTTCAACCAGCATTCCAAGCTCGGCGCCTATCTCGATCCGGTGGCCGACAAGCTGCTCCTGGTTTCCGTGTTCGTCGTCCTGGGCTTCATCGGGCAATTGCCGCTGTGGCTGGTCGTCACCATGGTGTCGCGCGACGCGCTGATCATTTGCGCGGTGCTGTTGTCCACCGTGATGGCCCATCCCGTCGAGATGAAGCCGCTCCTCGTCTCCAAGGTCAACACCGCCATCCAGATTGTACTGGCGGCGCTGGTACTGGGTGAGCTTGCTTTTTCGATCCATCTCGATCCACTTCGTCCCGCCCTCATAATGCTGTCCGGGGTCTTGACCGTGGCTTCGGCCGCAGCCTATCTCGTGGCTTGGCTGAGGCATATGAGCGGCTATGGCGAAGGCTCCACCCCGGGCACCTGACAAAGAAGCTGCGGCGAGCGCGCCGGCGGCAGCCGGTGATGATCCATCCGCCGGATTCCGCCGGCAGATCTTCTTTTGGCTTGCCGGCGTCGCCGCGCTCGCGCTTTTCCTCTATGTTTTCAGCGCCATCCTCTTGCCCTTCGTGGCCGGCATGGTGCTCGCCTATTTCCTCGATCCCGTGGCCGACCGGCTGCAGCGGCTCGGCCTCAGCCGCTTCATGGCAACGGTGGTCATCCTCATCACCTTCCTTGTCGTGCTGGTGCTGGCCTTTGTCATCCTCATCCCGGTGCTGGCGACGCAGATGGCCGATTTTGCCGGCAAGTTGCCTGAGTACCTGACGCGGCTGCAGAGCCTGATCACCTCGTTCGATCCAAAATGGCTGGAACAGAAATTCGGCGTCAACGCCAATGGCCTGCGCGACGGATTGAACTCACTGCTGACATCCGGCTTCGGTCTGCTGACAACCGTGTTCACCTCGATATGGAGTTCGGGCGTGGCGCTGGTCTCGGTGATCAGCCTGTTCGTGGTGACGCCGGTGGTCGCCTTCTACATGCTGCTCGACTGGGACCGCATGGTGGCGGTGATCGACAGCTGGGTGCCGCGGGACAATGTCGCCACGGTGCGCGCCATCGCCAGGGACATCAACACGGCAACGGCCGGCTTCGTGCGCGGGCAGGGCACGCTGTGCCTGGTGCTGGGCGCCATGTATGCCACTGGCCTGACGCTAACCGGTCTCAATTTCGGCATCCTCATCGGCCTGTTCGCCGGGCTGATCTCCTTCATCCCCTATGTCGGCTCGCTGACCGGGCTGGTGCTGGCCGTCGGCGTTGCCTTCGTCCAGTTCTGGCCGGACTGGACCATGGTCGTAGCGGTCGCGGTGGTGTTCTTCATCGGCCAATTCATCGAGGGCAATATCTTGCAGCCGCGGCTGGTCGGCAAAAGCGTCGGCTTGCATCCGGTGTGGCTGATGTTCGCACTGTTCGCCTTCGGCGCGCTGTTTGGCTTCGTCGGCCTGCTGATTGCGGTGCCTGCATCGGCCGCGGTCGCGGTGCTGGTGCGCTTTGCCATTGCGCGTTATCTGGAATCGCCGCTCTACAAGGGTCACGGCAAGGCCGTGCCGCCATTGCCGGCCGATCGTCGCAAAGGCATCAATCCATGATCCGGCCTGGCCGGGTCGCGCGGCTGAGCCTGGCATGAGCGACCAGAGGGCCGACCCGCCGCGCCAGCTGCCGCTCGATCTCGGCCATGGCACCGGCTATTCGCGAGACGAACTCGTCGTCTCCGGCACCAACAACCAGGCAGTGGCGCTGGTCGACCGCTGGCCGGACTGGCCCTCGCCGGTAGTCGTGCTCGCCGGTCCGGCCGGTTCCGGCAAGACCCATCTGGCCTCGATCTGGCGGGCACGGGCGGATGCCGTTCAGGTCGACGCGCACCGCGTTGGCGACAGCATTGTAAATCTCGGTGCCCGGCCGGCGCTGATCGACGACGTGGATACCGGCACAGTCGACCAGCAGGGGCTGTTTCATCTGATCAATGCGGTACGCGGCAGCGGCTCGCATTTGCTTTTGACGGCGCGCCGCTTTCCCTCGGCCTGGGGCGTCACGCTGCCGGATCTGGCGTCGCGGCTGAAGGCTGCGGCAACCGTCGAGATCCACGAACCCGACGATCTCCTGCTGGCAGGTGTCATCACCAAGCTGTTCGCCGACCGACAGGTCGAGGTCGAGCCGCATGTCGTGCAATATCTGGTGCGCCGCATCGAGCGCTCCCTGGCGACGGCCATGCGCGTGGTGGAGCGGCTGGACCGCGCCGCGCTCGAACGCAAGACGCCGATCACCCGGGCGCTGGCGGCTGAAACCGTCAGCGCCATGGACGAGGGGCAGGGCGAGTTCGAGGTTTAGGGCGCGATTGTCGGCCGGCCAGCAAATGGTGGTTCCATGTCCCTTTAACCGTCCCATTTCGGGAAACAAAGCTGGCACCGATCTTGCGATACAAGCTTGCCGGCTGACCCCGGTCCTGATTGCGTTCCAAATCAGGTTGTAGGCTCGCCGGGAGTGGGGCGGTTGGGGTTCTCGCCCGGCGAGCTTACCTTCATGTGACTTCAGTCACCCTCACTATTGCTGCGCGTTCGGCTTGCCCGCGCAATGCCAAGCTAGGTGAGAGAAGAACGGGTATTCGTCAATTGACGGATACCCAAAATGGCGACGAGGCCACCGAGTCGCTGAAATGCCGGCGCTCGGTGAACTCCGTGGCTAAGGCGAACGAGCCATATGCCCGCTGCTTGACGTTGATCTCGTCAGTTGGCCTTCTTCGCCTTGTTCACATAGTCGTTCGTGTACGTCTGCGTGATATCGATCTTGGCGTTGGCCACATCGGGCGAACCGAGAGAGAAAACGTCGAGCACGGCCTGCGCGCCTTTTGGATCCATGAGCCCGGTGGTCGAATACATGGGGATCGCATTTTTCAACGCGGCCAGATAGGCGTCCTTGTCGCTGCCGATAAGATTGTCGGGGATCTGGGCCATGATCTCTTCGGCGCTGTGGGAGTGAATGTAATCCAGCGTGGCAAGCATGGCATTGGTCAATCCCTGCGTTGCTTGGGGATGCGCGGCCATCCATTCCGGCCGGGTGTAAAGCGCTCCGCCGGGATAGTCGCCTCCGAATACCGCCTCGGTATCCTTCTGGGTGCGCGTGTCCGCCAGGATGGTCAGGTCCTTATGCCTGGCCTGAAGCACGGTGACGGCCGGATCGAGCGTCACCACGGCGTCGATCTGCCCTTGCTCCATGGCGGCGACGGCGGTAGCGCCCAGCCCAACGCCGATCACGGCGGCGGATGTCGGGTCGATGCCGTTCTTCTGCAGAAGGAACTTCAGGAAGAAGTCGGTCGAGGAACCGGGAGCGGTCACGCCGACCTTTTTGCCAGCAAGGTCCTTCACTGACTTGATCTTGCCGGTCTGGTCCGGCGCCACCGCCAGCACCAGTCCCGGGAACTGGTCGTAAACGACGAAGGATTGCAGGCGCTGGTTCTTGGCGGCCAATTTCACCGTGTGATCGAAATAGCCGGACACCACATCCGCGCTGCCACCCAATACTGCGGTCAGCGATTGAGAACCACCCTTGAAATCGACGAGGTCTGCATCGATGCCGGCTTTTTCGTAAGCGCCGATCTGTTTGGCGAGCACGGTCGGCATATAGCAGAGGCATGACGCTCCGCCGATCGAAATGGTGACCTTTTCGGCGGCCCCCGCGTCTGTGGCCACCGCGAGCAATACGACGGCGGCGGCCGCCAGTTTCGAAATGATCCTCATGATCTCCTCCTTGAGCTGGATTGGGCCCTATCGGCCTGGTTTCGAGAATTCAGGCCGCCAGACAAGCAGCCTTTTTTCGATCAGCGTGACGATCCAGTCGATCAAGAGCACAAAAGCGGCGAGGACGAACATTCCGGCAAAGACGCCCGCCACGTCGAACACGCCCTCGGCCTGCTGTATCAGATAGCCTAGTCCGCCGGCCGCACCGAGATATTCGCCGACCACGGCGCCGACCACGGCAAATCCGACGGAGATATGGAGCGATGAAAACACCCAGGACAATGCCGATGGCATATAGACGTGGCGCAGCAATTGCCGTTCGTTCATGCCGAGCATTCGGGCATTGGCCAGCACCGTCGTGTTCACCTCCCTCACGCCCTGGTAGACATTGAAGAAGACGATGAAGAAAACCAGCGTCACGCCCAAGGCAACCTTGGACCAGATGCCGAGGCCAAACCAAAGCGTGAAGATCGGCGCCAGCACGACGCGGGGAAGCGCATTGGCCGCCTTTACATAGGGATCGAAGACGGCCGCAAGTCTCGGCTTGCGGGCAAACCAGAAGCCGATCGCGATCGCTGCCAGCGAGCCGATGGCGAAGGCCAGCATGGACTCCCACAGCGTGATCCACAGATGATGCCAGATCGTCCCGGTGGCAAACCACCTCCATATCTGGCCTGCCACCGCCAATGGGGTCGAGAAGAAGAAGGAAATATTGTTCGGATCGCCGATCAGGTGCGTCGTCGACGCTGCCTGCCAGAGCGCGATGACGATGACGGCCACGGTTAGCTGTGCGAAAAGCAGCGTCGTCCTTTTCATCGGATCGCTCCTTCTTCAATCTCGCCGTAAGCCTTGAGCACTTCCTTCTTCAGCATGTGCCAGATGTCGCGATGCAATTCCTGGAAGCGCGGTTCCAGCCTGATTTCCGAAATATCGCGTGGACGCGCCAGCGGGATTGGAAAGTCGCCGATGATGCGTGCCGAGGGACCGGCTGACATCACCACCACGCGATCAGCCAGCGCGATCGCTTCTTCGAGGTCGTGGGTGACGAACATCACCGCCTTGCGGTCGTCCGACCACAGCTTGAGCAAAAGGCCGCCCATGATCAGCCGCGTCTGTGCGTCGAGCGGTCCGAAGGGTTCGTCCATGAGGAGGATCTTGGGATCGCGGATCAGGACCTGCGCAAGAGCAACGCGCTTTTTCTGGCCGCCTGAAAGCATGTGAGGGTAGCGCTCGCAGAAAGCAGCCAGGCCGACGCGTCCGAGCCATGCTCGCGCGCGTTCCTTTGCTTCGGAAGAGGGCACGCCTGCCACTTCCAGCCCGATGGCCACATTGTCCAGAGCGGTCTTCCAGGGCATCAATGCATCCTGCTGGAAGAGGTAGCCAGCCTGTCTGTTGAGACCGCGAAGCGGGGCGCCGAACACACGGACGCTGCCTGCCGAAGGCACGAGAAGCCCTGCGCCGGCATTCAGCAGCGTTGACTTGCCGCAGCCCGTCGGCCCAATGATCGCCACGAATTCCTGGTCGCCGACTTTCAGATCGGCGCGGGCTACCGCCTGGAAGCTACGCCCAGCCGCCAATGCGAAATCTATGGTCACTCCATCGAGATCGACCGCGATCCCGGGTCCGGCTGGCGGCTGTCTGAATTTTGTCTCCGTGCCGCCCGTGGCGGTTTCCGTCGTCATGCTGAATGCCGCCCTGCGCCGAGGCGGGTGGGTGTCCAACTGTCGCTCATGGTTCCTCCGTGAGGCTTTAGCGGAGACCGTCGATGTCCGATGGGCATCTGTCGCCCCACACCGTGTTGTGTTCCGGCTCACAATAGTGGATGCGGTGGAGCAGGCAACTTTGCCGTCCGCGGCTTTTTGTTGCGACCGTGACATGCAGCAGCAAAGACAACTGGCCGCGCGGAGATTGCCGACAGCCCCATTCTGCACCCGACACATTGCCATTCGCAGGCGCCAACGGCCCTCGATTGCCTTTTCTGTGAAAGGTGGTCGGAGTGGAGAGATTCGAACTCCCGACCCTCTGGTCCCAAACCAGATGCGCTACCAGGCTGCGCTACACTCCGAACGGTCTGTTGCCTATTCATTTCAGTGTTGCATGGCAAGTGCAAAAACCTGCAAGTGCAAAAACCTTGCCGCCGTCCGCATTGCGCAGTAATGACGGGCGAAGAGGCGGCCATGCTGCCTTGCACAGCAATGAGGTGGTCATGTCCGCGCGCATTTTCAGTCCAGCCAAAACCGCGATGCAGTCCGGCACGGCCAAGACCGGCCATTGGGTGCTGGAATTCGATCCCGAGATGCGCAAGAAAATCGACCCGCTGATGGGCTACACCACTTCCGGCGACATGAGGAGCCAGATCAAGCTGACCTTCGACACGCGTGAAGAGGCCGTGGCCTATGCCGAGAAGGAAGGGCTCGCCTACCGCGTCGAAGAGCCGAAAGAGCCCAAGCGCCGCCAGATTTCCTATGCGGAAAATTTCCGCTATGACCGCAGGACGCCCTGGACGCATTGACCGGCAAAGCCCGGGCGGGCGCCAGCGCAGACATCTTACCGGCTCCGAGCCGGCCAGCGGTCCCGTAGCTCAGCTGGATAGAGCACCGGCCTTCTAAGCCGATGGTCACAGGTTCGAATCCTGTCGGGATCGCCAATAATTTCAACGGCTTAGCTGCTCCGGACGTGAGAAATTTCAACGCGGGCAGGAATCCGGTCGGAACTTTTCATCCCTTTTTGTCTTCCCGAATGCGCTTGCCGGCACGACGGCGGCACGCCGCCGCCGTGGCGCCCTTTCCGTATTATTTCGTGACCTTGTCGCGCGGGAACCTTCGCAAGGATCACGCGTTCGGGGCCTTGTATTCGCGGTCCCTCATAAAAGTAAGCATTCGGGCTGCGAATGGCGGGCAAAACAAACATGGGTTGGGGAAGGAGAAAACCGCGTCATGTCGAAACGTGAAATTGGAACGTCGCCCGCCTTGGGGCGACGTATCGCCGAGCTCAAAGCCAAGATGCAAACCGCCCGGATTTCCGACCATGAGCTGAAGACCTTCCACAAGGTTGCCGCCATCATGGGAGCGGGCGAAGGCTCTCTAGGCCTGGATGCCGACGATCTGATCGCGGCATCCTTTGTTGCAGAGACGCTGGGCGAATCGGCGCCCAACGGCTGACGGCAGGACCCTCCTGTCGTAGGTCCGGATCGATCATCCGGACAAATCTTCGAGACGCAGGCCGGAGGCGGCCGCCGGTCCGGCGGCCGTAACCCTGCAACCTCTGCCGTCGAATTGGAGGGAAAGTCTTATCGTTTTGTTTGCGTTGGCGCGTCATAGTAGACGCGGCTAACGGAGTTGAAGAGATGAAGCTCGACCTGTCGCCGACGAGTTGGGGCAGGGTGATCGCCGTCACCGCCGCCGGCACGGCGTTCTTCATTGGCGTGGCGTTTTTCGTCGATTCGTTCAATTTCCCGTATCTTTCGCCCGAAGCTGTGTGGCGGGCTCAGCTGACCGACATTCTGTTGCCCCTGGTGCTGGGTGGATCGTTTCTCTTCTTCCTGATGTGGAAGATACGCCAGTTGGCCATTGCCCAGCGCGATCTCACCGTCGTTGCCGCCACCGACAGCCTGACGGCGGTGCTCAACCGCGGCGCTTTCTCCATGCTGGTCGAAGCCTATCTCGAACAGGTCCGCAAACAGGCGTCGGCCAATTCCGGTGCGCTGCTGATCATCGACGCCGATCACTTCAAATCGATCAATGACCGGCTTGGGCATGACTGCGGCGACCAGGCGCTCAAACTGATCGCGCAGACGATCAAGGATCAGCTCCGCGGCACCGACATCGTCGGCCGCATCGGCGGCGAGGAATTCGGCGTGTTTCTTCCCGGCGTCGATCCCTCGCAATCCTGGCTGGTTGCCGAAAGCATCCGCCGGCGAATTCGCGAGGTGGAATTTTCGCCGGGCGGCCGGTCCTGTCCGCTTTCCGTGAGCATTGGCGGTACCGCCTTTAACGGGCCGACCACCTATGAGGAGATATTCTCGGCAGCCGACAGGCGGCTCTATGCCGCCAAGTCAAATGGACGCGACCAGGTCAGTTTCGATCCGATGGTTTCCCAGCAAACGCCGCCAGCCGCGACAATCACGGTTCATTGAGGCGGATCCGGCCAGCCACCGGCGCCGAGGGCGCGTCGCTGGGGATTTCTGCAGCCATCACGCAGAAGGTATTTTCGCTTTGCGCGCCGCCCGCTAAAGGTGGTGGCCACAGCTCCGGCCGGGGCTGAATGCATCGGGCAGGGCCTTCTTCGCATGACATTGATGGGCGCGGCGGCACTGCTGATCCTGGTCCTGACCTATGCCGGCGTCGCCGTCGGCCGCATACCAGGCCTGCGCCTCGATCGGGCGGGGATCGCACTGCTCGGCGGGGCCGCGATGATAGCCATCGGGGCGATCAGCCTGGAGGATGCCTACCGCGCCATCAATTTCGACACCATCACGCTTTTGCTCGGCATGATGATCGTAGTGGCGCATCTGAAGGTCTCGGGCGCCTTTCGCGGCCTCGGTGCCATCGCGATCGAGCATGCGCATGCGCCGTTCATGCTTTTGGTTATGGTGACCCTGCTGACCGGCCTGCTGTCGGCCTTCCTGGTCAATGACGCCATCTGTCTTGTCATGGCGCCGATCGTCGTTCACGTCACCCGCGCCATCAAACGCAATCCGGTTCCTTACCTCATCGCGACCGCCACCGCGTCAAATTGCGGCAGTGTCGCCACCATCACCGGCAATCCGCAAAACATGGTCATCGGTGCGCTGTCGGGCATCTCCTATCCGGCCTTTTCAGCGGCTCTGGCTCCGGTTGCCCTGTTCGGTCTCGTCGCGGTCATCGCCATTGTTCGCATCGTCTACCGCACCGAATTCGCGCGCAACGGCGAATTGACGCCACAGGTCTCGCGCGGCCGCATGCATCGCCGCCAGGTGCTGAAAGCGGTGGTGGTTTGCATCGGACTGGCCGTTGCCTTCTTCGCCGGTGTGCCTGTCGCCAAGGCGGCGCTCATCGGCGGCGCCATCCTCCTGCTCACCCGCGCCATCAAACCAGAGCGCATCTATCGCGAAATCGACGGGCCATTGCTGTTCATGTTCGCCGGCCTGTTCATCGTGGTTGCCGGCGCCGAACGAACGCTGCTGACACCGGACATCGTCGCATCGGCCAAGAACCTCGGGCTGGACGACGTCTGGCGCCTGTCGGGCTTCACCGCGGTGCTCTCCAACATAATGAGCAACGTGCCGGCCGTGCTGGCGCTGCGGCCCTTCATCCCCGGCCTGGAAAACCCCGAGCGCGCCTGGCTGGTCGTCGCCATGAGCTCGACGCTGGCCGGCAATTTCACGCTCCTGGGCTCGGTCGCCAATCTGATCGTTGCCGAACAGGCGCGCGCCGCCGGCACGTCGCTGTCGTTCGGCGCTTTCTTCAAAGTCGGCCTGCCATTGACGCTGCTAACGCTGGCGGCTGGCACGGCATGGCTGGCGCTCTGATCCCTGGCGCGACTGTTCCGTGCTGAATTGCTCCGGAGTGACGGGTGCTCCGGAGTGACGGGGCTTGGTATTTGCGGCCAAGTCCCGCCACCGGCCCAGATTTTCAGGGCGCCACTACCAATCGGCCTTTCATGTTGGGATGGAAGCGGCAGAAATAATCAACCGCTCCCGCCGTCTTGAGGGTCAGTTTTCCCTTCGCCTTCGGCGGCATCATCACCTCCCAGCTGCCCTTCACCGTGGCCGTGTGGGCGAATGCGTCCTTGTTCACCCACTCGATCGTGTCGCCGACCCTGGCCTCGACGCTTGCGGGCGAGAAGACGAGCTTCTCGATCGTCACCTCGATCGTCGCGGCCGGCGCCGGGCCGGCGGCAAGCGCCAGCGCCAGCCCGGCAAGGAGCGGTCGGATCAGCGCGGCCGCTTTCATTTCAACATGCCGGCGACATGTTCGGCATGCTGCTCATGCCCCTGGAAGATCTTGAGGCCGGTTTCGAGCAGGCTCTTCAGCTCGGCATTGCTGGCTGACGGAATGAGCAGGGTTTCGAGCGCTCCATTGACCTGCTTGTGGTAGGCCACCTCGTTTTCGATATAGGCCTTGTCGAAGGCAGCCCCTTTCAGCTTGGCGAGCTTGGCATGTTCCTCTTTCGCCGCCTTGGTCAGCGCCTGGCTGGTGGCATTGTCTTCCGGCTTCACCTTGAGCTTCTTGAGCAGGTCGAGCGCCTGCTTGTTCACCGCTTCGTGGTCGCGCTCCATGTCCTTGGCGAAATCGACGACTTCCTTGTTCTTGGATTTCTTGATTGCCTGCTTGGCCGCCTCGATGTCGATCATGTCGGCTGTGTAGGCGATGTGGGCGATCTGCGGGTCGGTCGGCTTGTCGGCAGCTTGCGCGAATGGGGCAGCGCCAAGCAGCAAGAGGGCGGCAAACGCTGTGGTATGTCGGATAAGCATGGCATCTCCTTCGCCCGACAGGCTGGGCAGCGGGCTTCATCTGGGTTGACATTCATTGGATGAGGATGGCGCAGAAACGTTCCCGACAAATCGGCGAAAGATCTGGCCTTGAAGATCACCCGTCGAATCCGAGCCGTTTCATCACGGCCTGCGTCAGCCGCTCGCAGCGCCGGCCGGCGAAGGGAAAGGCGTCGAGCAGCACCGGCCCGATCTCGTCGTCCAGCGCCTTGCGCAGCAAAACGCGGGCGCGGTGCAGTCTCGTCTTGACGGTCTCGGGCCGCACGCCGAGCAGGTCGGCGGTCTCCTCGATGCTCAGCCCCTCGATGACGCGGGCCACGAAAACCGCGCGATAGGCGTCGGGCAGGCTGTCGGTCGCCCGCTCGACAAGCCCGAGGATCTGCCGCTGCGCCATCGTCCGCTCCGGATCGTCGCTTGGGTTGAGGGGAAACCGGATGATCTGCGCTTCCGGGTTTTCAGGCATGGCCACGGTTCGCCGTCCTTTGCGAAGCCGCCCGAGCGCCTCGTTGATGACGATGCGCGACAGCCAGGTGGAAAGCGAAGCATCGCCGCGATAGGTGCCGAGATTGGTAAAGGCCCTGACAAAGGCCTCCTGCACGATGTCCTCGGCCTCGCCGTCGTTGCGCACCATGCCGCGCGCCAGTCGGTAGAGCCGCTGGTTGTTCAGCTTCATGATCTTGCGAAAGGCATCGCTGTCGCGGGCGAGTGCGCGGGCCACGAGCCGAAGCTCGTCCGTCGCTGTTGATGTTGCCGTCAGCGCGGGCATGTGTCCTCCATCGATCCTTGCACGAAAGATTGGATGCAGGTTTCGAAAAAAGGTTCCCGAAAAATCACGCCGGGCCGATCGCCTGGCTACCTATGCTAGCACTTTGGCCGGCTCCGTGCCGGTGTTTTGCATCCGCGCCGTCGCGGCCAGCAGATCAGTTTGCGTGATCAGCCCGAGGATGTGGTTTTTATCGTCGACGATGATGACGGCGTGACTGCGCCCGTCGGTCAGCACTGGCAGCAGCGCCATGGCGTTCGAGCCGGCAGTTGCGGTTGCCGCCGGCGAGATCACGGTTCCGACCGTGCCGGCCGCCAGTGTCAGTTCCCGCAAGCCCACGGTTCCGGCCAGCCTTGCCTCGGCATCCACCACCGGCAAGGTTCGTATGTTGTGGTCAAGCAGCAATTGGCGCGCAGCGGCGGCTGGCGTGTGCTCGTCCACCGAGATGACGTCGCGCGACATGATGTCTTGGCACCGCAACGTCGCATGCTCGCGCACCATGGCCTGCAATTCGACCTGCCGCAGCAGCCGGTCGAGATCGCCCCGATCGATGTCGAAGGTCTCGTCGAGCGCTCCAAGCGCGGCGTCGATGTCCTCGGAGCGAAAACCGACACGCAATTGCGCCGGCGGATCGATGGTGCCGTGACTGTTTACCGGCGCCGGGGCCGGCACGTGCGGGTAGTTGCGCCGGGCCAGCTTGTGGAAGCCGTAGCCAAGCGCCACCAGCAGCATCGAATTGACCGCCACTGGCACGAAAGGAAACAGGAAACCGGCGCTGATCACGGCTGGGCCGCCGAACACCGCGGTCAATGCCGCCGCACCCCCGGGTGGATGCAGGCAGCGCGTGAACGACATTGCGGCGATCGCCAACGCTACCGCAATACCGGTGGCGAGCACCGGCTGGTGCACGAATTGCACCACGATCACGCCGACAAGCGCCGAGATCGTGTTGCCGCCGATGATCGACCAGGGCTGCGCCAGCGGGCTGGCGGGCACCGCGAACAACAGCACCGCCGATGCTCCCATTGGCGCCACCAGCAGCGGCACATGTGGCCCGCTACCCAGTGTGAGTCCGCTGATCGCGCCAGTCAGCGCAATGCCGATCATCGCACCGACGCAGGCGATGATGCGTTCGCGCAGCGTCGCGCCGGCAAGAATGGGAACAAAGAGGCGGAACGCCATGGGCAGGCTCTTGGTGCGGTGGCTGGGGAATGATTTCCGCTGCCGCAATGAAGCGGAAGCCGGCAATTTGGAAGTCAAACAAATCCGCAAAACTGCGGATGGGGAGAATAATATTGCCGACATGGCCGGACCGGGGCGCCGCGTGCAGCCCCCGTTTGCTCAATCGCGTCAAGGCCTTGCGGACGTTGCTGGTATCGGTCCGAGAGGTCGCGTCAGGCCGCTGCGGCGGCGGTGAGCCCGCGAAGAATATCGGTCATGAGGTCCTCGACATCCTCGAGGCCGATCTGGAGACGAATCAACGGCCCTTCATAGGGGTCCTTGGCAACGACGCGGTCGCCGAGCCAGACCGGCACGGCAAGGCTCTCGTAACCGCCCCAGGAGTAGCCGAGACCGAAGATCCGCAATGCGTCGAGGAACGCGTGC
This sequence comes from Mesorhizobium sp. B264B1B, assembly GCF_020165765.1. NCBI lineage: Bacteria > Pseudomonadati > Pseudomonadota > Alphaproteobacteria > Hyphomicrobiales > Phyllobacteriaceae > Mesorhizobium > Mesorhizobium sp. B264B1B. The sequence goes on from NZ_JAIUIS010000025.1 coordinate 33,216, forward strand.
TGCTGTTTCTGGCCGCCGCCGGCAAGCACGATGGAGAAGATGCCGCTGGAGCCGGAAAAGTCACGTTTCCACAGCGCGTGGTCGGGATGGCTGGGAAGGCCAGGGTGGAGCACGCGCGCCACGCCCTTCTGGCCCTCCAGCCATGCCGCGATGGCGAGCGCGCTGCGCTGATGGTGATCGAGGCGCACCCCCATGGTGCGCAAGCCGCGCAGCACCTGGTAGACGTCGTCGGGTCCGGCGCAGCAGCCAAGCGTGCAGAAGCTTTCATACAGCTGTTTCCAGCAGGCCTCGGTGGCCGACACCGTACCCAGCAGCACGTCCGAATGGCCAGCGGGATATTTCGTCGCCGCATGGATCGAGATGTCGACGCCATGGTCGAGCGGACGGAAATAAAGCGGCGTCGCCCAGGTATTGTCCATCATGACGATGGCACCGGCGGCGTGCGCGGCCTTGGCGATGGCTGGTATGTCCTGCACCTCGAACGTGTTTGAGGCCGGCGATTCCGTGAACACCACCTTGGTGTTCGGCTTGATCAAGGCGGCGATGCCCGCGCCGATGCCGGGAGCATAATACTCGACCTCGACGCCGAGCCGCTTCAGCATCGTGTCGGCGAAGTTGCGCGTCGGATGATAGACGCTGTCGACGATCAGCAGGTGGTCGCCCGCCGAAACGAAGGCAAGCAGCGGCACCGTCACCGCCGCCAGGCCCGACGGGACCACGATCGTGCCGGCCGACCCCTCCAGCGCGTCTATGGCCTGGGCCAAGGCGTCGGTGGTCGGTGTGCCGCGCGTGCCGTAGGTGTATTTCTGGTCCCGTCCAGCCATCGAGGCGGCATTGCGGAACAGCACCGTGGAGGCGTGCACGACAGGCGGATTGACGAAGCCGAAATAGTCGTGCGGGTTGTTGCCCGAATGGGCAAGCCGCGTGTTGATGCCCATTTTGCCAGTCACCGGCTCGTTGCCGTCTTTTGCCATTCGTCGTCGCCTTTTTTGGTAAGCCGCTAGCCATAGTGCGGCGACATGGACCGCGCAACAGCCGGCTTTCGCCAGGACCCCGACTTCGAATGTGCCAATTGCCGAGCCGCCGCAGGCCGACTGCAAGGGGCAATGCCGGCGGCCAGAAAGCCCGCCGCCGGCAGCGGCATGCGTCGCCTGATAGCGCAAAGCGCACCTCACCATGACCCAGATCCAGCCAGAGGGCGCAGACATCGGCACGCAACCGGCCGGCAGAGCACAGTAACGCAGAGTAATCCCGGCGGATGGACTTTTGCGGACAGAGCGCAGCCTGGCGTAGGGCGAGCTTCGCCGGCTTTATTCGCCCTTCTGACTAAATTGCGGGCGCGTTTGTCTGCTATTCAGGCAATTGCGGCAAACGATTTTCAAACCCATCTGAATTCGGTCATTTTCCTTGACCTCACAGGAATTATCGCCTTCGATGCTGTTCGTGAATGGGAGGCGGCGCGTCGACTGCGATGCGGAGTTCCGGAAATGGGCCGGAACGAAAAGCTGCGTTCACGCGGGAAAAAAAGATCAGGTTTGCCTGAAAACAGAAAAGGGTCTGTGGGTCATGAAACACATTGCAATCGGCATCCTTGGAGCCGCCGCGCTTGGAGCCGTGGCTTCAACGGCTTCAGCCACCACGCTCGACACGGTCAAGCAGAAGGGCTTCATCCAATGCGGCGTGTCGACGGGCCTGGCCGGCTTCTCGGCGCCGGACGACAAGGGTGACTGGCAAGGCATCGATGCCGATTTCTGCCGCGCCGTGGCGGCCGCCGTCTTCGGTGACGGCTCCAAGGTCAAGTTCACGCCGCTCAGCGCCAAGGAGCGCTTCACCGCGCTGCAGTCGGGCGAGATCGACATCCTGTCGCGCAACACCACCTGGACCATTAACCGCGACACGGCACTTGGCCTGAACTTCATCGGCACCACCTACTATGACGGCCAGGGCTTCATGATCAACGCCAAGAAGCTGCCGGGCGTCAATTCGGCGCTTCAGCTGTCCGGCGCCGCCGTCTGCGTGCAGAGCGGCACCACCACCGAGCTCAACCTCGCCGACTACTTCAAGGCGAACAAGATGGAGTACAATCCGGTCGTTTTCGAGAAGCTCGAAGAGGTCAACGCAGCCTATGACGCCGGCCGCTGCGACGTCTACACCACAGACCAGTCGGGCCTTTACGGCATCCGCCTGACGCTGGGTGCGCCGGCCGATCACGTCGTGCTGCCGGAGATCATCTCCAAGGAGCCGCTCGGACCGGCGGTGCGCCAGGGCGACGACCAGTGGTACCATATCGTCAAGTGGACCTATTTCGCGCTGCTCGATGCCGAGGAACTCGGCATCACCAAGGCCAATGTCGACGAGATGAAGAACTCGGCCAGCCCTGAGATCAAACGCGTGCTCGGCCAGGAAGCCGATACCAAGATCGGCACCGATCTCGGCGTCTCCAACGACTGGGTCGTCAACATCGTCAAGGCGGTCGGCAATTACGGCGAAATGTTCGACCGCAATGTCGGCTCGGGCAGCCCGCTGAAGATCGCCCGCGGCATCAACGCGCTGTGGACCAAGGGCGGCCTGCAATACGCTCCACCGATCCGCTGATCGAAATGTGATCCGGAAGGCAGAACCATCTGCCTTCCGGTTTCTCTTTCACAGGGGACGGTGATATGGCATCGCAGGAAGTCCTTCGCGAGGATACAAGTCGCGGCTCCTTTATCAACGACCCGAAAGTCCGCAGTCTCTTCTTCCAGACACTGGTCGTCGTCGTTCTGTTCGGCTCTGTCTGGTGGATCGTGCAGAACGTCATCGACAATCTGCAGCGTCTTCACATCGCCTCCGGTTTCGGCTTTCTCAGGGGCCGCGCCGGATTCGACATCTCGGACACGCCGATCGCCTACACGTCGGATTCGACCTATGGTCGCGCCATCATTGTCGGCCTGATCAACACCATCATCGTCGCCGTGGCCGGCATCGTCACCGCGACCATTATCGGTTTCGTCATCGGCATCGGCCGGCTGTCGCAGAATTGGCTGATCCGCAAGATCTGCACGGTCTATGTCGAGATCTTCCGCAACATCCCGCCGCTGCTGGTCATCTTCTTCTGGTATTCGGGCGTGCTGGCCGTGTTGCCGCCGCCGCGCGAGAGCTATAACCTGCCTTTCGGTTCCTTCCTCAACCAGCGCGGTTTCTATTTCCCGCGCGCCGTCTGGGGCGAGGGCTCATGGCTGATCTTCGTGGCGCTCATCGTGGGTATCGCCATGGCCTGGTTCGTCGCCCGCAAGGCGCGCCAGCGGCAGATGGCGACGGGTCAGCAGTTTCCCGTGTTCTGGACGTCCGTCGCGCTGATCGTCGGCCTGCCGCTGCTCGCCTATGCGCTGAGCGGCTTTCCGCTGAGCTTCGATTTTCCGAAACAATCGACCTTCAACCTGACCGGCGGCTTCCAGGTCAAGCCGGAGTTCCTGTCGCTCTATCTGGCGCTGTCCTGCTACACGGCGGCCTTCATCGCCGAGATCGTGCGGGCCGGCATCAGGGGTGTCAGCAAGGGCCAGACCGAGGCCGCCGCCGCACTTGGCCTGCGCTCGGGATCGATCCTGCGGCTGGTCGTGGTGCCGCAGGCCATGCGCATCGTCATCCCGCCGTTGACCAGCCAGTATCTCAACCTGACCAAGAACTCTTCGCTGGCCATCGCCATCGGCTATCCGGACCTGACGGCGACCGCCGGCACGGTGCTCAACCAGACCGGCCAGGCGGTCGAGGGCGTGCTGATCATGATGATCGCCTATCTCATACTCAGCCTGGTGACCTCGGCCGTGATGAACGTGGTCAATGCCAGAATGGCGTTGGTGGAAAGGTAGGGCCATGCAGGAACACGACATGTCCTGGGTGCGCACCGAAATGGCCCTGGCGGAGGCGGCGCCGATCAGCGAGCGTGGCCTGTATGCCTGGGTCCGCAAGAACCTCGTCGGTTCGGTCGGCGACACCATCCTCACCATACTCGGCATCATCATCGTCGCCTGGGTCCTGCCGCAGGTCATCAACTGGGCCTTCATCAATGCCCAGTGGACCGGGCCGGACCGGACCGTCTGCGCGACAGTGGCGCAGGGCGGCATCCAGCCCGATGGCTGGAGCGGCGCCTGCTGGGCCTTCGTCAACGCCAAGTTCGGCCAGTTCATGTTCGGCACCTATCCGGTCGAGGAGCGCTGGCGGCCGATCCTGGTCGCCATCCTGTTCGCGGCGCTGCTGGTGCCGATGCTGGTCCCCAGCGTGCCGCGCAAGGGCCTGAACGCCATCCTGCTTTTCCTCGTGCTGCCGATCGTCGCCTTCTTCCTTCTGGTCGGCGGCGTGTTCGGCCTGCCGCATGTCGAGACGTCGCGGTGGGGCGGACTGCTGATCACGCTCAGCCTCTCCTTCGTCGGCATCGCCGTGTCGCTGCCGCTGGGCACCGTGCTGGCGCTCGGCCGGCGCTCCAAGATGCCGATCGTCAAGATGCTGTGCATCATCTTCATTGAAGCTGTGCGCGGTATCCCGCTGATCACAGTGCTGTTCTTCGTCAGCGTCATGCTGCCGCTTTTCCTGCCCGCCGGCGTCACCTTCGACAAGTACCTGAGGGCTCTGATCGGCGTGTCGCTGTTTGCCGCCGCCTATATGGCGGAAGTGGTGCGCGGCGGCCTGCAGGCGATCCCCAAGGGCCAATACGAGGGCGCCGATTCGCTCGGCCTCGGCTATTGGCAGAAGATGGGACTGATCGTGCTGCCGCAGGCGCTGAAGCTGGTCATTCCCGGCATCGTCAACACGTTCATCGGCATGTTCAAGGACACCAGCCTGGTCCTCATCATTTCGATGTTCGACCTGCTCGGCGTCGTCAAGCAGAACTTCTCGGACGCCAACTGGGCGACGCCGCAGACCGCGAAATCCGGTCTCGTGTTCGCCGCCTTCGTGTTTTGGCTGTTCTGCTTCGGCATGTCGCGCTATTCAATGTATACGGAACGCCGGCTCGACACCGGTTACAAACGATAAAAAGGGGATTGGTTCATGGCCACCGAAAACGCCGTCAGCGCGGAAGAGATCAAGGTCAATGCCGCGAAGATGCACATCTCGACCACCGATGTCGCCATCGACATCATCGCCATGCACAAATGGTATGGCGAGTTCCATGTGCTGAAGGACATCAACCTCAAGGTGATGCGCGGCGAGCGCATCGTCATCTGCGGCCCGTCCGGCTCCGGCAAGTCCACCATGATCCGCTGCATCAACCGGCTCGAAGAACACCAGAAGGGCAAGATCTTCGTCGACGGCAAGGAATTGACCAACGATCTCAAGAAGATCGACGAGGTGCGCCGAGAGGTCGGCATGGTGTTCCAGCACTTCAACCTGTTCCCCCACCTGACCATCCTGGAGAACTGCACGCTGGCGCCGATCTGGGTCCGCAAGACCCCGAAGAAACAGGCCGAGGAGATGGCCATGCATTTCCTCAAGCGCGTCAAGATCCCCGAGCAGGCCAACAAATATCCGGGCCAGCTCTCCGGCGGTCAGCAGCAGCGCGTGGCGATCGCCCGTTCGCTGTGCATGAACCCGCGCATCATGCTGTTCGATGAGCCGACCTCGGCACTCGACCCGGAAATGATCAAGGAAGTGCTGGAGACCATGGTTAGCCTTGCCGAGGAAGGCATGACCATGCTGTGCGTCACCCACGAAATGGGCTTCGCGCGGAAAGTCGCCAACCGGGTGATCTTCATGGATCAGGGCCAGATCGTCGAGCAGAACACGCCGGCCGAGTTCTTCGATCACCCGCGCCACGAGCGCACGAAGCTGTTCCTGTCGCAGATATTGCACTGAGCGCTGCCTCGTCGAAATGGAAGGAGCCCGGCCGCGCCACGGTCGGGCTTTTTCACATTTGGCCGATCGGATCGTTTCGATTGAGACATGATGGAATCGCAAGAACTATGCCCGGATGAGAAAACGCCTTCGTTTCCTGGCCGTGCTGGTGGCCGCGGTGGTGCTGGTCGCGGCACTCGGCACGCTGGTGCCACGACCACTCTGGCCGGCTGCCGCGGCCGGCGAGGGCGTCAGGCACATTCTGGTGCTGAGCAATCCGATCCACACCGACATCGCCATTCCCGTCGATGATGGCGTGCGCCGGCGTTTTCGCTTCCTCGCGGCTGCCGGCCAGCCTTCCGATGCGCCCGAGGTGCGCTACATCGTCTTCGGCTGGGGCGGCCGCGCCTTCTACCTGGAGACGCCGACCTGGTCGCAGCTGAAGGCGATGCCCGTATTCAAGGCCCTGACGCTTGACGCTTCAGTGATGCATGTCGAGGTCGCCGGCGATATCTCCGGACCCGATGTCGCCGGCTTCGACATCCCGGAAGACCGCTTTGCGGCATTGCTCGACTTCATCGATGCGAGTTTTCAGCAAGGACCAGGCGGGCCGATCGTCATCGCCAGGGCCGCCTATTCCGATTTCGACCGCTTCTATGAGGCGAACGGCCATTTCAATGCGCTGGCCGGCTGCAACACCTGGACGGCCGCCGCCTTGCGAACCGCCGGCCTGCGGACCGGTTGGTGGAACCCGCTGCCGGTCTCGCTTGGGTGGTCGTTGAAGCTGTATAATGGTAGGTAGCGCAGATAACGCCAACGCCTCGTTCGAGTTCTAGGCCCGCCACCCATAAAGCCAGTCCAAATCCGCGGCGAGCTTCTCCGGCGCCCGCATTTTCAGGAAAAGGTTGCGCGCCAACGCCACCGGACCCCAGGCATGCCAGGCAAGGCGGTTGAGGGCGCCGCGACGTGCCACTCTCACGACGCGCGGCCGGCGCAGGCCTTCCCAGATTTGAAGACTTCCGGCCAGGTCGGCAGGGGAGGCGGCCATGACGTCGGCAAGCGTGGCGGCATCCTCGATGGCCATCGCGGCGCCCTGTGCCGCGAACGGCGTCATGGCATGCGCCGCGTCGCCGACCAGCGCGATGCGGCCCGACCTTACCCATGGCTGCTTCTGATCGACCGTATGGATCGGCCAGGCCGCCCACGGGCCGGCCAACTCCGCAAGCCTTGCCAGCGCCGGCGCGGTGCGGCGCATGGCGCCGGCCAGGATTGCGGGATCGGCATGGCCGGACCAGCCTTCGGCGATACGCTCGCCCCTGGTGAAAGCGACGAGATTGATGGCGCTGCCCTTGCTGACGGGATAGGCGACCATGTGAAAGCCGGGATGCAGGAAGGTGGTGACGCAGTCCGGCGCACCGATCTCTGCAAAAGCTTGCCCGGCAGGACTGTCTGCGCTGACGGTTGCCCGCCAGGCCAGTTCGCCGGAGAAGTGGCTTTTCGCAAGCCTGGTTTTCCTTCCTTGGTCGGCAAGTCCGCGCATCGACGACCAGACGCCATCGGCGCCGACCAGAAGGAAACCTTCCGCCGCGACGAGCCTGCCACCCACATCGGCTGCCGCGGTGATGCCTGAACTGCTGATCGTGACGCTGCCAAGGCGCGCACCAGTAGTGAGATGAACATCGGGCATGGCAGCCACGCGCGCCATCAGCGCGTTTTGCAGGTCCGCTCGATGCGCCACGAGGTAGGGCGCACCCCAGCGCGCCTCGCCGGCTCGTCCAAAAGGTACGCGCGCCAGTTCGCCCAAGGTTGCCGCATCCTTCAGCACCACGGCTTCCGGCCTGACGGCATTGGGAAGAAGTGCGTCGAGTACGCCGAGCTCACGCAGGATGCGTGTCGCGTTGGGCGAAAGCTGGATGCCGGCGCCCGCCGCTTCTAGGCGCTGCGCCTGTTCGAAGATCCGTACGGGATAGCCCCGCTCGGCGAAAGCCAACGCCGCGGTCAGCCCGGCAATACCCGCCCCGGCGATGATGACTTGCCGGGACTGTGCGTCTGCCATTGGCCGGGCCGCTGGAAGTCAGGCGGCCTGGTCGATGTAGAGGCAGCCGGCCGGCAGCGTTTCCATCGCCGTCAGCTTCGGCGAATAGCGGTAGAGCGTCGAGCAGTAGGGGCAGACCTTCTCATTGTCGTCGCCCATATCGAGAAACACATGCGGATGGTCGAAAGGCGGGTTGGCGCCGGTGCACATGAATTCCTTGACTCCGATATCGATCGCCGGATGGCCCGCATCGTTCTGGAAATGGGGAATGGAACCGCCTGCCATCGTCGTCTCCTTTAGCGCAGTCTGCTCAGCGTTTGGATCATAACCGGCCTGTTTGCAAGTTCGATGAAATGAAACTGTCGCAAAAGCCTGTCAGAGGATAAGTTAAGCCGGTTAACCGGCTGGAGCATCGCGGCCAGGCGCAACAGCCTGGGCGCCGCCCGAAAGCGGCGAAGCAACCAGACGTGGGAAGAGCAGGAACCATGAACGAACTGAAGCCGGTCCAGAGCGAGTTCATCAATGCGGAAGCGGCAAGCCCGGAAGGCAATCCGGATCGTTTCGTCAATCGCGAGTTCTCCTGGTTGCAGTTCAACCGCCGCGTGCTTGAGGAATCGCAGAACACAAACCATCCGCTGCTGGAGAGGGTACGTTTCCTGTCGATCTCCGCGGCCAATCTCGATGAGTTCTTCATGGTGCGCGTCGCCGGCCTGGCCGGCCAGGTTCGCGAAGGCATCGTGTTGAGAAGTCCGGACGGGCGTACCCCCGAACAGCAGCTCGAACAGCTGCTGCGCGAGGTCGAACGGTTGCAGGAAGACCAGCAGAAAAGCCTTTCGGCGCTGACCGTGCTGCTCAACAAGGAAGGCATCGAGAGCATCACCCGCGACGCGCTGACCAAGGACGAGAAGGCCTGGCTGGAGGAGCACTTCCAGGACCAGGTGTTTCCTGTTCTCACGCCATTGTCGATCGACCCGGCGCATCCGTTCCCGTTTATCCCCAATCTCGGCTTCTCGATGGCGCTGCAGCTTCGCCATCGCAAGAACGGCGAGGAGATGAGCGCGCTCTTGCGCCTGCCGGTGGCGCTGAAGCGTTTCATCCGTTTGCCGGACCGCAAGCACCATGTCCGCTTCATCCCGCTGGAAGAGGCGGTCGGCCTTTACATCGGCAAGTTGTTCCCGGGTTACGAGGTCAAGGGCTCCGGCACGTTCCGCATCATTCGCGACAGCGACATCGAGGTCGAGGAGGAATCGGAAGATCTCGTGCGCCTGTTCGAGACCGCGCTAAAGCGCCGCCGCCGCGGCTCCGTCATTCGCATCGAGTTCGACATGCTCATGCCGGCCGAACTGCGCGAATTCGTCGCCGGCGAACTCGGCGTTTCGTCGAGCCGCATCAGCGTCCTGACCGGCCCGCTGGCGCTCAGCCAGATTTCGGAGATCGTCGCCGTTGCCCGCGACGACCTCAAATTCACGCCCTACAATCCGCGTTTCCCCGAGCGCATCCGCGAGCATGGCGGCGATTGCTTCGCCGCTATCCGCGAGAAGGACATCATCGTCCACCACCCCTACGAATCCTTCGACGTCGTGGTGCAGTTCCTGCGCCAGGCGATGGCCGACCCGGAAGTGGTGGCGATCAAGCAGACGCTTTACCGAACCTCCAACGACAGCCCGATCGTGCGTGCGCTGGTCGACGCCGCCGAGGCCGGCAAGTCGGTGACCGCGCTGGTCGAGCTCAAGGCTCGCTTCGACGAGGAGGCCAACATCCGCTGGGCGCGCGACCTCGAGCGCGCCGGCGTCCAGGTCGTGTTCGGCTTCCTCGAGCTCAAGACCCACGCCAAGATGTCGCTGGTGGTGCGGCGCGAGGACGGCAAGCTGCGCAATTATGTGCATCTGGGCACCGGCAATTACCATCCGGTGACCGCGCGCATCTACACCGACCTGTCCTTCTTCACCACCGATGCAACGATCGCACGCGATGTCGCCCAGCTTTTCAACTTCATCACCGGCTATGCCGAGCCGACCGCCGAAATGCGGCTGGCGATCTCGCCCTTCACGCTGAGGAACCGTATCCTGCAGCACATTTCCGATGAGGTCGCCCACGCGCTCGAGGGACGGCCGGCACGCATCTGGATGAAGATGAACGCCCTTGTCGATCCGATCATCATCGACGCGCTCTACGACGCCAGCCGAGCGGGCGTCGAGATCGACCTCGTCGTGCGCGGCATATGCTGCCTGCGGCCGCAGGTGCCGGGCCTGTCGGAAAACATCAGGGTCAAGTCGATCGTCGGCCGTTTCCTCGAGCACAGCCGCATCTATTGCTTCGGCAATGGCCACGGCCTGCCGTCGGACGAGGCGGTGGTCTACATCTCCTCGGCCGACCTCATGCCGCGCAACCTCGACCGCCGCGTCGAGACCATGGTGCCGATCACCAACCCAACTGTGCATGAACAGGTGCTGGGCCAGATCATGCTCGGCAACATCATGGACAATCAGCAAAGTTTCGACGTATTGGCTGATGGAACCTCCCGGCGCGTCGTGCTCGAGGAGGGCGAGGAGCCGTTCAACGCACAGGAATATTTCATGACCAATCCGAGCCTGTCGGGACGGGGTGATGCGCTGAAATCGCATGCGCCGAAGCGGATCGCGCAATTCAAGCGCCGCAAGAAGAACGCCGCCGCCTGATGCTGTCCGATTCCCAGGGCCGGCTGCAGGATCGCCGACCGCTGTCCATCATCGACATCGGCTCGAATTCGATCCGCCTTGTCGTATATGAGGGGCTGGCGCGCTCGCCGACCATGCTGTTCAACGAAAAGATGCTGGCGGGCCTCGGCCGCGGCATCGTGTCGACGGGGAAGCTCGACCCCGAGGGCGTGACACGGTCGATGGAGGAGTTCCGCCGCTTCCGCGCGCTCTCCGACCAGGCCGGTGCCGAGCACATGTACGTGCTGGCGACCGCGGCTGCCCGCGAGGCCGTCAACGGCCCCGATTTCATCCACCGCGCCGAAGACGTGCTCAAGACCGAGATCCGCGTGATCAGCGGCCGCGAGGAAGCCCATTATTCCGCGCTCGGCGTCATCTGCGGCTTTCATCCGGCCAACGGTATTGCGGGCGACCTCGGTGGCGGCAGCCTTGAACTGGTCGACGTCAACGGCGAAGCGATCGGCGACGGCATAACGTTGCCGCTGGGCGGCCTGCGCCTGCAGGACATGGCCAAGAATTCCCTCACGCAGGCGGCGAAAATCGTGCGCGACGAGCTGGGGCGGGCGAAGCTGCTGAAAGGCGGGAAAGGCAGGCCTTTCTATGCCGTTGGCGGCACCTGGCGAAATCTCGCCCGGCTGCACATGGAGATGACCAACTATCCGCTTGGCGTCATGCACCACTACGAGATCGGCGTCGAAAGTGCCGCCAATTTCCTGCGGCAAGTGGCGAAAGGCGAGATCGAGAAGATCAAAGGCATCGAGGGTGTTTCGAAGAATCGCCGCTCGCTCCTGCCTTACGGCGCCATCGTGCTGCAGGAAATCATGGCGGCGATGCAGCCGTCGAAGATCATCGTCTCGGCGCTCGGCGTGCGCGAAGGCTTCCTCTATTCCCTGCTCGACCAGGCCGAGCAGAAGGCCGATCCCCTGATCTCGGCATCGGAGGAACTCGCCCGGCTGCGCTCGCGCTCGGTCACCCATGCGCATGAACTCGTCGACTGGACGGCCAAGACCTTTGCCGCTTTCGGCATCGACGAGACCGAGGACGAGGCGCGCTACCGCCACGCGGCGGCATTGCTGGCCGACATCGGTTGGCGCGCGCATCCCGAATATCGCGGCAAGCAATCGCTCAACATCATCGCCCACGCCTCCTTTTTCGGCGTGGACCACCCTGGCCGCGCCTATCTAGCGATGGCCAATGCCTATCGGCACGACGGCATCTTCAACGAAGCCATCGCGCCCGAGATCAAGGCGCTGGCGACACCGCGCTATCTGGAGCGGGCGCGGGTGCTGGCGGCATCGATGCGCGTCGTCTACCTGCTGACCGCCTCGATGCCCGACGTCATGCCAAGGCTGAAATGGGAGCAGCGCGGCAATGGCGTGCTGGCGCTGGTCTTACCGGCATCTCTGGCAGATCTCTATGGCGAGCGGCCCGCCGGGCGCCTGGCGCAACTGGCGCGAATTACCGGCCGCCGCCTGGTACTGGCGGTCGAAGGCGGGCCGAGCGTTTCGGTGAAATAGGTACGGCCAACTCCATCGCGGCACTTGTTCAGCGGATTCGCGTTTGAAGACCGGCTTCACCCACTCCGTCTTGGCTTCGCCAAGCCACCTCTCCCCCCTCCGGAGGGAGAGGAAGGGCGCCAAGATTGGCGAACGAGCCCTTCCTCTACCCCGTCGATCGGGGAAGAGGTGTCGAGCGCAGCTCGACGGAGGGGGGGGCGACTTGGCTCGGGCGTCGACTTGGCTCGGGCATCGAGAGTTCAACCCGGGGCATATGTCTGGTTGGTTCCGGGCTTGCCCTTGGATTTAGGCGATATCAAACCGCAGCCCGCCCGTCGACCGACCAGGCGCCGGCGCCGGCCATGGCGAGCGCCAGAAAGCCGCCCGATATCGCGATGTCCTTCATCAGCATCTGCTGGTGCAGGAAGGCAAGCGTCGCATCATCGGCGCCCTGGCCGTAATGGCCGATGAAGCCGGCAACGATGCAGAAGGCGGCCAAAAGCAGAGCCACGATCCGGGTCTGGAAGCCGATGAGTATCAGCAGTCCGGCGATCAGCTCGAACAGGCCCGTGCCCCACGCGGCGAGCCCCGGGAGCGGCAGGCCAAGGCCGGCGAAATAGCCCGATGTGCCGGCAATGTCGGCGAGCGCATGGAAGCCTGACGGTACGAACAGCGCGGCAAGCAGCAGCCGCGAAGCCAGAAGCAGTGCGTTGCGAGGCATGGTCACCTCCGTTGTCGGTTGGCCGGTTTGGGCCTTTACCCACCCGGACCGATCGATCCTACCACCAATGCCCCGGCAAATCCGGGCGCTGAATTGAGGCTTCTGCACTGACAACGAAACAGTGGCGCGGAAAATCCCGCGCCACTGCTGTCAAGACGGGGGAGGGAAGTTCAGCCGCGCTTGGCGTCGATCGAATAGGCGCCGGCGCCGGAGGAAGCCAGTACGAGGAAGCCGCCGGTGATCGCCAGGTTCTTCATGAAGTTGATCATCTGCATCTGGTCGGCCCAGCCGGTGTGGGCGACCAGGGCCGTGGCGACGGTGAAGATCGCCAGCACCCAGGCGGCAATCCGGGTCTGGAAGCCGACGAGAATGGCCAGACCACCGAGCAGTTCGATGAGGCCGACGACGATGGCTGTCACGGTCGGCAAGGGCAGGCCGAGGCCGCCGAAATAGGCCGCGGTGCCGGAAAGGGCGCTGAGCTTGCCGAAACCGGAAAGCAGGAAAATGACCGCAAGCAGGATGCGGCCGAGCAGGATCGTGACAGAACTGTTGGACGCGGTGCCGGTGCCGGCGAAGGAAGTGTTGGTGGACATGGTGGCTCTCCGAATGGGGTTGATCGCCCGTCAGATAGACCATGCTGACTGTTCACCAAAGCCGCCTGTCTGGCGACACATTGTTCACAGGACATACGTTTCCGTGAACCGGTGAAAAACGGAAATTCGTGCCGGTCGATGCGGTGGCGGGAGCATATTTTCCCGCCGAAAAAGTGCCTTCACCCAGGATGAGTCATATCTTCCGGCCGCACGATCCGATCGTAATCGGCTTCGCTGACCAGCCCGGTGGCCAGCGCTTCCTCGCGCAGCGTGGTACCGTTCTTGTGCGCGGTCTTGGCGATCTTGGCGGCGTTGTCGTAGCCGATGGTGGGCGCAAGCGCCGTCACCAGCATCAGCGAGCGGTCGAGGGCCGCCTTGATGTTGTCTTCGCGCGCCTCGATGCCGACGACGCAATTGTCGGTGAAGGAGACCGAAGCATCGGCGAGCAACTGCACCGACTGCAGGAAGTTGTAGGCCATCAGCGGGTTATAGACGTTGAGCTCGAAATGGCCCTGGCTGCCGGCGAAGGTGAGGGCTGCATTGTTGCCGAACACCTGCACGCAGACCTGGGTCATCGCTTCGCACTGCGTCGGATTGACCTTGCCCGGCATGATCGAGGAACCAGGCTCGTTTTCCGGCAACGACAGCTCGCCAAGTCCCGAGCGGGGCCCTGAACCGAGGAAGCGGATGTCGTTGGCGATCTTGAACAGCGCGGCGGCAGCGGCGTTGATGGCACCGTGCGAGAATACCATGGAATCATGGGCGGCGAGCGCCTCGAACTTGTTCGGCGCTGTGACGAAGGCGATGCCGGTGATGGCGGCGATGCGGTCGGCCACCCGCTCGGCGAAGCCGACGGGCGCGTTGAGGCCGGTGCCGACGGCGGTGCCGCCCTGCGCCAGTTCCTGCAGGCCGGGCAACGTCAGTTCGATGCGCTTGATCGACGAAGCGACCTGCGCGGCGTAGCCCGAGAATTCCTGGCCCAGCGTAAGCGGGGTGGCGTCCTGCGTGTGGGTGCGGCCGATCTTGATGATATGGCTGAACGCTCTGCTCTTGGCGGCGAGCGCCTTGTGCAGGTGCTTCAGCGCCGGCAACAGGTCATGCACGATGCGCTCGGCGCAGGCGATGTGCATGGCGGTCGGGTAGGTGTCGTTCGACGACTGGCTCATATTGACGTGGTCGTTCGGGTGCACCGGCTTCTTGGAGCCCATGACGCCGCCCAGCATCTCGATCGCCCGGTTGGAGATCACCTCGTTGGCGTTCATGTTGGATTGCGTACCCGAGCCGGTCTGCCAGACCACCAGCGGGAAATGGTCGTTGAGCTTGCCGTCGATGACTTCTTGAGAGGCTTCGACGATCGCCTTGCCGATCGCCGGATCGAGCCGCTTCAGCTCCATATTGGCTTCCGCCGCCGCCCGCTTGACGATGCCGAGCGCGCGCACGACGGATGCCGGCTGCTTTTCCCAACCGATCTTGAAATTGCCGAGCGAACGCTGCGCCTGCGCGCCCCAATAGCGGTCGGCGGCGACCTCGATGGCACCGAACGTATCGGTTTCGGTTCTGGTCTTGGCAGCGCTCACGGCAAGTCTCCGGTCTGTCGATTTGGGCAACGGCGTATCGCGTTGCACAAAACGCATCAAGCGGAGATTGCGGGCGATGAAGATGCAAATCGGTTGAAGACGGAGCCAATCTCCCCGCTCGTGGGGAGATGCCCGGCAGGGCGGCGGGAGCGCGAAGGAACGCTATCTGTCGTCATTCAGCTGCGTTCAGGTTAGAACAAGGGCGGAAGTGCAATCGAATGAGAGATCGGCGGGACAGCGCCCCCCTCTGGCCTGCCGGCCATCTCCCCCACGAGGGGGGAGATCGGCTGTCCACTCACTCCGCCGTATACCCGCCGTCCACCGCAAAGACGCCGCCCCGCCTCTGATCAGACGCCGCCTCCGCGCGGACTGGGAAATCAGCAACAAAGCCGCGAGCGCGATGTCGCCGACAGGCGCATGGTTTCGGTCGGTCTGGTCAGGTCATGTCGGACGGCGTGCGAGAAGGCCTGCCATGCAGGCGAGGCGGCAAGCGCGGTTTCATGCTGGGCGTGCGCTTCTTCGCCATCAAAACCCATCACACTGATGAAAACATTCTCACTCGCTCGCACCGGCAGGCGTGGAAAGCTGTTTTCCGCGTGCTCCGTGACGAAAGCGGCGAGCAGCCGCGCACCGGGTGACGCCGTCATCGGCGCGACTTCGGCCTCGAAGCGGCTGGCGAACGCGGCCTCTGCGCCCGGCCGCAAATGATAAATCCGAATCACGACCATGCCTGACAGCGGCGTGCTTCTGCCTGGCTTTTCGTCGGCAGCCAAGCCCGCGCGTAATGCGCCGGAGAGATCGAAGCCAGCGCCGGGCCACGCAGGTTTGAGCAGCAGCACATCGTCGGAATCGATCATCGTGGCGTTGGCGGCATTGCGGTGCGCTGCCCATACCGGACCGTCATAGAAGGCGCTCAGGGCGCCTTTGCGCACCTCCATGTCCTCGAAGCCGCGCAGCCAGACGAACATGTCGGGGCGATCGAGATCCCGGAATTGGCCGATGATGGTCATCCCGGCCTCTTCCTGGCCTTCGATCAGCTTGCCGTCAAAGAGGTCGATAAGGGTATCGCGTTTGCCGGGTTTCAGCGTGTACTGCCGCAGTTCGACGACCGGGGAGGCGAGCGCTGCTGTCTCCGATGTGGCACTCAGGGGCAGGCTCATAAGCTCGTCTCCAAAAACAGGGTGATCATCCTGTTTTATAAAACAGACCGGTTGTCCTGTTTTGTCAATCTGCTAGCTTCTTTTTCTTCCCTCCTGGAGGGGCACGGTGGAGATTCCCGATGACAGGGCATGCCCAGAAGCGCGCCAATGATCCCGAAGGCATGCGCAACAGAGTGCTCGATGCCGCGCAGGAGTCCTTTCAGGTACGCGGCTATCACGCGTCCAGCCTCGGCGATCTGATGGCGGCGGCGGGTGTCAGCGGCGGCGCGTTGCATCATCATTTCCGGACCAAGAAAGCGTTGGCGCTGGCGGTGATCGAAGAGCGTGTGGCCGCGGCGGTCGAAGAAACATGGATGGCGCCTTTGCGGGCGGCCGCTTCGGCGCGCGAAGGCGTGCGTGCAGCCTTCGAAGCCGTGGCGGCGGAACTTGAGCAACAAGGCTTCGTGCGCGGCTGTCCCCTCAACAACCTTGCACATGAACTGTCGCTCGCCGATGCCGAATTGCGCGCCGCCCTTGCCGGCATTTTTGCCGGCTGGCGCCAGGCGATCGCCGACAAGGTCCGGGCTGATCAGCAGGCGGGCAGGGAGCAGGACACCGACCCGCAGCGTTTCGCCGCCCTGGCCGTCGCGGCCTATTCCGGCGCGATGTCGATGGCCAAGACGGCGCAGGATGCCGGCATGTTGCGCGATTGCCTGGCGGGGCTGGAGCAGAGTGTCGCCCAAGCTTCGCCCATGGCCGCAACGAGGCGGCGTCGCAGGATATTGCTGCCACCGGGAAACCTTTGATGCCGAGAACGGGAACGATCCCTACAACTCAGTTCCGTTCTGGGGGAGGGCAGCCGTGGACCGGGCGCTGAACTTTACTGCTGACCGGTGTCCGTGCTGAACTTCAACCCATGATGAAGCGCTTCTCACCAAAATCGGTATCACGACGCCGTTTTCTGGCGCGGGCCGCCGGTCTTGCCACGGCCCTTGCGCTTCCACGCCCGGCGCTCGGCCAGACCGGGCAGCGCATTCAGCCTGTCGACGCCACCTTCCTGTTCATCGCCGATGTCCATGCCTGCCGCATGGCCAGCGGCTTGAGTCCCAATTGCCAGCAGGAAGGCAAGACCGACGCTGCCTTGCTGCGCAATGTGGCGGCTCTGAACGGCATTGGCGACAAGACATGGCCCGTCGAGATCGGCGGCGTCCCGACGGGCCTACGCTCCGCCGGCAGCCGAATCGGCACGCCGCTCGGCCTCGTCATCGGCGGCGACATGACCGACGATGGCGGTGGTCAGATCACCCAGCCGAGTGAAGGCACGCAATTGCTGCAATTCAGCCAGCGTTACCAGCAAGGCATGGGGCCTGACCGCGTGCATGTTCCAGTTTATGTCGGGCTCGGCAATCATGACCTCGACCAAAACGGCCCGCGGCATCACGTTGACTGGTACCGGCGCGAAATGCGCGACTATGTCGAAGTCAATCACCGTGCCGGCGTGTTCTTCAAGCCACCGGTTCCAGCCACCGACTACGATGTCGAGACCGACTGCTATGCGTGGGACTGGGGCGGGCTGCATCTCGTCCAGACCCACCGTTTCGCTGGCGACACCGGCCATGGCGCGGACAGCAGCCTGCCCTGGCTGAAGCAGGATCTGGCGACCTATGCGGCGGACGGCCGCCCGGTCATCCTGTTTCAGCATTATGGCTGGGATAATTTTTCGACTGGGCGATGGGATCCCGCCAAAAAGGCGTTCGACGACGACGGCAAGGGGCCGCCGCATTGGTGGAGCGATGCGGACCGTCAGGCACTGCTTGCGGCCCTGAAAGGCTACAACGTGATTGCCATCTTCCATGGCCATCAGCACGAGGTGCCGATGATCTATCAGCGCGACGGCCTTGATCTCTTCAAGCCAAAGGCGGCCTATATGGGCGGGTTCGCACTGGCGCGGGTCACCAATGATGGCATGGATGTCGTGCTGGGCGAAGCCAGCGACGATCACGGCGGGGTCACATTCACCAACGCCTTCAGCAAACCGTTCCAGACATGAAAGCCCGCGGCGGCCTTTTCGTCCCGGACGCTGACTGACGTCGACCTGGCAGTGCGCTCGGGCCTCGGCCTCCGCTACGAGATGCCGCCGATGATGACCGCCGCGATGTAGGGGCCGAAAGAAAACGCCCCTCGCACCTTTTATCGTGCGGGGGGCGTCTTTGCCGTTCGCTTTTCCTTCGATTGCTCTCGTGAATTGCTGACGACAACCATGAAACGTGCTTCGACCGAAATGGCTCCCGGCGCGTCCAGATTTTTTTAGGGCCGCTTTGTTCAGTGCCCGATTGGCGTGAACCGTCGCGGCGGGTGAGCCAAGAATGTCGGTAGCTAATCAAGTTGTCCGGTTTGGTAGCACATGATCTGTCCGCTTCTGTTTTGGCGTCGAAGCGGTTCAC
>NZ_JAIUIS010000026.1:0-45602 GCF_020165765.1 Mesorhizobium sp. B264B1B
CTGGGTGTGGCCATCGGCGCCATCACCTTCACCGGCTCGGTCATCGCCTTCCTGAAGCTTGACGGGCGCATGTCCGGCAAGCCGATCATGATCGGCGGCCGCCATTTCATCAACATCGCGCTTGGCATCGCCTTGGTCGTGCTGATCGTGCTTTTGGTCACCACCGAATCGAAGCTCGTCTTCTGGCTCATCGTTGCCGCATCGCTGGTGCTGGGCGTGCTGCTCATCATCCCCATCGGCGGCGCCGACATGCCGGTCGTGGTGTCGATGCTCAATTCCTATTCGGGCTGGGCGGCGGCCGCACTCGGCTTCACGCTCGGCAATCTGGCGCTGATCATCACCGGCGCCCTGGTCGGCTCGTCGGGCGCCATCCTGTCCTACATCATGTGCAAGGGCATGAACCGCTCCTTCATCTCCGTCATCCTCGGCGGCTTCGGTGGTGAGACTGCGGCCGCGGGCGCTGATGATGGGATCGAGCGCACGGTCAAGCAGGGCTCGGCCGACGATGCGGCCTATCTGATGATGAACGCGCAGAAGGTCATCATCGTGCCGGGCTACGGCATGGCCGTCGCGCAGGCGCAGCATGCACTGCGCGAAATGGCCGACAAGCTCAAGGCCAATGGCGTCGACGTCAAATACGCCATCCACCCCGTGGCCGGCCGCATGCCGGGCCACATGAACGTGCTCTTGGCCGAAGCCAACGTGCCTTACGACGAAGTGTTCGAGCTCGAGGACATCAATTCCGAATTCGCGCAGGCCGACGTCGCCTATGTCATCGGCGCCAACGACGTCACCAACCCGTCGGCGCGGGATGACAAGTCCTCACCTATTTACGGTATGCCGATCCTCGACGTCGACAAGGCGCGCACCTGCCTGTTCGTCAAGCGCTCGCTCGGCTCCGGCTATGCCGGCATCGACAACACGCTGTTCTACAAGGACGGCACCATGATGCTGCTCGGCGACGCCAAGAAGATGACCGAGGAAATCGTCAAGGCCATGGATCACTGACCCGGTCACATCGTCCGCATGAAGAAGCCCGGCTCGCCGGGCTTCTTCATGCGGATTTCAGACGATGTTCAACGGCTGGTCAGGAACACAGCCTCCTCGTCGTCGCGCTGCCTGCCGCCGAGGGCGGCCGCGGCGCTGGCGATGAAGGCGCCGATGACCAGCGACAGGGCGCCGAGGAGCGCAAATGTGGCGCTCGCCTTCCTGGCGGTATCGGCCGCCTGCTGGGCCTTGGCCTTGGCGTCCTGCGCCTTTGCCAGCAGCGTATCGACACGCGTCTTGGCGTCTGCTTCCGACAGGCCGGTGCGTGCCGCGACCAGCTGCGACAGGTATGTCTTGTCCTCGGGCGAAACCTCGCCAGCCGCAGCGCTGGCGACCAGGATGCGCGATGCCTGCGCCGCCGCCGCCGCGTCGTTTTGTGGATTGGCTGCCGCCAGTCTCGCCGCGTCCGCCGGCCTGAACAACGAGTCCACCAGATAGGATGTGGCATTGTCCGTCGATGCCCCGCCTGCATTGGCCGATGCACCGGCCGAAGCGCCCTGGGCGGCGCCGGCGGCCACGCTGGATACAGCCTGGACGCCGGAACCCACAGCCGCCGACAGCGCCGAGCCGAGCACGCCGAGGACCAGCAGCGTCGCCAGCGCCCATGCCAGGAAGCCATGAGCCGTATCCCGGAAATAAACCTCGTCGGTATGCACGCCCACCCATTTGGTGCGCAGCCGGCCGGCAAGATAGCCACCGAGGCCGGATGACAGCCATTGCACGACGATCAGCCAGACCGCGGTCGAAACCGCGAAGCTGGTGATAGAGGCGCTTGAGCCCGACCATGGCGAGACCATGCTCAACCCCAGGCCGGAGCCGAGCAGCATCAGGATGAAGGTCAATGTCGAGGCGGCGAAGGCACCGGCGATGATCGGACCCCAGCTGATAGCGGTGGCGGACGATTCCACCGCGCCGGGATCATCCGTGATCGACAGGGTGGACTGCATGACAGCCCCCTATCGCGCGAAAAGCATGATGAGAAGGATGATCGGGATTGGAACCCCGAGTAACCAGAGCAAGATGCCGCGTCCCATGGGAGCCTCCTTCGCCAGGAATTGTGATCGATACTGTCACAATGCTGGAAAGAAGCTTCCGTTCCGGCGGTTCGAATGAATCTCGCAAGGGAAACACTGGCGCGACCGACGCGCGCCAATGGTCCCGGGATGACTCCGGATTAAATGTCCAGATTGGCCACCGACAGCGCGTTGTCCTGGATGAACTCGCGCCGCGGCTCGACCTCGTCGCCCATCAGCCGCGAGAACAGGCTGTCGGCGTCGGTGGCGTCGTTTACCTTGACCTGCAGCAGCGAACGCACGTTCGGATCGAGCGTGGTTTCCCAAAGCTGCTCGGCGTTCATCTCGCCCAGGCCCTTGTAGCGCTGCATGGTCAGGCCCTTGCGGCCGGTCGCGAACACCGCGTTGAGCAGTGCCAACGGTCCCGAGATGGGTTCCGAAACATCCTTGCGGCGCAGCACGGGCGGCGCTCCATAGACGTCGCTGAGCCGCTGCGCGTAGCGGTCGAGCTGTCGCGCATCGGCTGAATTGATCAGCGCCATATCGAGATGGGCGTATTCCTTGACGCTGCGCACCGTGCGTTCGAAGACATAGCCGCCGATACCCTCATTCGAAGTCGACATCCGGCCGGTCCAGCCGCGCTCGGTGTCCTCGGCAATGATGTCGAGACGTTGCGCGATCCGCTCCGCCATCGCATTGGCGCGGCCAAGATCGGCGACGACGTCGGCATTGAGCCCGCCGGCGATCGCCGCCTGCTCCACGACGCCTCTGTTGTAGCGCGTGTGCAGGCCGTTGATCAGCTGGCGCACCGCGAGCGCATCGTCGATCGCCGCCCGCAGGTCCTGTCCGGCGCGAACCTCGCCGGAGCCGAGCGTGAGCGAGGCTTCTTCCAGTCCCGAGCCGATCAGGAATTCCTCGAACGCGCTTTCGTTCTTGATGTATTGCGAGCTCTTGCCGCGCGTCACCTTATAAAGCGGCGGCTGGGCGATATAGAGATGGCCGCGTTCGATCAATTCCGGCATTTGCCGGAAGAAGAAGGTGAGCAGCAACGTCCTGATATGCGCGCCGTCGACATCGGCGTCGGTCATCAGGATGATCTTGTGGTAGCGCAGCTTGTCGGCGTTGAATTCGTCCTTGCCGATCGAGGTGCCGAGCGCGGTGATCAGCGTGCCGATCATGTCGGAACTGAGCATGCGGTCGAAGCGGGCGCGCTCGACATTGAGGATCTTGCCGCGCAGCGGCAGGATGGCCTGGTTCTGGCGCGAGCGGCCGCCCTTGGCGGAGCCACCGGCCGAGTCGCCCTCGACGATGAAGATCTCGGACTTCGCCGGATCGCGTTCCTGACAGTCGGCAAGCTTGCCGGGCAGCGAGGTGACGCCCAGCGAGGTCTTGCGGGTGATGTCGCGCGCCTTGCGCGCGGCCTCGCGCGCCGCCGCGGCCTGGATCACCTTCTCGACCACGACCTTGCCTTCGCTCGGATGTTCTTCGAGCCAGGTGCCGAGCGCCTCGTTGACCAGCCCTTCGACCACGGGCCGGACTTCCGAGGAGACCAGCTTGTCCTTGGTCTGCGAGGAGAATTTCGGGTCGGGAACCTTGACCGACAGCACTGCCGTCAGCCCCTCGCGGCAATCGTCGCCGATCAGCGAGACCTTTTCCTTCTTGGTCAGGCCCGAGGAATCGCCATATCCGGTGATCTGACGCGTCAGGGCGCCGCGAAAACCGGCGAGATGGGTGCCGCCGTCGCGCTGCGGGATGTTGTTGGTGAAGGCCAGCACATTCTCGTGGTAGCTGTCGTTCCACCACATGGCCACTTCGACGGTGATGCCGTCGCGCTCGGCCCTGATGGCGATCGGTTTGTCGATCAGCGGTTTCTTGACCCGGTCGAGATATTTGACGAATTCCTCCAGGCCGCCATCATAGTGCAGCTCATGCCGCACGACGTCGGCGTGGCGGGCGTCGGTCAGCACGATGCGCACGCCCGAATTCAGGAACGCAAGCTCGCGCAGCCGATGCTCCAGCGTGCCGAAATCGAATTCGACCATCGTGAAGGTCTCGGACGACGGAAAGAAGGTGATCTCGCTGCCGCTGCGGCCTTCATAGGTGCCGGGCTGCTTGTCCTGTTCATAGCTGCCTGTGACGCTCAGCGGCGCGTCGGCATTGCCGTGTGTGAAGCTCATCTCGAAAATCTTGCCATTGCGGCGGATCTTGAGCTTCAGCCAGGCCGACAGGGCGTTGACCACAGAGACGCCGACGCCGTGCAGGCCGCCGGACACTTTGTAGGAGTTCTGGTCGAATTTGCCGCCGGCATGCAGCTGCGTCATGATCACTTCGGCTGCCGAAATGCCTTCGCTGGGATGGATATCGGTGGGAATGCCGCGCCCATTGTCGATGACGGTGACCGAACCGTCGGGATTGAGCGTCACCGTGACGAGATCGGCATGACCGGCCAGTGCCTCGTCGATGGCGTTGTCGACGACCTCATAGACCATGTGATGCAGGCCCGAACCGTCATCGGTGTCGCCGATATACATGCCGGGCCGTTTGCGGACGGCATCCAAGCCCTTCAAAACCTTGATGGAATCTGCGCCGTATTCGGCTTCGGCGCCGTTGGCGTTCTCAGTCTGGTCGCTCATGAAAACCTGTTGTCTAGAGGCGGCTGGTGGAGCGCGAAAAATCGCCCCCGAATCGCGCTTTCAATATTGCCTAGATATAGGCGTTAAAGGTGGTTTTTCCAAGGTTTGCAGGCATTTCCGGGCGGAAAAGCGCACCGTCGGCCAGCTATTGGCGAGAGGCTTTGACCTTAGCCAGCCGGTCGCGCAGGAATTTTGATCGTGAACTTCTATCTTGGCGCCGGCTGCCGCGATGGCGGCCATCAAAAGCATCAGCAGCAAAGCGCATGGCAAACGCAGGCCGAACCGCCCACGGTTCGGTCGTTTGCCGACATTCCGCCTGTCTACGGCGCGGGCGAGCCGGCTTGCATCAGCCGGCGCGCATCGGCTTCAGCGCCTCGCTCCAGCGCAGCAACTCCTCCAGCATGGTTCTTGCCCCGCCCTGCACCTGCTCGCTCGCTTCGAAGGAGCCGTCGGTCCCCAGCAGCTTCTGGTACAGCGGCAGCGCGATGCCTTCCGGAACCGGCATGACGCCGACGGAGGTCAGCAGCGGCTTGAGCGCCTGTGCCGCGCGCAGGCCACCGGAAACGCCGCCATAGCTGAAGATGGCGGCGGGCTTGTATTTCCATTCGCGCGAGAGATAGTCGATCGCGTTCACGATGGCCGGTGCGACGAAGTAATTATATTCCGGTGCCACGAAGACGAAAGCGTCGGCGGCATCGACGGCCTTCGACCAGGCCTTGGTATGATCGTTCAGGTAGTTGCCGAGCCTGGGATGGTGCGGCTCGTCCAGCACCGGCAGATCGAAGGCGGCGATGTCGGTCAGCACCGGTTCGAACTTGCCGTGCTCGCGCGCGAACCGCTCCAGCCAGTGAGCGAAAACCGGCCCGGCCCGGCCCGGCCGGGTGCTGCCGATGATGATGTTCAACTGGTGCTTCAAGGCGGGCTCCTTCGATTGACGGTATCTGTTGGTGACCGTGACCTACGGCAGAGCGCCGTCATGGACAAGACCGCGCCGTTTGGCGAGCGGTCACAATCAGATGATGGGAGCATCGCTCCGTCCCGTCGGGGCACGGGCTTTTATCGTCAGGCCACATGGACGCGCCGTGCGTCAGTCACTACATCGAACGGAGGCAAGGACTAGCGCGACGCGCTTGCCAGCGGAGCAGCCATGGACACTCAGCCCGCCCCCTTCGTTCCGCCGGCGCCGAGGCCGCGCACATCGCCGCCCTCGACGCTGGAGATGATGCGCATCGTCTACCGCAACCCGCTCGAGCTGTGGGGAGAGCCGACCTACAACGAGCCCTGGATCTCGGTGAACGGCGTCGGTGGACCGCTGGTCATCGCCAATGACCCGGGGCTCATTCGCCATGTCCTGGTCGACAATGCCAGGAACTACAAGATGGCGACGGTGCGCCAGCTCATCCTGCGGCCGATCCTGCGCGACGGCTTGCTGACGGCCGAAGGCGAGGTCTGGAAGCGTTCGCGCAAGGCGATGGCGCCGGTGTTCACGCCGCGTCACATCTTTGGTTTCGCGGGACCGATGCTCAAGCGCACGCTTGAATTCTCCTCCCGCTACGAGGATGGCGGCATCTCCGACATTGCCCACGACATGACGCTGCTGACCTACGACATCCTGGCCGAGACGCTGTTCTCCGGGGAAATCGCGGGGGAGCCGGGCAGTTTCGCCAAGGAGATCGACCGGCTGTTCGAGACCATGGGCCGCGTCGATCCGCTAGACCTGCTGCGCGCGCCCGAATGGCTGCCGCGGCTTACCCGCATCCGCGGCCGCAAGACCATGGCCTATTTCCGCAAGATCGTCAGCAATACGGTCAAGATACGCGAACAGAGACTCAGGCGCGATGCCGATGCCGTGCCGCAGGATTTCCTGACCCTCCTGCTCAAGGCCGAGGGGCCGGACGGGCTGACACGCTCGGAAGTCGAGGACAACATCATCACCTTCATCGGTGCCGGCCATGAGACCACGGCGCGAGCCTTGGGCTGGACGCTCTATTGCCTGGCCGAGGCGCCATGGGAGCGGGAAAAGATCGAGCGCGAGATCGATGCCGTGCTGGCGCGCGAGCCCGATCCGACCAGATGGCTGGACGCCATGCCGCTCACCCGCGCCGCCTTCGACGAGGCGCTCAGGCTCTATCCGCCGGCGCCGTCGATCAACCGCGAGCCGATCGAGCCGGAGAACTGGAGGGATCTCCACATCCCGGGGCGCGCGGCCGTGCTGGTCATGCCTTGGGTCGTCCACCGTCACAGGAAGCTGTGGGACAGGCCGGACGCGTTCATGCCGGAGCGGTTCCATCCGGGCAACCGCGAAAAGATCGACCGCTTTCAGTATCTGCCGTTCGGCGCCGGGCCGCGCGTCTGCATCGGCGCCAGCTTCGCCATGCAGGAAGCGATCATCGCGCTCGCCGTCCTGCTGTCGCGTTTCCGCTTCGATTCCATCGCGCAAACCAGGCCGTGGCCGGTCCAGAAGCTGACCACCCAGCCGCAAGGCGGGCTGCCCATGCGGATCACTTCGCGCCTGTAATCGCCCGCCGTCGGCCTATGTTCAGACCGCCGGTTTGCGCTGGAACTGGCCGGCCGCGCGAAAACGCCAGAGATAGCTTGGCAGGATCGTGCCGAGCGCCTGCGGCTGGATGCCGAGGCCGGCAAGCGTGCGGTTGGCCCTGGCGGCCTCCTCCGACACGACATTATGCTCGCGCAATTGCAGCACCTGGTCCTTGGTCAGCAGCGGGTTGGGCAAGAGCCCCAGGATCGACGCCTGCAGGTTCGCCACCCACCACGGCACCGGAACCAGTAGGCGCTTGCGCTCGATCACCGCGAGCATTTCCTGCATGCTTTCCTTGAAAGTAAGCACCTGCGGGCCGCCAAGCTCGTAGATCTGACCGCCCTTGACCTTGCCATCGACCGAGCGCGCCACCGCTTCGGCGACGTCGCCGACATAGACCAGCTGGAACTTGGTGTGGCCGCCGCCGATCAGCGGCAGTGCCGGCGAATAACGCGCCATGTTGGCGAAGCGGTTGAAGAAACTATCTTCCGGTCCGAAATTGATCGACGGCCGCAGGATCACGGCGTCCTTGATCGTCTCCAGAACGGCCTTTTCACCAAGCGCCTTGGTGCGTGCATAGTTGGATGCGGCTTCCAGGTCGGCGCCCAGGGCCGAAATATGGGTCAGGCCGGCGCCCGCTGCGCGTGCCGCTTCGGCCACGGCGCGAGCGCCGAATTCGTGCACGGCCGTGAATTTCTGCCGCCCGCTCTCATGCAGCACGGCAACCAGGTTGACGACATGATCGGCGCCCTGCACGGCGCGATCGACCGACCAGCGCACGCGCACATTGGCCTGCACGGGCTGGATCTGGCCGACATTGCCGAGCGGCTGCAAATGGCCGGCGAGATCGGGCCGGCGGCAGGCGACCCTGATGCGATAGCCGCGCTTGGCCAAGGCCCGCACCACGTGGCGGCCGACAAAGCCCGACCCGCCGAAAATGACGACGAGCTTGGGGGTCTGCAGGATTTCGGTCATGGCTGGCTCCGGCGCTCGAAAGCTTGGCTGAAGCCGTTTCATAATCCGTTTCGCGTCAAACGCAAAGGGTGACGCGTCGTCGCTGTGAAGCGGCTTTCCCAGGAAAAACAGCTTGGGAATTGCATCAGGACAAATGCGCTTCAGAACGCCTTGCCTGACGCAGAAAACCCCGCCGAGGCGGGGTTTTCCGGATGACATCCATGCGAAGCCAGGGGCCGACGGAGCGGCCTGACCTGAGACGGTATCAGGAGGGCGTGAAGCAAGTACGCCCACCCCAGCCCTGGACATCCGACATGGTGCCACCGACCTTCTTGCAGGCCGCGATGAAATCGGTGCTGCAACTGGCGAATTTCGCGTGACCGTTCTTGCAATAGTGGGTCCTCGGTAGCGCCGCCGCCCGGCGCGGCAATGACGCCTGGACTGGACGGCTTGACCGGCGCGGCCTTCAGGTTGGCCGCCTGGGTCGCGCCCATGAACGAGCCGAGGAGAAGGACTGCGGTCAGAATGGTTGTCTTGGTGCTGGTCATGGTGGTATCCTTTCATTGAGGTTGGGCTTTCCGGGACGCGAAGGGCATGCCTTGGCGTGGAGCAGGTTTCGATGTGACTTGCTGTTCCCCCGGTCTGAATCGGGCAAGCTCATCCTGCCCTGGACAGGCATTGGTCGCCCCGACGCTCGAAAAGGTTCAGACCGCGCGCCAAAAAAAACACGCATGGCCATGCCGCGGGCAGGCGCCGGCAGCTGATGAGCTGAAAAGAAGAATTTATTTCAGGCCGAATAGCGCTCGGCGAATTCGGAAATGCGCTGCACCACGGCCTTGGAGACCTTGATGCCCCGTGCCGCGGCCTTCTCCGCCGCCTCGGCCCGGGAGCGGCCCGGTATGTGCACGCCGTAGCGCCGGCGCAGCCGGTCGAGCTGATCCTTCATCCGCTGCTCGAAATCCGGATCGAGCAGCTTGGGCTCGACGGCCAGCACGAACAGGCCGGTGCCGGGATTGTCCGGGCCGCCGGTGAACCAGGGCGCATCGAGCGACCAGTTTGCCCCCGACAGACCCGCCGCCAGCACCTCGACCATCAGCGCGATGTTGGCGCCGCGCTGGCCACCGAAGGCGAGCATGGCCCCCTTCATGGCTGCGGCCGGATCTGTAGTGGGATTGCCGCTGGCATCGAGCGCCCAGCCTTCGGGGATCTTCTTGCCGTCCTCGGCCGCCTTGCGGATATTGACGAAGGCGGTGGCGCTCGATGACTGGTCGATGACCAGCGGCGGGCCGTCGGCGGCGGGTGCGGCGAAGGACATCGGGTTGGTGCAATAGACCGGCTTGACCGAGCCCGAACCGGCAAGCACGGCGGGACCGTTGGTGGCGGCGAAGGAGACCAGCCCCTGCGCTGCCAGCCTTCCGGTAAAGTAGCCGAGGGCGCCGCATGTATAGGCATTCTTCTGCGAAAAGATGGCGACGCCGAACAGTCTTGCCGCCTTGGCGAGCTCGTCGAGCGTGCGGTCGAAGCCGGTATGCGCCAGCCCGCCTTGCGCATCGGAAAGATAGACTGCGAGCGCCGGCCGGGTGATCACCGGCTCGGCATTGCCGTCGATGCGGCCGGCCTCCAGCGCTTCGAGATAGTCGATGAAATGCGACAATCCGACGGTCGAGAGTCCTTCTGCCTCGGCCGATATGATCGAGGCGGTGAGCGATTGCGCCGCTTCCTCGTTGGCGCCCGCACCCAGCGCCGCCATGCGGCACAGCCCGGTTGCCTGTTCGAGACTGAGTTGCATGGCGACTGCCTTTAGTGAGTGGTGAGTGGTGAGTAGTGAGTAGTCAGCAATGGGTGGTGGCGGCTAGCCACTTCCTACTCACCAATCCCTACTCACTAGGTCCCTAGCCGATCTTGTTCGGAATCCGCGCCTCGATCCTGCCGAAGGCGAAGACCAGAATGCCGGTGATCGCCATATAGATCAAGGCAAGCAGCAGCAAGGGCTCATAGGTGAGGTAAGTGTCCTGTCTGACCTTCGACGAAACGGCGAAGATGTCGATGACGCTGATGGTCGCCACCAGCGGCGTCGATTTCAGCTGCAGCACGGTTTCCCCCGTCAGCGTCGGCAGCGCCCGGTAGAAGGCCTGCGGCAGCCAGATACGCCGGAAGATCTTCCAGCGGCTCATGCCGAACGCACGTGCGGCTTCGAGCTGCCCCTTCGGCACGCCGGCAAAGGCGCCGCGCATCACTTCGCCCTCGTAGCCCGCGAATGAGAGCGTCAGCGCCAGGACGGCATAAGGCCATGCCTGCCTGAGATAGGGCCACATCCAGGATTCGCGGATCCACGGATATTGCGGAAACAACGAACCCAGCCCGTAGTAGAGCAGCCACAGCTGTAACAGCAGCGGCGTTCCCCTGATGACGGTGCAGAAGACCTTCGCCGGCGCCGCGAACCAGATCGGGCCGCCAGCCTGTGCCAATCCGACCGGCACCGCGATCAGGAAGCCCAACAGGCAGGTGACGGCCAGGATCCACAGCGCGCGCCAGATGCCGAGCAGGGCCAGGCCGTAATATTGCGGCAGCCAGTCCCAGCGCATGAAGAAGGCCGCGGACAGCACCAGCCCGAGCGCAATCAGGATCAGCACGATACGATGCGGCTGCAGCCAGAGCGAGGTGCGAGCCGCGCTGTTGATGATGGCCGCTTCGCTCGCCATCAGCGCGCCTCCTTGATCGACGGCATGCCGCGCCGCGCCCATTTCTCGACGCGACCAAGGACGAGGTTCGAAAACAGCGTCACGGCCAGATAGAGCATGCCGGCCGCGAGATAGAATATCAGGTAGGCCTTGGTGACGCCCGCCGCCTGCCGCGTCGCCAACGTCAGTTCGAAGAAACCGACCACGGCCAGCAGCGCCGTATCCTTGGTGGCGATCAGCCAGAGATTGGCGAGACCCGGAATGGCGAAGGGCAGCATTGCCGGCAACGTGATGCGCCGCAAGAGAAGGCCGGGAGACATGCCGTAAGCGCGGGCGGCTTCGATCTGGCCTTGCGGGACGGCAAGGATGGCGCCGCGTATGACCTCGGTCGAGTAGGCGCCCTGGACGAAACCGAGCACCGCGATGCCGGCCACCAGCCCGCTGATGTCGACCCGCTGATAGCCCATGGCGGTCAGCATCTGGTTTATCAGGTCGGTACCGGCGTAGTAGAGGAGCAGGATCAGCACCAGTTCCGGTACCGCGCGCACGATGGTCGTGTAGACCGCCAGCAGGTCGCGCACCACGGGGCCGCCATAAAGCTTGCCATAGGCACCGCCGGTTCCGATCAACAGTCCGACGATCGTGGCGCCGACGGCGATCTCAAGCGAATGCAGCAGCCCAAGCATGAGCGTCCCGCCCCAGCCGACGGGCGCGGGCGACAGGAGTTCGATGATGCCGGCCGCAGAGGCCGGAAGAAATGAATCGATCAGCTTCGCCCCCGGATTGCTGGCTCAATCCGCCGGCGCAAGCCGCCGGCGGCAAGGGTGCGTGGGAAAGGTCGGGTTGGAGGACTTGGCGTCAGTGCCTTGTCTTCCAGCCCATGCGATGGTCGTCAGTCCGACTGCGTGGCACCGCCGCGTCAGTCCGGCTGCATGGCATCGCCACGTCAGTTCGACTGCGTGGCATCGCCACGTCAGTTCGACTGCGCGCCGCTGCCACCATATATGTCGAAATCGAAGTATTTCTTCGAGATCTCGTCATACTTGCCATTGGCGCGGATCGCCTTGATGCCGGCGTTGATCTTTTCCTTCAGCTCGGTGTCTTCCTTGCGCACGCCGGCGCCAACGCCCGGTCCGAGCACTTCGTCGTCCGGAGCCACCATGCCCTTCAGGTCGCAGCAGGCTTTGCCCTGGTCGGTCTTGAGGAACTCGCCAAGCGCGATGGAATCGGCCTGGACCGCATCGAGGCGCCCGGCGGCAAGGTCGTTGTTGGCCTCGTCCTGCGTCTGGTACTCCTTGATCTCGGATGCCGTGGCGCCGAAATGCTTCTTGGCGTAGACGGCATGCACGGTCGATACCTGGACGCCCAGGATCTTGCCCTTGAGATCGTCCGGCGCGGAGCCGAATTTCTGGTCCTTCGGTCCGATGATCGCCGTCGGCGTGTTGTAGTACTTATCCGAGAAGTCGATCGTCTTCTTGCGTTCGTCGGTGATCGACATCGAAGAGACGATAAGGTCGATCTTCTTGGTGGTCAGCGCCGGGATGATGCCGTCCCAGGCGACGGGCGTGATGACGCAGTCGAGCTTCTCCTCGGCGCAGACGGCGTCGATGAACTCGATCTCCCAGCCGACCCATTTGCCCGAAGCATCCGGCGAGGTGAACGGCGGATACGGCTCGGCGGCGATGCCGATCTTGACCGGATCGGCCTTGGCTACGCCCATGGCGGCGACGCCGAGCAGCAGCGCTGCGGCGAACGTCTTCAGAACAGTCTTCATTTCACGACTCCCAGTTTGTTGTTGGTTCCCGGTTTTCTTCCGCCCTCGGTTTGCTAGCCGATGTTGCGAATGAATTGCTTGAGCCTTTCGGATCTGGGCGCGCCGAAGATCTGCTCCGGCGGGCCTTCCTCCTCGACCAGTCCATTGTAGAGATAGACGACATGCGTCGCGACCTCGCGCGCGAACTTCATCTCGTGGGTGACCAGCACCATGGTGCGGCCTTCGCGCGCCAGATCGCCGATCACTCTAAGCACCTCGCCGACCAGTTCGGGGTCGAGCGCCGAGGTCGGTTCGTCGAACAGCATGACGCGCGGATTGATCGCCAATGCGCGAGCGATCGCGGCGCGCTGCTGCTGGCCGCCCGACAGGTAGGCCGGATAGACATCCCGCTTTTCGGCGAGGCCGACGCGGACGAGCAGTTTTTCGGCCTGGGCGATCGCCGCGTCGCGCTTGACGCCCAGCACATGCACGGGAACCTCGATGACGTTCTCGATCAGCGTCATGTGGCTCCACAGATTGAAATTCTGGAACACCATGCCGAGCTTGGAGCGGATGCGTTCGATCTGCTTGCGGTCGGCCGGCACGGTATGGCCGTGGCTGTCGGCCTTCAGCTTGATCTCCTCGCCATTCACGCGAATGATGCCGCTGGTCGGATTCTCCAGGCAGTTGATGCAGCGCAACAGCGTCGATTTGCCTGAGCCCGAACCGCCGATGATGGCGATGACCTCGCCGTCGCGCGCCGACAGCGAGACGCCCTTCAGCACGTGCAGCTCACCGAATTTCTTGTGCAGGTTCTCGACGTGGATGGCTTCGGCGGCGCCATTTTGCGCCTCACCGGATGGGGCTGCGGCAACTCCCGCCGTGCTCAACAGGTGACCTCCGTGTAGTCGATGGCAGCTCGTCGAACGTCTACCCGGCTAATCAACATACGCTGTACTGCCCCGCTCCAGACTTCAGCATGGACCCAACTGCGCGAGCCCGTCAATCCCGCTCATTACGGCACTTGCGGCCTTGTTGTGCAAGTGTATAAATAGCCTTTCATGAAATTTTCTCGATTTTTTTCAGCTAAAAAGGGCACCGATGAGCGCTTTCGGATCACAGTCCATGGCGGCGACGCTGCGGCGCGTGCTGATGCGGTCGGCGGCCAACGCCATGCGCGACGCCGACAGATCTGCCTGGCACTATGGCCCGGGGTTCAATCCGGCGAAAGCTGCATCGCAGCACGCGGCCCTTGCTGAGTTGGTAGCGGCTTCCGGCGCTGAAATCGAATGGGTCGAAGACAAGGCCGACGGACTTTCGGATTCGGTGTTCACGCACGACCCATCGCTGATGACCGGTCGCGGCGCGCTGATCCTGTCCATGGGTAAGCCATTACGCGCCAGGGAGCCCTCGCTGCATGAGGAAACCTACACAAGGCTGGGCATTCCGATCCTCGGCCGCGTCGAGGCTCCTGGTCAGGTCGAAGGCGGTGATTGTGTCTGGGTGGACGCCCGCACGCTGGCGATCGGGCGCGGTGTCCGCTCCAACCAGGAAGGTATCCAGCAGGTTTCCAACCTGCTGACGCCGCTGGGCGTTTCCGTCTACGGCTTTGATCTGCCGCTGTGGCAGGGCGAAGAGGCGTGCCTGCATCTGATGTCGGTGATCAGCCCGTTGGCGGACGACCTCGCGCTGGTTTATTCGCCGCTTTTGCCGGCCCCGTTCTATCAAATGCTGAAGGCACGCGGCATCCGGCTGGTCGAAGGCGATGCCGAGGAGTTCGCTGCTTCCAACGGCCTCAGCCTTAACGTACTGCCGACCAGCCCGCTCAACGTCATTGCCGTTGCAGGCTTTCCCAAGACCAAGGCCGCGATGGAGGCCGCGGGCTGCATGGTTGAAGTCTTCGAGGCGGATGCGCTCTGCATCGCCTGCGAAGGTGGGCCGACATGCCTGACGCGGCCGATCCTGCGCCAATGAATGCGCCATCCCGCCGCAAGTTTCGTCGCGAGGGCGAGGAGCGGCGGCGGCAGGATCTGATCGAGGCGACTCTGGACAGCGTGGCCGAACATGGGCTGCAGGGCGCCACCTTGCGCACCATCGCATTGCGTGCCGGCGTCACCGCGGGGCTGATCCGGCACTATTTCCCCGGCAAGGAAGAACTGCTGCAGGAGGCCTATACGGCACTGGTCGGCCGCATGACCGAGCAGGCGAAAGCAGCATTGGTCATGGAAGATGCCTCGCCGCGGCAACGCCTTGCGGCTTTCGTCACCGCCAACCTCAACGCGCCGATCATCGACGCGCGGGTTTTTTCGCTCTGGGCAACCTTCATCGGCCGCGCCGGTGCGGATCCGACCCTGGCCCGTGCCCACCGCGAAGGCTATCTCGGCTTTCGCAACGAGGTGGAGGCGGTTGTGGCCGAAGTGCTCGCCGCCGAACAGTGCAAGCCGGACGCAAGCCAGTTGCGCCACCATGCCATCGCGATCAACGCGATCATCGACGGACTCTGGATCGAAGGCTGCCTGGCCGGCGAGATGTTCTCGCCCGGCGAATTGGCGGCGATTGGGATCAAGGCTGTCGAAGCCGAGCTCGGCCTCGAGCCGGAAAGGGGAGAACACTAATGACCACCATTGGCGAAGCGTTGATTTCACTGCTCGAGGCGCATGGCGTCGACACCGTGTTCGGTATTCCCGGCGTCCACACGGTCGAGCTTTATCGCGGGTTGGCGCGTTCGAGGATCCGCCATGTCACGCCGCGCCACGAGCAGGGCGCGGGCTTCATGGCCGACGGCTATGCGCGCGCCGGCGGCCGGCCGGGCGTCGCCTTCGTCATCACCGGCCCGGGGCTGACCAACACCATCACCGCCATGGCACAGGCGCGCGCCGATTCGGTGCCGATGCTGGTAATCTCGGGCGTCAACGCCACGCCGACGCTTGGCAAGGGCCTGGGCTTCCTGCACGAGCTGCCGGACCAGCGCGGCATGATGGAAAAGGTGGCGCTGTTTTCGCAACGCATCACCGAGGCCGGCGAACTGCCCGGCGCGCTCGCCCGTGCCTTCGCGCTGTTTTCCTCGTCGCGGCCGGGCCCGGTGCATATCGAGATTCCGACCGACGTCATGGTCAAGCCTGCCGATGGGATCGCGGCGGTGCTGAGCAATGCCGCGCCACCGGCTGCCGGGGCGACGGCCATCGCCGCGGCGGCCAGCCTTTGTGCGGCGGCTCGGCACCCGCTCATCCTGGCCGGCGGCGGCGCCAAGCGCGCCGAGGATGCGCTGCGGCGCCTGGCCGAAAGGCTGGGCGCGCCGGTCGTCGAGACGACCAATGCGCGCGGCCTGCTCCACCGCCATCCGCTCTGCGTACCGGCCAGTCCCAGCCTGAAAGCCATCCGCGCGCTGATGGGCGAGGCCGATCTGGTCATTGCCGCCGGCACCGAGTTCGGCCCAACCGATTATGACGGCTATGGCGATTGCGGATTTGTCCTGCCGGCCAATCTGATCCGCATCGACATCGGCGCCGATCAGCTGGCGCGCCGTCCGGCGACGGTGGCCATCCAGGCCGACTGCGCCGAGGCGATCGAAGCCTTGCTTGCCGCGCTCGGCTCGGTCGACGCGGGCAGGCAGGACGGGAAGAACCGCGCCGCGGCGGCGCGAAAGGCGGCTCGCGCCGAACTGACCCCCGTCCATGCGGCGCAGGTCCATGCGGTGGAAGCCATCCGCGACGCCCTGCCGGGCGCGATCATCGTCGGCGACTCCACCCAGCCCGTCTACGCGGCCAACCTCTATTACGATCACGACCGGCCGGGCGGCTGGTTCAACGCCGCCACCGGCTTCGGCGCGCTGGGCTACGGCCCGCCGGCGGCGGTGGGCGCGGCGCTCGCCATGCCCGACGCGCCGATCGTCTGCCTCACCGGCGACGGTGGCTTCCAGTTCACCTTACCCGAGCTCGGCGCGGCGCTCGATGCCGCGGCACCCGTTATCTTCGTCGTCTGGAATAACAGGGGCTATCGCGAGATCGAGACTTCGATGCTCGACGTCGGCGTGGAACCCGTCGGCGTGTCCCCGGCACCGCCGGATTTCTGCAAACTGGCCGAGGCCTATGGCATCGGCGCCGAACGGATCGCCGATACCGGCGCCTTACCACTCGCGCTGAAGCGCGCCCGGGCAACGGGGTTGCCGCGCGTCATCGAAATCACGGTCGAGTGAAGCTTCACGCGGCGTCGATTTTCCTACCTGCATCGTGGTCATTCGCCGGCTTGGCTTTTGCGCGGCAACAATCGCCGCTGCCCGACACATGCAAAGACGCGACGGCTGCCATGTCGAGATATCAATTGAGTGATCGCACGAAAGGCGCGACGCTTCGCGTCGGCGCGGCGAAACAAGCGACATAATCAAAAAAAGACAGGAGCGGTCCAGGATGACGGAAACACTTCAGGGCAGGCATATCGTTGTGACCGGTGGAACCGGTGCGCTCGGCGGCGCGGTCGTCGGCAAGCTGCTGGGCGAGGGCGCGGTCTGCCATGTGCCGAACGCCCATGCCGCGGCACCTTCGCATTTCCCTTTCACCACGCACGAGAACGTCAGGCTGGCGCACAATGTCGACCTCTCCGACTCCGCCAAGGTCGAAGCCTTCTATGCCCAGGTTCCCGCCCTGTGGGGATCGATCCATCTGGCGGGCGGCTTTGCCAAGGCGCCTGTGGAGAAGATCGAATCCGCCTCCTTTGCCGAGATGATGGACACCAATGCCCGCACCGCGTTCCTGTGCAGCCGTGCGGCGGTGCGCTCCATGCTGGCGGCGGGCACCGCCGGCCGCGTCGTCAATGTCACGGCACGCGCCGGGCTTGATCCGCGCCGCGGCTCGGGCATGGTCGCCTATGCCGCCTCCAAAGCAGCGGTCGCGGCGATGACGGTGGCCATGGCGGAAGAGCTGAAGCACCAGGGCATCCTGGTCAATGCGGTGGCCCCCTCGACGCTCGACACGCCGGCCAACCGTGCCGACATGCCGGATGCCGATTTCAGCAAATGGGTCAGCCTCGAAGCGGCGGCCGAGGCCATCGCCTACCTTGCCTCGCCCGCCAACCAGGCGATGAGCGGCACGCTGGTGCCGCTCTACGGTCGCGCATAACGCGCATAGTTGACTTCGACGATCCTCGGGCTGCGTCCGAGTTTCCGACAAAGAAGAACCCCGCCGGATCGCTCCGGCGGGGTTTTGTTTCGGGCCTGTGCGAAAGGGCGATTAGCTGCCCTGCTTCTTCAGCGCGGCGCCCAGGATGTCGCCCAGCGAGGCGCCGGAGTCGGTCGAGCCGTACTGGGCGACCGCTTCCTTCTCCTCGGCGATTTCCAGCGCCTTGATCGAGACCTGCAGCTTGCGGGTCTTCTTGTCGAAGGCGATGACGCGGGCGTCGACCTTCTGGCCGACGGTGAAGCGCTCGGGGCGCTGCTCGTCGCGGTCACGGGAAAGGTCGGAGCGCTTGATGAAGGTCTCGATGCCGCTTTCCACCAGCCGCACTTCCAGACCGCCATCCTTGACGCCGATGACCTCACAGGTGACGACGGCGTTCTTGCGCAGCTCGCCTGAAGTCGCCGCTTCGCCAACCGTGTCGCGGGCCAGCTGCTTGATGCCGAGCGAGATGCGCTCCTTCTCGATGTCGACGTCGAGCACCTGCGCCTTGACCATGTCGCCGCGATTGTACTCCTCGATCACCTGCTCGCCCGGACGGGTCCAGTCGAGGTCGGAAAGGTGCACCATGCCGTCCACGTCGCCTTCCAGGCCGATGAACAGGCCGAACTCGGTCTTGTTCTTGACCTCGCCCTCGACCTGGCTGCCGACCGGATGGCTGCGAGCGAAAGCCTCCCACGGGTTCTCCAGCGTCTGCTTGAGACCGAGCGAGATGCGGCGCTTGGCCGGATCGACTTCGAGCACCACGACATCGACTTCCTGCGTCGTCGACAGGATCTTGCCGGGATGCACGTTCTTCTTGGTCCACGACATTTCCGAAACGTGGATGAGGCCTTCGATGCCCGGCTCCAGCTCGACGAACGCGCCGTAGTCGGTGATGTTGGTGACGGTGCCCTTGATCTTCTTGCCGATCGGGAACTTGGTGCCGATCTCCGACCAAGGATCGCTCTCGAGCTGCTTCATGCCGAGCGAGATACGGTGCGTTTCCTGGTTGATGCGGATGATCTGCACCTTGACCGTCTGGCCGATGTTGAGGATCTCGGTCGGATGGTTGACGCGGCGCCATGCCATGTCGGTGACATGCAGCAGGCCGTCGATGCCGCCGAGGTCGACGAACGCACCGTAGTCGGTGATGTTCTTGACCACGCCTTCGACAACCTGTCCCTCTTCGAGGTTCTGCACGATTTCCGAACGCTGTTCGGCGCGGCTCTCCTCGAGCACGGTGCGGCGCGACACCACGATGTTGCCGCGGCGGCGATCCATCTTGAGGATCTCGAAAGGCTGCGGGTTGTGCATCAGCGGCGAGACGTCGCGGATCGGGCGGATGTCGACCTGGCTGCGCGGCAGGAACGCCACGGCGCCGTCGAGGTCGACGGTAAAGCCACCCTTGACCTGGTTGAAGATGACGCCTTCGACGCGCTCACCCTTGGTGAACTTCTCTTCGAGACGCACCCAGCTCTCTTCGCGGCGAGCCTTCTCGCGCGACAGCATGGCTTCGCCAAGCGCGTTCTCGATGCGCTCGACATAGACTTCGACCGTGTCGCCGACCTTGAGGGTGGATTCCTTGCCCTTGGCGCCGAATTCCTTCAGCGGCACGCGGCCTTCGACCTTGAGGCCGACGTCGATGATGGCCATGTCCTTTTCGATCGCGGTGATCGTGCCCCGGACAACCTGGCCCTCGCCGGAATGGCCGGCGGTG
This sequence comes from Mesorhizobium sp. B264B1B, assembly GCF_020165765.1. NCBI lineage: Bacteria > Pseudomonadati > Pseudomonadota > Alphaproteobacteria > Hyphomicrobiales > Phyllobacteriaceae > Mesorhizobium > Mesorhizobium sp. B264B1B. The sequence continues at coordinate 19,488 of NZ_JAIUIS010000026.1, forward strand.
AATGATTCTTCGAGCATGCTCGCGAAATCATCGCGAGAGGGATTTGCTACAGACATTGTTTCTCCTGGAATGCCCCGCATCTTTAGCGGAGCGTGCGCCGTGGGTTAGCGTTGCGTTGGCCTGCCGGCGTTCCGGGCAAAGAGCCCTTGGCCGCTTAAGGCGGCAAGTCCGGCGCATGAAGAATGCTGGCAGGCTGGTTCGTGCCCGATATGGGTATTTTCTTCGCCTCCAGCAACGGAAGCACGAGGAAAAACCCGGATCAGGCCTTGTTTCCCTTGGACAGCACGTCGTCGATGACAGCTCTGGCCGCGAGAAACGCGGCTTCTATAGCCATTTCGCTGGTATCAAGCAAGTGCGCGTCGGGGGCAGGCTTCAAGGGCGAGTCGGCGCGGCCCATGTCGCGCCCGTCGCGGCGCCGGATATCGGCGAGGATTTCGGTGAAATCAGCCGTGCCGCCGATGCTCTCGATCTCGGCCAGCCGGCGTCTTGCCCGCACTTCGGCGCTCGCGGTCACATAGAGTTTGATGTCGGCATCGGGGCACACCACGGTGCCGATGTCGCGACCGTCGAGCACGGCGCCCGGGGGGGATTTGGCAAACTCGCGCTGTTTCTCCACCAGGATGCGCCGCACGGTCGGAAACACCGCGACCTTCGAGGCCGCTTCGCCAACAGCATGCGCCGACAAGACGGCCCGGTCGAGCTTCGCCAGGTCGACTTGGCGCGCGGCCGTCTCGGCCGCCGAGACATTGTCGAGCGGCAAGCCAAGCCGCAGCAAGGCATGGGCGACGGCACGGTAGGTGAGGCCGGTGTCGAGCAGGTTCAGTCGGTAGTGATCGGCCAGACGCCGGGCGAGGGTGCCCTTGCCGGCTCCGGCCGGACCGTCGATGGCGATGGTGAAGACGTGTGTCATTGGCAGGCCAGCATACCTGAAACCGAACAGCGTAGCGGTCCGGAGAGAGCTTGCGATCCGTCGCGCCCCCCTCTGTCCTGCCGGACATCTCCCCCACAAGGGGGGAGATTGGCAGTTCCGACGCCTCGCTCACTTCTGCAACGCGGGCGATTTGCGAAGGCCGCTATGACGGCTGATCTCCCCCCTTGTGGGGGAGATGTCCGGCAGGACAGAGGGGGGCGCTGTCCTGCCGGCATTTCAGTTTGGCCCCAACCCATCAACTCTCACCCAATCTCCGCGCCCAGCCCTGTCATCAGGCTCATGAACTCCGGGAAACTTGTCGCGATCATGTTGGCGTCGTCGATGGTCACCGGCTTCTCAGTCGCCAGCCCCATCACCAGGAAGCTCATGGCGATACGGTGGTCGAGATGGGTCTGCACGGTCGTGTCCGGGCCATTGGGATGGCCGCCGAGCCCCTTGCCGCCGGGCTTTCCGCGCACCGCGAGCGATGTCTCACCCTCTGTGCAGTCGACGCCATTAAGCTTCAGTCCATTGGCGACCGCCGACAGCCGGTCGGATTCCTTTACCCTGAGTTCCTCCAGCCCCTGCATCAGCGTCTCGCCCTCGGCGAAGCTGGCGGCAACGGCCAGCACCGGATATTCGTCGATCATCGACGGCGCCCGCTCGGCCGGCACGGTGACCCCCTTCAGCTCGGAATAACGCACGCGCAGGTCCGCGACATCCTCACCGCCGGCATTGCGCGGGTTCAAGATCTCGATCTGGCCGCCCATCTCCTGCAAAGTCAAAAGCAGCCCGGTGCGGGTCGGGTTCATCAGCACGTTTTCGATCACGATGTCGGAACCCGGCACGATCAGCGCGGCCACCAGCGGGAAGCCGGCCGAGGATGGGTCGCCCGGCACGGCGATCGTCTGGCCGGTGAGCTTGCCCTGGCCCTCGATGAAGATATGGCGCACGCCGCGCTCGTCGGTCTCGACCGACAAATTGGCGCCAAAGCCTTTCAGCATCTTTTCGGTGTGGTCGCGCGTCATAACAGGCTCGATGACGGTGGTGATGCCGGGCGTGTTGAGGCCGGCGAGAAGCACCGCCGATTTCACCTGCGCGGAGGCCATCGGCACGCGATAGGTGATCGGGGCGGCATGCTTTGGTCCATGCAGCGTGATCGGCATGCGGTCGCCGGGCGTTGCCTTCAGCACCTGCACGCCCATCTGGCGCAGCGGCTCCAGCACGCGGCCCATCGGCCGGCCTGACAAGGAAGCATCGCCGATGAAGGTCGTTTCCATGTCATATGTGCCGACCAGCCCCATGGTCAGCCGCGAGCCGGTACCGGCGTTGCCGAAGTCGAGCGGCCCTTCCGGCTGCAGCAGCGCGCCGTTGCCGGTGCCGCGGATCACCCATTCGTCGCCGCGCTTCTCGATATGTGCGCCCATCGCCTTCATGGCGGCGCCGGTGCGCATCACGTCCTCGCCTTCGAGCAGGCCGGTGATGCGGGTCTCGCCGGAGGCGAGCCCGCCGAACATGAAGGAGCGGTGCGAGATCGACTTGTCGCCCGGCACGCGCGCCGTACCGGAAAGCGCTTGACATTTGCGGGCGGTGGCCGGCTTGGAAGCGGCGGCGTGAGACATGGAATTTCCCTGGACGGAATGCCGGCGGGCCGGCGCTTTTCATTTGTTGCGGCGGTCTCGTATCACGGTGGGCCGAAATGGTCATCCCCCATGGTCGTCACTTGATGCTAGGCCTTTCAACGCATGGTTTTGTGACGCCGGCTTTTGGCTTTGACAGCGCTGCAAACAGTGGTTAAGGGGACCACTCTTTTATCGACGAGGCTTGCCGTGGCAAAAACCGAACTTGGCACAAAGCGTATCGACCCTGAAACGGGTCGAAAATTCTACGACCTGAACAAGGACCCGATCGTCTCGCCCTATACCGGCAAGACCTATCCGCGTTCCTATTTCGAGGAAGGCAAGATCGCCGCCCTCGAGGAGGAAGAGGAAGTGGCCGAGAAGGAAGTGGACGCCGAGGACGAGGAGGGCGTTGAAGTCGTCTCGCTCGAAGAGGCTGACGAAGACGTCAAGGGCGACGATCTGCCCGATCTCGGCGACGACGAGGATGATGTCGACCTGGGCGACGACGAGGACGATACGTTCCTCGCCGACGAAGAGGAAGAAGACGACGATGTCGCCGACATGATCGGCGTCGGCGACGACGACGACGAGGTCTGACAAGGCCAGGAACGCAAGCGTTTGCCGGCTTTCGCAGCTTGTGAAGAAAAAGCCGCTGATGAAGGCTTGATATTGACGAAGGGCGGGGTTAGAAGCCGCCTGCACTAACGGCGCGGTCTCCAACCCGCGCCGGATCTCTTCGCCGGAAACGGCGCCGGTTGACTGCCGGAAGTGGGGCCATAGCTCAGTTGGGAGAGCGCTTGAATGGCATTCAAGAGGTCGTCGGTTCGATTCCGATTGGCTCCACCAAACAGTCTCTTTTCCAATTTTCAGGTTTTAGAAACCGGATTTAGCGTCGGACATCGCTGCGCGCGGTAGGCTGATGCGCGCCGCTCAAGTGGTCGACGGGGTCGATTTCGTTCTGGCCGCCCGCTCCAGGGGCAGCGTCGTCGCCGAATAGATTGGCAAGTGAGGATGAGCCGGCGGCGCAGCGCGGTGCTGGCTGCCGATTTCACTGCCGTCGGGCGCGCCGGTGCTTACGCAATATGCGGCCATTGACTAAAACGGTTCCTGTTTGATTCGCTTTGAACGGGACCGTCATGAGCAAAGCCCTCACGTCCTTCGCCCTGGTCGCGGTACTGGCAGCGCTGCTCATGGCCTTGAGCCTGGTGGTTGCCAGGCATGGCTATCCCTACGGTGCGATCGGCGTCAGGCGCCTCGACGGCATTGCCGATGCCGGGATGTTCATACCACTCGCCGCCGTCTATTTCTTCAGCGCGCTGCTGATGATGATCCTGCCGATCAGAGCCGCCAGCATCGTGCTCACCCATGCAGCCGATGCCATCTTCTGGACCGTGATCGTGCTCCTTGCCTCCATCGTAGGCTGTCTCGTCGCCAGATGGGCATTCGGCCAGCGCGACGCCTTATGGGCGCTGCTGAACTGGCGGTTCCTGTTTGCGGTGGCTATCGTCGGTTGCCACTTCGTCATGAACGAGCTTCGCCGCAACGTGCTCTTGCGCAGTCTGTTTTTCGTTGTCTTCGCGGCGGCCACGCTGGCCTGCCTGTTCTGGTCGTTCACGCTCTGAGAGCCGTTTCGATCCACGTCCAGAGATAGGATGCCAGGCCGCGATCGATATGGATGCGCAGTCTGTCCCGGTGGCGGTAGACGATAGCGCTGACGCCGGCGAAGGAAAGTGCGGCACTGGCGCTTTCCTTGTTTGGGTCAAGCGTTGATCCGCGCGCGATGAAAGCGTCGATGGCCGAGCCTTTGACCTCGAACACATGAAGTCCAGCGCTGATCGCCGTCACCGCGAAACCTTCCGCGTGCCAACCCGCGGCGATGGCGAGCGGTGTGCTCGACACGACGAGCAGGCGGTCGCGCGCCAGACGCGCCGCATAGCGGTCACCTTGCGCGCTGCCAAAGGCGCCCACGCCGTTGCCATCCATGCCGGATATCCGCGCCCAGGCGTCGAGATCGCCGCTGACCAGCAATTGATGAAGGCCCGGGATCGTACGCACTTCGAGATTCTGCGCAACGATGGTTGCCGACTGCCACTCCGGCGCTGCCGGCCATTTTTGCGCGAGATCACGCATTGAGCCGGTCTCCTGCCGGGTCGAAGGCGCAAGGAGCGGCGATCGTCGCCGTCATCGCCTTGCCGAGATGTTGGATTTCGATCGTTTCGCCGTGGCGGGCCGCACCGCGCTCGATCAGGCCGAGCGCAACCGGCCGGCCAAGCGTAGGGCTCCGGTAGCTCGATGTGACAAAGCCCTGGCTGCGCAGCTTGCCGCCGCTACGCTTGATGCCATGCGCGCCAGTTGGCAGCGGCGCTTCGCCGGACGGGACCGCCAGCCCGACCAGCTGCATGCGGTCGCCGCGCGAAGCCTCTTCGGTGAACAGCGAGCGGCGGCCGACGAATTCGGTCTGGCGCTTTGCCCGCGGGCCCCCGACGCCGAGGTCGTGCGGCAGCGTGGTGCCGTCGGTGTCCTTGCCGATCACGATGAAGCCTTTCTCGGCGCGCAGGATCATCAGCGCCTCGAGGCCGATGACAACCGCATCGAACGCCTGCCCGGCATCGCGCAGGCGCGCCCACAAAGGCTCGGCGCGATCGGCCCGGATGGAGATCTCATAGCTTCTGTCGCCGGTGAAGCTGACGCGGGTGATGCGCACCTCGTCGCCGTCATAGCTGCCCTGGCCGACCGCCATGTGCGGCAGCTCGCTATCCTCGAGCAAAAGGCCGAGATCAACCGTCTCGAGCAGTTTCCGGGCGTTCGGTCCCGAAACGGTCAGGGTCGCCATTTCCGCGGTGGCGTTGTGGATGTAGACGGCGCCGCGCCCGAACCGGTCCTGGCGCCACTCCTCCAGTCGCGCATGCACGGCGGCCACGTGCGAGGACGAGCACGACACGACGAAGCGATGCTCGTCCAGCCGCACCAGCACGCCGTCATCGAAGACCACGCCATTCTCGGACAACATGAAGCCGTAGCGGCAGCGGCCCGGCTTCAGCGTCGACATCGTGTTGTAATAGACGAAATCGACGAACGCGGCCGCCTTGGGTCCGATCACCTCGATCTTGCCCAGCGTCGAGCCATCGAACAATGCGACGGACTGGCGGGCGCGACGGGCCTCGTCCTGGATCGAGCGATCCGCATCGCCGCCCCCATAATAGGCCGGGCGCAGCCAGCCGCCATACTCCTGGAACACGGCGCCGCTGGCACGATGCACGCTCTCCAGCGGCAGCCGCCGAACCGGCGCCATCAGTTCGCCGCTGCGCGCGCCGGCGAAGCTCGCCAGCGGAACCGGCGTGAACGGCGGACGATAGGTCGTGGTGCCGACTTCCGGCACCGTGCGGCCGGTGATCCCGGCCATCAGCGCCAGGCCCGGCAGGTTGGAGGTCTTGCCCTGGTCGGTCGCCATGCCGAGCGTCGTGTAGCGCTTCAGATGTTCGACCGAGACGAAATTTTCGCGCGCCGCCAGCTCTATGTCCTTCACCGTCACGTCGTTCTGGTAATCGATCCAGATGCGTCCCTTCGAACCCGGCGTTGGCCATGCCGCTACTATCCCGCTGGTCGCCTCCGTTCCGCTGCTGCGCGGCACTGCTGCCTTCGTCGGGCCGAGCGACGCGACGGCTTTCTGCGAACCGGCGAATACCTCCGACAACGAAACCGCGCCGGCGGCAGCTCCGGCCACCGCTATGGCCTCGACCGGGTCGCCCGGCAGGAAGGCCGCGCGCGCCTCGCTCCAGGCGAGCTTGCCCTTGGCCTGGCCGAAGAGATGGATGGTCGGTGTCCAGCCGCCCGACACCAGCACGCAATCGGCATCGAGCCTGGTGCCGTCGTCCAGCATCACACCCTCGACGCGCAGCTTGCCGGCCGCGGCGGTGAGCGCGCGGCCCTTGAGCATCCGCACGTTGGCGGGCGCGGCGGGCATACCGTCGCGCCTGATGTCGACAAGCGTGACGTCGGCGCCAGCCTCGGCGGCCGCCTCCGCCACTTCATAGGCGCTGTCATTGTTTGCGGCGACGACGATATGGCGGCCGGCCAGCACCGCATGGCGCCTGAGATAGCTGAGCGCTGCGTCCGCCGAGAGAATGCCCGGCAGGTCATTGTTGGCGAATGGCAGGGGCCGCTCGATGGCGCCCGTCGCCAGCACGATCCGGCGCGGCCTGACCCGCCACAGCGTGTCCGGCCGGCCGTCGAAATGCCGCTGGTTAAGCCCGACCAGATTATGGTCGTAGATACCGAAAGCGGTGGTCGAAGGCAGGACCAGGTGACCGCCGGCGGAAAGCCCCGCAACCGTCTCCTCGACCCAGATGGCGGCCGGTTTGCCGTCGATCTCGCCAACTCGGTGACCGAGCGATCCGCCGGGCTTTTGCTGGTCGTCGACCAGCATGACGGACCGGCCTGCGCCGGCCGCCAGCCTTGCCGCTGCCAGCCCGGCCGGTCCGGCGCCGATCACCAGCACGTCGCAATGGTGGTTGATCTGGTCGGCCCGGCCGGGCGACGTCCAGTCCTTGTCTACCTGACCCAGTCCCGCCATGGCGCGAATGCGTGGCTCGAACATGTGCCAGTCCGGCCACATGAAGGTCTTGTAGTAGAAGGCGGCCGGAATGAAGCGGGAAAAGCGGTCGAGGAAGGCGTTGCGGTCGGCCAGCGCATTGGGTGTCGCGTTGACGCTTTTGGCGACCAGCCCGTCGCGCGTCGGCTCGGTCGTCGCACGCGTGTTCGGCGTCGTCTGCGGGCCGCTGATATCCACCAGCGCGTTCGGCTCTTCGACGCCCGCGCCCCAGATGCCGCGCGGCCGGTGGTATTTGAAGCTGCGGCCGACGACCGCGACATCGGCGGCCAGCAGCGCGGAGGCGATGGTGTCGCCGGCGAATCCCTGCACGGTGGCGCCGTCGAAGCTGAAGCGGATCGGGCGCGAGCGGTCGATGGCGCTGCCACCCGTGCTAAGGCGCGAGGCGGTCACGCCGCGTGCTCCCCGCCCAGGGCAACCGAAGACAGCACCTTGTGCGTAACCGTGTCCCGCTCCATGACGAAGAATTCGCCGCAGTTCATATGCACCCATATCTCGCGCGCCGCGCCTTTTGGGTTGGAGCGCAGATAGAGATAGTTGGCCCAATGCTCGATCGGCACCTCGGCGCCATCAGGCCTGACATTGCCGGCATCGCCGCCATAGTGGAATTCGGTCTCGTCGCGCGGGCCGCAGAACGGGCAAGGGAAAAGCTGCATGGCAAACCTCAGTCTTCGTCTTTATGCATGTCGTTGCCCTAAGGCCGCTCGGCGCTTTTGCGCGACATGCATCAATGCGCGATGCCGGAACCAGCCGCTTCGTCGATCAGCCGCCCGCTGGCGAAGCGGTCGAGATCGAAGGGGCGGCTGATGTCGTTGTGCCTGCCCGTTGCCAAAAGGTTCGCCAGAAGCGTGCCGCCGGCGGGGATCGCCTTGAAGCCGCCCGTGCCCCAGCCGCAATTGAGGAACAGATTGGGCAGTGGCGATTGACCGATGATCGGCGAGGAGTCCGGCACGACGTCGACGATCCCGGCCCATTGCCGCATCAGCTTCAACTGGCCGAAGATCGGGAACATTTCCAACAGCCCCGCGATCACCCCCTCCAGCGTCGGCAGGTTACCGCGCTGGGCATAGGAGGGAGTGCGGTCGAGCCCGCCGCCGATGACGATCTCGCCCTTGTCGGACTGGCTGACATAGACGCCCGTGCCGGGCGACAGTACCACCGTGTCGAGGATCGGCTTGACCGGTTCGGTTACGCAGGCCTGCAGCGCATAGGAATTGATCGGCAGCCGAAAGCCGGCCTTGGCCGCCAGCACCGAGGAATGTCCTGCCACGGCCATGCCGATGCGGTCCGCGCGGATGGCGCCACGCGTCGTCTGGACGCCGCGGCAGCGCCCGCCCTCGACGATGAAGTCGGTGATTTCGCAGTTCTGGATGATGTCGACGCCGAGTCGGCTCGCGGCCCGTGCATAACCCCAGGCGACCGCGTCGTGGCGCGCGGTGCCGGCGCGGCTTTGCCAGATGCCGCCGAACACGGGAAAGCGCGCATTGGCCGTGAAATTGTAGATCGGCGCCACCCGGCGCACATCCTGGGGCGAAAACAGCTCCGCATCGATGCCGTTGATCTGCATGGCATTGACTGTGCGTGCCCCGATCTCCATTTCGGCGGTCGAGTGGCACAGGCTGACCATGCCGCGCTGCGACAGCATGACGTTGTAGTTGAGGTCCTTCGACAGTCCCTCATAGAGCCGGTGCGCCAGCCCATAGAGCTCGACGCTCTGCGGATAGTAATAGTTGGAGCGCACCACGGTCGTGTTGCGGCCGGTATTGCCGCTGCCGATCCAGCCCTTTTCCAAAACCGCTACTCTGGCGATGCCGTGATTCTTCGCCAGGTAATAGGCCGTCGCCAGCCCGTGGCCGCCGCCGCCGATGACGACCGCGTCGTAGGACCGCTTCGGCTCGGGCGAGCGCCAGGCCGGCTCCCAGCCGGTCTGGCCGGCGAGGCCTTCCCTGAAGAGCGACAAAGCGGAATAGCGTCTGGTCATGGCGTCTGAAGAGGTTGGGTTCAATGACTGAGGCGTAATGCCATTGTACATATATGTCTAGTTCTTGCCGCGGTGTGAAAGCGGCGGCTGTTGCTAACGGCGGCGCGAAAGCGTTTCCTCGACATAGCGCGAAAAATCCTCGACGTCCTGCGCCGTGGGCTCCTGGCCGGTGAAGCTGCGCAGATAGGACGCGACGTGCGGCAGACGGCTGCTCATCGGTTCGTCGAGCTCGAGCGAGTAGTAGCCGATCTGCATGAAATAGAGCACGCGGGCGCGCACGAAGGCGTCTTCCTCGTCATAGCCGTGGCGCCTGAACATGTCGCGAATGGCGTCGACGCGCTCCTCGTCGGCCTCGTCGAGAGCCCGCCTGATGGCGGGCGATCGCCGGGCCCACGCCCTGATCGCGAAATCCAGCTGCGGATCGAACAGCTTCTCGTCCACCCAGCACTCGAAGATGCTCATCACCCCGCGGATGACGGTCGCGGAAGGCCGCGCGGCGCGTTCGACGATGAATCTTGTATTGGTCTGCCGCCAATAATCCAGCAATTGGTCGAGCAGGTCCTGGCGGCTCTTGAAGTACCAATAGAAACTGGAACGCGACACATCGAGCTTCTGGCCGAGCGTCTGCACACGGACGCTTTCGACGCCGTCCGAAATCAACGTTTCAAGCGCGAGCTTGAGCCAGTCTTCCCGGGTGACCTTGATGTTGCCGGTGGCGCCGGCGCGCTGGGTTGTCGTGTCGGTGGCTTCCATCGGCACGACGCATGACACGCCGCCCCGGGCAAATCAAGACTATGGACACATGTGTACAGACCCGTTTCGCGGTGATTGGAACGATGTGTCGCCGAACCTGTTGGGCCAAGGGCGATGCGCTGCGGGCAGCAGGTCGCGCGGGGCCGCGAACCGAGAGACTTTGTCGCGGCCGTCCGCGCAAAGCGTGCTTTCCCGCAGCGCAATTGTCTGGCAAATACAAATCACACAGATGCCGCCGCGCGGCGAACCAGCAGGAAAGACACGACATGGCACCGCTTCGACAGAACCTCATCGACGGCGAGTGGGTCGGCGATGCCGGCTCCCGCAACATCAACCCGTCCGATACCGGCGACATCGTCGGCGAATACGCTTCCGCAGGTGTCGAACAGGCGGCACAGGCGATCGCCGCGGCCAAGGCGGCCTTTCCCGCCTGGTCGCGCTCGGGTCTGCTGGTCCGTCACGCGGTGCTGAAGAAGACGTCGGACGAGATCCTGGCGCGCAAGGACGAGATCGGCCGCAACCTTGCGCGCGAGGAAGGCAAGACGCTGGCCGAAGGCATTGGCGAGACCATTCGAGCCGCCCAGATCTTCGATTTCTTCGCCGGTGAGACACTGCGCCTCTCGGGCGAAGTCGTGCCTAGCGTGCGGCCGGGCGTCGGTGTCGAGATCACGCGCGAAGCGGTCGGCGTGGTTGGCATCATCACCCCCTGGAACTTCCCGATCGCCATTCCCGCCTGGAAGATCGCTCCGGCGCTTGCCCACGGCAACACCATCGTCTTCAAGCCGGCGGATCTCGTTCCCGAGAGCGCCTGGACCATCGTCGACATACTGCACCGTGCCGGCCTGCCCAAGGGCGTGCTCAACCTCGTCATGGGCAAGGGCTCGGTGGTCGGCCAGGCGATGCTTGACAGCCCGGACATCAACGCCATCACCTTCACCGGCTCGGTTGGCACCGGCAAGCGCGTCGCCGCGGCGAGCGTCGAGCACATGCGCAAGTTCCAGCTCGAAATGGGCGGCAAGAACCCGCTGGTGGTGCTCGATGATGCCGACCTCGCTACGGCTGTCGATTGCGCGATCAACGGCGCTTTCTTCTCGACCGGTCAGCGCTGCACGGCTTCGTCCCGGCTGATCGTGACGAACGGCATTCATGACCGTTTCGTCGAAGCGCTCAAGGAACGGATGGACAAACTGGTCGTCGGCGATGCGCTCGACGCGCAGACCCAGATCGGTCCCGTCGTCGATGCGACGCAGCTCAAGCAGGACGAAGACTACATCGCCATCGGCGTCAGGGAAGGCGCCACGCTCGCCTTCGGCGGCGAGCGGCTTGACCGCAAGACGCCGGGCTTCTTCCTGCGGCCGGCGCTGCTGACCGATGCCACCAACGCCATGCGCAGCTCGCGAGAGGAGATTTTCGGACCTGTCGCCAGCGTCATCCGCGTCAAGGACTATGACGAGGCGCTCGCCGTCGCCAACGATACGCCATTCGGACTGACGTCCGGCATCTGCACGTCCAGCCTCAAGCACGCCACGCATTTCAAGCGCAATTCGGAGGCCGGCATGGTGATGGTCAACCTGCCGACGGCGGGTGTCGATTTCCATGTTCCCTTCGGTGGCCGCAAGGGCTCGAGCTACGGTCCGCGCGAACAGGGCCGATACGCCATGGAATTCTACACCACCGTGAAGACCGCCTACACGTTTGCAGGCTGATCGGGGCGCCGGCTGACCGGGCCGGCGAAGCCTTCGCGTGCACCAAGAGACAAGGCGATGACAGTTCAAGACAAGGATCTGACCTGGCTCAATCCGCCGCCGCATCATTCCATCGACGGCGATGCGGTTCATGTGCGCACCGGCAAGGAGACGGATTTCTGGCGCGAGACTTTTTACGGTTTCTGGCGCGACAACGGCCATTTCCTCTACAAGCGCGTAGAGGGCGATTTCACCGCGGAAGTCACCGTCACCGGACGCTATGAGGTGCTCTACGACCAGGCGGGGCTGATGCTCCGCCTCAGCGAAACGCATTGGATCAAGGCCGGCATCGAATACACCGACGGCGTGATGTATTTCTCGGTCGTCGTCACCAACGATGCCTCGGACTGGTCGTTGGCCACCATTCCGGCCGGTCCGGATGGCGTTAGGATCCGGGTGACCCGCCATGCCGAGACTATCCGCGTCCAGTATCTGGATGTCTCCGATGGTCATTGGAAGCCGGTGCGGCTCGCCTACTTCCCGGTCTCGAAGGCGGTCGATGTCGGCATGATGTGCTGTTCGCCGCAGCGCGAAGGCTTCGAGGTCACCTTCACCGGCTTTTCGGTCGGCCCGCCGATTTCGCGGGACCTGCACGGCTGAAGCCCGCGCCAACGCCGAGGGGACACAAGCGTCATCGCCTGGACCACGCCAGCCAGCGTGCCGCCAGATGTCTCCACAAAGGGGTGAACCGCGTTCGCCGGTAAGCGTCGCCGGCCATTTTGATGCCTTGCGCCTGTGTCGGGAAGGGATGGATGACGTCGGCCAGCGCGTGCAATCCCATGCCCGACCTGATGGCCAGCGACACCCCGTTGATCATCTCGCCGGCATGGGCGGCGACCACGGTCGCACCGAGGATGCGGTCTGATCCTTCCCTGACATGGATTTTGACGAAACCCTCTTCCTCGCCGTCCATCACCGCGCGGGCGACATCGTGCATCAGCACCGTATAGGTCTTGACCGGAATGCCGTCGCGGCGAGCCTCCACCGGATAGAGGCCGACATGGGCGATTTCCGGATCGGTGTAGGTGCACCACGGAACCACCAATTCGCTCAGCCTCTTGCGCCCGAGAAACAGGGCGTTCTGCACGACCATGCGGGCTGTTGCTTCAGCGGTATGCGTGAATTTGTAGTCGAGGCAGACATCGCCCGCCGCATAGATGCGCGGGTTTGAGGTCCTGAGATAATCGTCCACCTTGATGCCTTTGGCATCGTGGGCAACCCCCGCCTCGTCGAGGCCAAGACCGTCGACATTGGGCGAGCGGCCTATGCCGGTGATGATCTCGTCGACGGAAATGGTCGTCGTGTCGCCGTCCCGCACCAGATCGGCGAGCTTCTTGTCGCCTTCCCTGCGCACCGCCACCACTTCGGTGTTCAGTCGGACCTCGACCCCCTCGCGCGCCAGCGCCTCCGAAAGGATCTGCGCGGCGTCGCGTTCCTCGCCGGGCAGGAACATCGGATCGCTCTGCGCCAGGATGACCTTCGCACCGAGCAGGCAGAAGGCCTGCGCTGTCTCGCAGCCAAGCGGCCCGCCGCCGATGACCAGCAGCCGCTTCGGGCAGTCGACAAGGTCGAACATCGTCTCGTTGCTGAGATAGCCGGCCTCGACCAGGCCGGGAATGGATGGAAACTCCGGCCTCGCGCCTGTCGCGATCAGCGCCTTGCGGAAGCGCAGCGTCGTTCCCGCGACGGTCACGCAATCGCTTCCGTCGAACCGGGCTTCGCCGAAATGAACGTCGATGCCCAGCGCAGCAAGCGCCTCTGCGCTGTCGGCATGGCTGATCCGTTGCCGGATGCGCCGCATCCTGGTCATCGCGCGCTGGAAATCGACGCGAAGATGGTCCGGCGCATCGGCTCCGAAATTCTCGGCATCGCGCATGTCGGCATAGAGCCTGGATGTGCGGATGATCGACTTGGACGGGATGCAGCCGGTGTTGATGCACGTGCCGCCGATCAACCCGCGTTCGATCAGCGCCACTTTCGCGCCGAGGCTTGCCGCTTCGCTCGCCGCCGTCAGGCCGGCCGGCCCGGCGCCGACGACGACGAGATTGTATGCTCCGGTGGGCGGCGGGTTTCGCCAATGCGGCGGATGGGCGCCCCTGACCAACTCGACATCATTGTGGTCGGCCGGAAAACCGGCAGCTTTCGTCCTTTCAAGCGACATCGCGGCCATCCGGGCTTGCCGACTGCGACAGCCATCCGCCTGTGAACCCCGCCTTGTTCAGGCCGCGGCGGATGTACTGGTTGGAACGCATCAGCTCCCACACCAGGCGCGAGCGGTGGTTCTCGATCATCATCACCACGATGCCTTGGTCGAGGCCGAAATGGCCTTCCGACACCCAGCCGTAGCGGCCAAATTTTCGCCGGTTGGCCAGCGTCGGGTTGAAGCCGCTCGGCAGCCGGAAATTGTCGATCACCTGGGGGTAGCGATCCGCGAGATGGCGCAGCGCCGCCATGCAGATATCAGGCGCAAAAGGCAGCGACGCCGGATAGGACCACGGCGCGATCGTGCCGTCGTCCGGCCCGAAGGGCGCACCGCGCGCGACGTAGCCGGAAAACCGGCGCCGCCGCCGTTGTATGCTGCTGCGAAAGCCGCCCGGTCCGTCCCCGGCCGAAAGCCCCCAGAGGTTCTCTCCGTAGCCGTCATAGCCATACGGATTGTGCCGAGCATAGTCGCGGTGCAGGTAGGTCGAGCGGCGGCTGTTTTCGAAATAGTCCGAATTCTTCTCGCGCATGAAAGCGTCGCGGATGCCGGCGAAATCGATCCAGGCATGAGAGAACTGGTGCATGAACAACGGACCGCCATAAAGCACGTCGTAGCCGTAGATGTTTTCCCACTGATAGGTCGCCGTCCAGCCCGCGTAGCTGTCGTCGGACGTCGGGCTGTCGGGCGAGGCCATCGACAGGACATAGAGGATCGTCGCCTCATTGTAGCCTTCCCAGCCATAGTGGAGAAAGCCGCTCTTCGGTTTCCAGCCCTGTCGCAACGTCGGACTGCTGCCTTGCGCCCATCGCCAGTCGACGCGCCGGTAGAGCGCCTCGGCCAGCCGGCGGATTTCGGCTTCCTCGTCATCGTCGCCCCGGAAATAGGCGCCCGCCACGAGAATGCCGGCCATCAGCAATGCCGTATCCACCATCGACAGTTCGCAGCGCCACACCCGAAGTCCGGTGCGAATGTCGAGGAAATGATAGTAAAAACCCTTGTGGCCGGTGACGTCAGCGCCACTGCCTTGCGTGCTGGTCCAGAAGAAACGCAGCGCGGCGAGCGTCAGCTCCACCGCTGCTTCCCGCGCCATCCAGCCGCGCTCGACCCCGATCGGATAGCAGGAGAGCGCAAAGCCTACGACCGCGATGCTGGCCGGTGAATTCGGCCGCGACGTGTCGGCGACCAGCCCGTTTTCGGGGTTCACGTTTTCCAGAAAATAGCCGAAGGCCGCGCGCTGGAAACGATCCAGAAGGTCGTCGTCCGACAGGATGGCAGGCTCGACTTTAAGCAAATGCGGCAAGCTCCGGTCTGGTCGTCGCGATTGCCGGGGAAAGGTGCAGGAATTGCGCGCGGGCCGATCTGTCACGCATGGTCATGTCTTCGCCCTCATTGTTGCCGTTGCCGGGTTCCGGCTTCGGCCATTGTACGCTTGTCCAGCTCCGTTGGTTGCTTCCTCACGCGCAATTGTAGTTGCTTGCCGCCAGCCGGAAAGCGCCGCACCACATCAGTAGGTGGCGCGGCCGCCGGAGACGTCGAAGACGGCAGCCGTCGTGAACGAACATTCCTCCGAGGCGATCCAGCAAATCAGCGCCGCCACCTCGTCGACCTCGCCAAAGCGCGCCATCGGTATCTTGGAGAGCATGAAATCGATATGCTCCTGGCTCATCTGCTTGAAGATCGCCGTGCGCACCGCCGCCGGCGTGACGCAGTTCACGGTTATGCCGGTCTTGGCCAGTTCCTTGCCGAGCGATTTGGTCAGGCCGATCACCGCGGCCTTGGATGTGCTGTAGGCGGAAGCGTTGGGATTGCCTTCCTTGCCGGCGATCGAGGCGATGTTGACGATGCGGCCGTAATCGCGCTCCAGCATGTGCGGGACGAGCGCCTTGTTGCAGTAGAAGACACCGTTGATGTTGATGTCGATGACCAGACGCCAGTCCTCCACCGGATAGTCCCAGGCGGTCATGTTGGGACCGGTGATGGCGGCGCTGGTGATCAGGATGTCGACCCCGCCAAGCGCCTCGATCGTCGACCGCGCCGCCCGATCCACCGCCGCCGGGTCGGCGACATCGACGGTCTGGCCATGCAGCGTCGGGATCGAAGCCCTGGCCGCTTCGATCTGGGCGCGATCGCGGTCCCAAACCGAAACGCGCCCGCCCTCTTGGACCAGCCTCTGTGCGACGGCGAGGCCGATGCCGGATGCGCCGCCCGTAATCACCGCCGAGCGTCCGGCAAACCGTTCCGCGAGAATCGTCGGCATCTCATTTTCCCCTGTCCTGGCGCAAATCGGCTCCGCTCGGCGAAACCATGTTCGGGGGTGACTGTGAGGTCGCCGCCGGCCAAGTTCAAGCCGGCATGCACCTCGATCGTCTGGGCCAATCCCTGAGGCGCGTTATGCCGGGCTCCCCTCGATCTGCCTGCCCAGCGCTTGCACCATCGCCACCAGCGCCGGGCCTATTTGTCCGAGCGGAACAGGAAGAACTGCAGGAACAATTCCCGCTCGGTGGTGATGTCGAGCTTCTCATAGATGCGCCGGCGATGGTTCTTGACCGTGCCGACGGTGATGCCGAGCCGCTCGGCAATGTTGGCGGTCGGATGGCCGGCCAGGATCAATTGCACGAGCTCTCTTTCCCTGAGCGACAGTTCCGGCCATAGGCTCGCCGGGATTGTGGGCTGCTGGCGCGGTGAGGCGCCGGGGCTGGACGGCGCCGAACTGCGCGAGAAATCGCTTCCGCGCGCCTTGATGTCGAGCGCGTGCAGCGCCTCGAACACCGGCAGCCGCTCGGTCAACAGGGCGATCTCGCTGTCCTTGAACGCCGTCGTCGAGCGATCGAGGAAAATGCCGAGGCACCAGTCGCCGCCATCGGCCAGCATGATGCCGACTTCATCGCATATCTCCGATTGCGCGAGGAAGCCGGCTATGTACTGGCCGCGTTTGGCCTCGTCGTCGGCCAGCCGCTTGAGCGGCATGATGCCCAGCCGGCGCTCGCGCCGCCAGGAAGCGTAGAAGGGGTCGAACACGTAATAATTATCAAGGTAGCGCCGCACCATCTCGTCGGAGAAGCGCCGGTGCTTGACGAATTGCGGCGTCTGCGTCGCCGAGTAGCGCGTCACCGTCACCAGGTCATGCGCGATGTCGGCGCCGATCAGGTCGATCAGGCAGTCGACATGCCTGTCGGTGCCGGTGGCGGCGATCGCCATGGCGAGCGGCGCCCAGATGTTGCCCATGCGCATGCCTCTTTTTCGGCGACGAGCTCCCGCCCGTCATTGTGCCTTTAGGCATATGGCGCGATCCGGTCCCGCGAATCTAGCCTGTGGTCATGCTCGGCAAGGGAAGGCGACCCGTGGACCATATCTCTACCAATCCCATCGTCATCGGCATCGACGCCGGCGGCACCATGACCGACACCATCCTTGTCGATCAGGACGGCCGCTTCAAGATCGGCAAGTCGGCAACGACGCCGAAGAACGAGGCCGAGGGGTTCCTCGCCTCGGCCGAGGACGCGGCGGACGCCTGGGGCATCTCGCTCGAGGCCCTGTTTTCGGGCGTCAATGTGGTGCTCTATTCCGGCACCGGCATGCTCAACACGCTGCTGTCGCGCACCGGCAGGAAACTCGGCCTGATCACCACCAAGGGCCTTGAGGACATGATCCTGATGGGTCGCGGCCTGCAGGCCTGGGCCGACTATTCCTATGCCGACCGGCTGCACGCTGTGACACATCATCATCCCGATCCGCTGGTGCCGCGCCGCCGCACTCACGGCGTCACCGAGCGCATCGACCAGTTCGGCGACATCATCCTGCCGCTCTATGAGCATGAGGTCCGTGCCGCGGCGAAAAAGCTGATCGCCGACAAGGTCGAGGCGGTCTGCATCATGACGATCTTCTCGCATGTCAATCCGGTGCATGAGAAGCGCATCGCCGAGATCTGCCGCGAGGAGATCGCCGCCGCCGGAGCCGACATCCTGGTCTACAGCAGCCATGAGGTGCGCCCGGTCATCCGCGAGCAGTCGCGGCTGAACTCGGTGCTGATCGAGGCCTACGCCACCTCGCGCGGCCGCAAGCAGCTCAAGGGGATCGAGGACGTCTCGAAGAAATACGGCTTCAGATATGGCGTCCAGACGCTGCTCTCCTTCGGCGGCCTCACCTCGATCAATCATCCGCGCCTGCACGAAACCATGATCTCGGGTCCGATCGGCGGCATTCTGGGCGCGGCTTATGTCGGCAAGCTGATAGGCAATGACTCGCTGATCTGCTCCGATATGGGCGGCACCTCCTTCGACATGGGCGTCATCACGCGCGGCCAGACACGGATCGAGAACGAGCCGCTGATGGACCGGTTCAAGCTCAATGTGCCGACGCTGCATCTCGACACGATCGGCGCCGGCGCCGGCATGATCCTCAAGGTCGATCCGCTGACGAAGAAAGTCTCGCTCGGGCCGGAAAGCGCCGGTGCCGACCCCGGCCCGATCTGCTTCGCCAGGGGCGGCACCGAGCCGACCATCGCCGATTGCGACGCCATCCTCGGTCGGCTGAACCCGCATTATTTCCTCGGCGGCAAGGTCGTGCTGCAGGTCGAGAAGGCGCGCAAGGCCTTCGAGGAAAAGTGCTCCCGTCTGCTCGGCGTCGGCGTGGATGAAGCCGCCGAAGGCATGATCGACATGCTGGAAGCAGACGCCAACAACGCGCTGCGCCGCGTCATCTCCGGCCAGGGGATCCACCCTTCGGAGTTCACATTGCTTTCCTATGGCGGCTCGGGGCCGCTGCATCTGGCCGGCTGCTCCAGGGGCATCGGCTTCAAGGATATCATCACCTTCCAGTTCGCCGCCGCCTTCTCCGCGTTCGGCTGCACCACGGCGGATTTCATGCGCCGGCATTCGGTATCGACCCAGATCGACATCGGCGCGCGGGCGAGTGAGGCCGAGCTGCTGGCCTTCGGTGCCAGAGTGACTGCGGTCTGGGACGATCTCACCAGGGCCGCGGTCGACGAGATGGTGGCCGACGGTCATGCGCTGGACAAGATCAGGACGGTGCCGTTCCTGATGATGCGCTATACCGGCCAGCTCGAGGACGTCGAGGTGATGGCGCCGCTCTCGGCGATCAATTCGGCCGGCGACATGTACAAGGTCATCGACGAGTTCGAGGCGGTCTACGCCAAGGTCAACCATCGCGTCTCGCGTTATGGCGAAGCCGGCTTCTCGATCACCGAGCTCGGCCTGATCGCCACCGCCGACAAGGTCAAGCCCGTGCTGCTCAAGCGGCCGCTCGGCCCCTCAAGCCCCGCATCCGCGCACAAGGGCGTGCGCGAGGCCTATATTGGCGGCCGCTGGCACAAGGCCGATCTCTACGAGATGGATCTTCTGCTGCCGGGGCATGAGGTGACCGGCCCGGCCATCATCGAACACCCCGCCACCACCCTCGTCGTCCATCCGCGGGACCGTGTCTTCGTCGACGAATGGACGCTGCTCCACTACTCCCACGCTTGAGAGGGCGAACGCCATGCTGGACAAACCCGCCTCCGCCCTGCGCCTCCGCGAGCGGCTGATCGAATCCGAACGGCTCATGGACGAGACCGGCTGCTATGACGGCATTACCGATCTCGAACTGCGCAACCAGGATCCGCTGAAATTCGAGACGCTGCACACCAAGCTGCGCGCCTACTGCGTCTCGGCGCGCGAGATGGCGCGTCGCATCTCGGCTTCGCCCGGCGTGCGCGAGGTCGGCGAGATGGTCGTCGCCATCTACACGCCCGAGGGCGACGCCATCGCGCTCTCCAACGGCATCATGGTGCATGTGCACACGATGAGCCGTTTTATCAAATGGATGATCAGACAAGGCTACGAGGAAAATCCCCGCATCGTCGACGGCGACATCTTCGCCAACAACGACGCCTTCATCGGCACGGTGCAGGTGCCCGACGTGATGGACGTGGTGCCGATCTTCCACTCGGGCAAGCTCGTCGGCTGGGCCGGCGCCGTCTGCCATGAGCTGGAGGCCGGCGGCATCACGCCGGGCGGCGACGTGGCGCTGGCCCAGGAGCGCTTCACCGAAGGCCTGTTCGTCTGTGCCGAAAAAGTCGGCCAGAACGACGAGTTGCGGCGCGACTACGTCATCCGCTGCGAGCGCAATCTGCGCATGCCCATCTACTGGGTGCTGGACGAGAAGGCCAAGGTCGCCTCCTGCATCGACATGCGCGAAAGCGTCAAGGCGCTGATCGACGAGATCGGCCTCGACTACTGGATGAAGGTGTCCAAGGAATTCATCGAGGAGGGCCGCCGCGCGCAACTCGCCCGCACGCGACAACTGACCGTTCCCGGCATCTATCGGGGGCATACTTTTTACGGTCACGTCACCAAGGGCAAGCCGGGCTACCAGCCGCTCGGCGACCCCGACTGGCTCTACAACATTCCGATCGAAATGGAGATCACCACGGGCGGCAAGATCATCATGGATTTCGAGGGCACGCAGCCCTGGGGCTACCATTCCATGAACTGCACGCCGGCCGGCATGGATGGCGGCATGTTCGTGACGCTGACCCAGCACATGAATTTCGAAGGCCTGGTCAATGACGGCGCCTGGATGGCAACGGAGCTGAAGCTGCCGCATGGCACCTGGACCAATCCCGACAATGAGATGGTGGCGACGGCCACGTCCTGGGCGCTGCTCCTGCCGGCCTATGGCGTTTTCCAGCGGCTCTTGTCGAGATCATTCATCGCCCGCGGCTTCGTCGAGGAGGCCTTCGTCGGCCAGGTCAACAGCCCGATGATCGAGATGGGGGGAACCAGCCAGTACGGCACGCTGTTCGGCATGGCGCATTTCGAATGCGCGGCTGCCGGTTCCGGCGCGCTTGCCATCAAGGACGGGCTGGACACCGCCTATGTCGGCTGGAACCCTGAATCCGACATGGGCAACATCGAGATCTGGGAACAGAACATGCCGATGGTCTATATCGGCCGCTCGATCGTTGCCAATTCCGGCGGCGCCGGCAAATATCGCGGCGGCTGCGCCTTCCTGTCGACCTGGCTGGTCAGCAAGACCGACCATCTCCGGCTGGTCACCTCGGAACACTCCTCGCGCGTCTTCGACAATGGCGGGCTCTGCGGCGGCTATCCGGCGCCGACCTGCCAAAAACACCGTGCGGTGCGCGACAGCAACATCTTCGAGCTTGCACAAAAGGGCGCGCCGCTGGCGCACCATACCGGCACCAATCCTTATCGTTCCGAACTCGAGGTCCGGCTCGAAGGCCAGCACGTGACGATGGAAGGGCCCTATATCACCGCACCCCACAAAACCGGCGACGTGTTCACCCATTCCTACAATGGCGGGGGCGGCTATGGCGACGTGCTGGAGCGCGACCCGCTCAAGACAGCATCGGACGTCGAGAACGGCTATCTCACCAGGGAAGCTGCCGGAAATATCTTCGGGATCGTGCTTGACGAGGACGAGGACGGCTATCCCGTCGCCGATCTCGAAGCCACCAAGCGCCACCGCGCCGAGATGCGGTCGCGCCGGCTCGCTCGGGCCAGGCCGGTCTCGGAGTGGATGGCCAAGGAGCGCGAGCGGGTGAAGGCGGTCGATTTCGCGCCCGAGGTGAAGAAGATGTATGCCAGCGCCATCAAGCTTTCGCCGCGCTTCACCAGGGATTTTTCAAGCTTCTGGGATGTCGATGCCAAATCGACCTTCGGCGTGGAGTAAGGACCATGACCTCATACAGCAAGGAAGTCATCGCCGATCTGGTCGCGGGCACGCTGCCCTGGCCGCAGACGCGCCGCGTCATGAGCGCCTACAAGGATGACGACCGGTTCTTCAAATATGTTTCGGTTTTGCAGGACCGTGTCGGCTGGAGCGATCCGATACTGCTCCCCGTGGGCGACCACCTCTTCATCTGCCAGAGCGGCGATGAGCGGGTAACCCGTTGCGAATGCGGCAATTCCTTCGGCGACTACCGCAAGAACTGGAAGCTGAAGGCTTCGATCATCGTGCGCGACAGCGAGGAGGCGCTGCGCGAGATCTATCCCAACAGCGACCTGCCGGATCCCGAATGGATGGAAATCCGCGAGTTCATCTGTCCGCAATGCGGCACGCTGCACGAGGTCGAGGCCGCGGCGCCGGGTTATCCCATCGTCCATGATTTCGAACCCGACCTGGAAGGTTTCTACCGCGATTGGCTGGGCAAGCCGCTGGAGCCGATGGACAAGGAAAGCTGATGGCAAGGACACAAGTTTCGTCACCGGCTCCGAAGGTTATGTTGGCCTATGAAGTTCAGATACTCTCGGGACTGATGGACCGTCCCGTGCCGCGCGGAGGCCATGCCCGATGACAAACCTTTCCGGCCGCGGCGCAATCGTCACCGGTGGCTTCTCCGGAATGGGCCTGGCGATTGCCACGGCATTGGCGCAGGCCGGCGCCAATGTCGCTGTCGGTTCCTATGTCGCACCTGGCGGCGTGGAGAGATCCGACGCCGCCTACTATCCCGGCGCTGACGAGATAGAGCGCGTGCGTTCGGCTCTCGGCGCGCATGGAACGAGGATTTACGCCGCCCATCTTGACGTGCGCGACAGCGACGTCACGAACCGTTTCGCGGCCGACGCCGAGGCGGCGGTGGGTCCTGTCGACATCCTGGTCAACGCCGCCGGCACCACGGCCGAGCAGCCGGTCTGCGGCCATTCCGACGCGCTGTGGGACAAGATCGTCGACACCAATCTCACCGGCGCCTTCCGCGCCACCCGCGCCGTGCTGCCCGGCATGATCGAGCGCGGCTGGGGCCGCATCGTCAACATCGGCTCGACCGCCGCCTCGGTCGGCTGGAAGGACAATCCCGCTTACTGCGCCTCCAAGGCCGGTCTCCTCGGCCTCACCCGTTGCGTGGCGCTCGAAGGGGCGGCGCATGGCGTCACCTGCGTCATGATCAGCCCGACCTGGGTCGAGACCGAACTGATGCGCCGCAACGTGGCGCAGGTCGTCGAGCGCGAGGGCAAGGGCCGCACGGCCGAGGACGCGATGGCCGAGATCGCCAGGGGCAACCCGCAGCAGCGCATCCTCCAGCCGCAGGAGATCGCGGCGCTGGCCGTGTTCCTCTGCTCGGATATGGCCAAGGGCATCACCATGGAAAACATACAGGTCACCGGCGGAGCACTTTGGTAGCGCGCACGGCTGGTTGCGGCCTCGATGGAGAGGCCGGCAATGGAAAGAGAAGTCCGATCCCGTCCGGGCGTGTCCCGGACCTGATCTCTCGGCGCTCGCCTGGCTGTAAGACAAGGTGACCGCATTTGCCATTGAGCGCGCGGCGCGATAGGTTATATTGCACTGCACAATGGAGATGCCGTCGATTGCACCCTTCTTACGGAGATGCCTGCCGGCTACGCGGCGGTCCGGGGTAGGCTCGGCGAGAACCTGAGATGAAGATTCCAAAGTCCTTGCTGGTCGATCCCGAGAGGAACTCGGTCTACGGCAGTTTTGCCGTTGCCGTCTCGGTCTGGGCATTCTCCTACTCCGTCATATTCGGCCAGGTGCTGATCCTGGCCTATTATGCGGTGTGGCTGCCCCTCATCATGGTCGACTACAGGCGGTTCCTGCGGCATCTGTCTAGCGCCTGGCTGCCATTGTCGTTCGCGGCCTATGTATGCTTCTCCGTCTTCTGGTCGGACGCTCCCGGCATCACCGCGAGAACGGCCGTCCAGTACTTCTCCCACATCGCCTGCGCCTATGTCGCGGCGCGAGCCGTCAGTGTGCGGACCCTGACGATCGGCGCCCTGGTCGGCATATTCGTCGTCCTGCTCTACTCTCTCAAGGTCGGGGCCTATTCCGAGGACGTCCTCGACGGCACTTATAATTTCGTCGGCGCCTTCGCCTCCAAGAACCAGATCGGCTTCGTCGCCTCCCTCGGTATCTATTTCAGCGTCGTCTTCATCGCCTTCCTCAGGCACGGCCGGCTGAGCCTGTTCCTGACCGTGCCGGTGGTGCTTTTGTCGGCCTATCTGCTGGTCATCTCGCATTCGGCCACCTCGATGGCCTCGACACCGGCGGTGCTGGCGCTGGTGATGCTGCTTGCCATGAGCAAGGTGCTGTCGCGACGCTACCGCCGGGTGATCTTCCTGGTCGGCACAGGCATGCTGGTCGTCGCTATCCTTGTGGCGCTGAATCTCGGCCTCATGGACTTCGTCCTCGGCCTGTTCGGCAAGGATTCGACGCTCACCGGGCGCACCTATCTGTGGGAGCAGGGCTGGAACGCCGCGCAGAGGGCGCCCATGCTCGGCGTCGGTTATGCCGCATACTGGGTCCAGGGCTTTGCCGAGGCCGAGCGCCTGTGGAACGAGTTCTACATCACCACCCGCACCGGCTTCCACTTCCACAACACCTACATCGAAGCCCTTGTCGAACTCGGCTTCGTCGGGGCGACGCTGGTTTCGCTGGTCATCCTGCGCACGCTCTACGGCCATGTCTCGGCGGTGGCGTTCGGGACATGGCGGGCGGATTCGGTCGTTCTGGCCGGCGTCATGGTGCTGCTCCTGATCCGCTCCTTCGTCGAGGTCGAGATCCTCAACCCCTACATCATGGGTTCCTTCCTGATGTATTTCAGCTTCTTCAAGCTGGCGCGGCTGCCCGTTGCCCGTCCTCGCCTGTCTGCGGCAAGGATCGAGGAGGCGAATGCCGCCAGAGGCTGGAGCGGGCCGGAGCCTGGCACCGATGCGGCTCGATGAGTGCGGATCGGTTTCCTGTTGGGCTTGCGTCAAGACAAGGCGATAGAGCGCTGGCGATTCGCTCAAACGCCGCCCCGCTCCAGGGTGATTTCAGGAAAAGTGTGTACCGGGAAGAGCGCGCAGCGCTTTCCGTCCGGAATTGCGCAAAAACAAACGGATAGAGCAGCTCACCGTTTTCGTGAACGGTGAACTGCTCTTATCGACCGCCTACTGGCTGGGCATTGGCGCCAGCTTGACCTTGATCACATCGCCCGGCAGCACCGGCGTGTCTTCCTTGACCGCAATCTCGCTTGTCTTGCCGTCGGCAGCGCGCAGCAGTGAATAGATCAGGGTGGGCTCTTCGTTGGTTGCGCTGGCGGCCACGGTGGCGGGATCGGTGGCCTGGGCCATCAATCCTTTCTGCATGTTGACCCTCAGCGCGGCCTCGTTCAGGTCGGCTTCGGTCTGCTGCCGATCGGCGGCGAGGCTCGAGCTCAGCGTGTTCTGGGCGTCGATGGCATCCTGCGTTGCCTTGCTGATCGCTTGCTTGGCGGTGAGGATGGCCGTTTCGTAGTCCAGGATCTTGCCCTGAAGGTCGGTGACGGACTGCTGTGAATCCAGCAGCCTTGCGTTGGCGACCAGGCCTTTCTGGGCCAGCGGACCGATGCTGGTGAGTTGCTGCTGCGCCAGGTCGACCTGCTTCTGCTGGTTGACGATCTTCTTCTGCAGCGATTCGATCTCGGCCTGCAGAACCCCTTTCAGGTCGCTGAGCGCCTCTAGCTTCAGCTTCAGCGCCTTCTGGTCAGCCGTGAGGATCGTCATCTCGTCCGCGACGATGGCCTGCAGTCTCGGGTCGCCCTCGACCTCCTTCGGCACGTCGAAGCTCGACTTGCCCGCAAGGTCGGCATCGATGCGCGCGCGCTTGACGATCAGTCGAACGCGCTGATCGTCATATATGTCGAAATTGCCTTTGGCGGTGACCAGGTCCTTGCCGAGCTGCGGACCGTAGTCGGCGCTTCGCCGGATGCCGCCGGCGATGCTGACCGCCTTCAGCACCGTAAGATCGGGCACATAGGGGAATTGCCCGGGGTTCTGCACCTCGCCCGAAATATAGAACGGCCGGAACTGCGCCATTTCCACCGATGCCTCGGGCCGGTCCGACAAGGCGAGCTTGTGCTGCAGCGCCTCGCCGATCGCCGCCGCGACTTCGGCCGTTGTCTTGCCGGATGCCGGCAGCTCGCCGACGAAAGGCACCGACAGCATTCCGGCCGGCCCGACCGTGTATACGCCATTCACCGCCGACCAGTCGCGGAACGTGCCTTCCACGGTCTGCCACTCCGCGATACGGATGGTGAGCTTGTCTTGCGATCCCAGATGATACTCGTCGGCAAGGGCGATCCGCGGCAGGGCGAGCGACAGGGCCAGGCAGCTGGCCACGAGCCGCAAACGCCGCGAGCGGCCCGAATGCGGGCCGCTGCAAAAAACTTCGAACATGTCTATCTTCAACTGAACGTTCCGATCCGCTTTGGCCCCACCAGCCCGATGAGCCTGCGCCCGATGCCTGCCGGGAGAGATCCCCCGGTGCGATCCGGTTCGCGGCTGCTCAGTAGCAGCCG